>PAWY01000015.1 GCA_002714305.1 Methanobacteriota archaeon | reverse complement strand
ACGTCTACCTACGAGTAGTTTCACGCGGAACCTGCTATTGCCCAACTCGATTGGACTTTCACCCCTATACCCAGCTCGTCCGAGCGATTTGCAGATCAGCAACGGTTCGATCCTCCACCCATCTTTCAACGGGCTTCAATCTGGCCAGGCATAGATCGTCGGGCTTCAGGTCCTCCACCATTGACTCCAAGCGAGCACACTTCGTCCCTCACAGTAAACTGCTGCGGACTTGTCGGTTTCCCTTCGGCTACGTGGATCAACCACTTAACCTCGCCAATGATCAAGACTCCCTGGGGCATTTTTCTAAACGCACGACTGGACGCTGCTCATATCTTCGCTTTCACGCCCAATCAGCCTGTACCCAACTGGTTTCACGNTCTTTTCACATCCCGCTAAGGATACTTTTCAGCTTTCACTCACGTTACTTGTAAACTATCGGTCTCGAGTTGTATTTAGGATTGGAAGTATCTGCCTCCCATATTCACACGCGATTTCCAACGCATGCTACTCTGTGACAGTCACGTGGTCATATCATGTACGGATACGGGACTTTCNCCCTCTATGGATCCGCCGTTCCAGGCGAGTTCTCCTTCCATGACTTAGACAAAAGACTGCCAACCACATCTCCCTCTCTTTCGATTTGGGATTCGGTTTGTCCTGATCCGTGTTCATTCGCCACTACTAACGGAATCTCAATTGATTTCATTTCCTCCACCTACTAAGATGCTTCAATTCGGTGGGTTCCCTATCGCTAACGCGACCGTTTCCGAAGAAACAGGAAGTCCTATTCAGCCATCTGCGGATCTTAGGCATACATGCGCCTACCCGCAGCTTATCGCAGCTTGTCACGACCTTCATCGGCACTCGAGCCGAGCGATCCCCCAGTTGGGTTGTAGCATCACATGTGTATGTTACCACACCATATGAGTAACCCTTCGGTATCTAGTCATGCCAATTCGGCTTCAACAGAAAACCACCTCCTCGAGGGTGATTCTCCTCAGCCCTTCCCCCATCATGACAGGCATGACAGGGTGCTAAGCAACCACCCGACCTTCCACCCGTATAAGAAGAAATCGGTCTACGAAGGACCCATGAAAGCGCTACAGTCCTTGCTTTTTCGAGGAAAGAATCGCTTTCTTGACGTTTAAGCCGCATTTGGTGAAAGTTGGGCTAAATTTCCAGAGACGATGGCATCCTCGCCGGCCTTCCCAAAGGTCTCCACGGCCTGGGTCAATTGACCCAGGTTGAACATGGCTACACCGGCGGTGTTCAGCCCTTTTTCGGAGCCTGGAGTTCGGGCGTTGTGAACGTTCATGATGCCGAGGGCTTTCTCAGCTCGCCCACTCTCGATGAGCGCAATCGCCAAATTAACCAGGACATCTCCGTTGGTTGGTGCGTTCTTGGCCGCTTCTCGAAGGGCGAGGATCGACGACTCAAATTGGGTTTCGGCCACCACTTCTTGTTGTGGATCTCCACCATCCCGCATCGCCGTCGCTCGCTGCAACAAGGCAATTCCGTAGTTGTTGTAGACTTCAGCATTGGACGGGAGGACAGCGGCCATTCGTTGGAAGGAACGAGCGGCTGATGACCAGTCGCTGCGTTGCATGGCTTGGAAACCTTCGTTCAGCATCCCCTGAAGTTCTTCCGATTGACCAACGTCAACGCTCAAGGCTTGAGCGGGATGCAATCGTAATTTCACTGACCGCTTGGCAGGAGTTTGCGGTGTCGCTTCAAGGGGGGTATGAAACACAGCCGCAGGAGAATCTTGGGTGTGGTCGTACACCACAACATCGTCGTCAAAAGAGGAATATTCCATCTCTACAACGGTTGATTCTTGTCCGTAGATTTCCTCGTAATCCGGAATTTGAGCGTCGATTTTCCAATAGTCGGGGACGGGTGGTTCTTCGTGAATGGGAGCTGCGGTGATGAGACGAGCGGAGGTCAATCGGACAGGCTCATCGCTCATCTCACTGGCTGATGGAGCGGGCGGAGGTGCAGGGAGTTCGGGGAAAGATGGAACCTCGGGCGAGTCATTGGCCACCATATCCTCTTCTTCAGATGGCAAAGAGGGTGTTGATGGAGACGCTACCTCCGCCACGGGACCAGAAGTTGCTTCAGGCTCAATCGTGGGTTCGGTGGGCTCGGGGAGAGGCTCGATTTCATTTGTTGGAGATGGAGGTGCCTCCATCGTCGTTGCATCACCAGCCTCAAAGGGAATGCCATCGGCAAAACTTCCGATGCCAAACGGGAGGGTTGGTGCATAGACGGTTGAAGCCCCTTGGTAGCCAAAAGGAAGGCTTTCTGCACTGCCTGTGGGTTCTTCTGCAACCGGCTCTTCCTCCTCAGTAGGCGGTTCGATGCCCTCAAGGTCGTACCAAGCCGCAGCGGCGTCATCCAAACCCGGAACTTCGGTGGGGAGCACCTCGCCGTCAGCGTTCTCAGCGGACAAGTCCTTTCGGAGTTGGCTGCCACAAGCCGGACATGCTGTGCCACCGAGTGAGAGAAGACCACAGATTTGGCACTCAAACATGGTCCTGCCCCAGCCATCCCTCGGGACGGGGGGACTTCAAGTCAACGCTGACTTGCTTGTGATTACTCTTCTTCTCCACGGAGAATGACGATGACCTTGTCCTTCACGTCCACGACCATTTCCTCGATGCCGTCCATTTCGTCATCGACCAAAGCCTCGGCGAAGGACTTGCCTTTGCTGCGTCCTCGGGAGAGTTGACCAATGATGCTCAGAAGGGTGATGCCGACNAGAATGAGTTTCACGTAGGTGGCGTTGTCTTCACCGCCCACGATGAACACGAGAAGCATGTACAGTGAAACGATGAACGTGGTGAGAATCATGATGGGGAATCCCGCTTTGAAGAACTCGTTGAAGGAGATGGGGTAGCCTGCTTCTTCAGACATACCAGCCGTGACGACGTTGGCCGATGCTCCGATCAANGTGCCGTTCCCACCCAAACAAGCTCCAAAGGCCAAGGCCCAAATCAANGGGCCAAGCAAGTAATCGCCGAGGTTGTCAGCGATTTGAAGAACGATTGGAATCATGGTNGCCGTGTAAGGAATGTTGTCAATGAAGGCTGATGCAATGGCCGAAACCCAAAGCACGATGAGGATGGCAGCAGCGAGGCGAATCGTCTGGCCGTCTCCCGTATCGCTTCCAAAGAAGGCGATGGCACGCTCAACGTATTCGCCGATGAAAGCGATGACACCCATGTATTGGAGCGAATGAACCAAGACAAAGAGACCAGCGAAGAAAAGAAGCGTCGTCCACTCAACGTGGTGAAGGGGNTCCTCAAGTTCATGGCGGTCGGTGGCGAGGAGCATGATTACAGCACCCACCAGAGCAATCCACGATACGGCGATGTGGGTGATGGGGTGCAAGAAGAAGTTGATGATCACGAGGAACAAGATGACTCCGGCAACTTTCAACATCTGTGGATCTTTGATTCCATACTTGGACTCAAGTTCCTCCACATCACGAATACGAGAACCGGAGAACTCATCCGCATAGTACCATTTCAAGAGCATGAAGCTGGGGACGATGCACATCAGGATGCCGGGACCCATTTCAATGATGAAGTCGTTGAAGGTGACGCCGTATTCGGACATGTATGCATATTTCCCACCCTCAGCCGTGGCGATCTTGTCAGGAGAGAGACCGGAACCAATCATGATGTTTGGCGGGTCGCCAATCATGGTTGCAGCACCACCAATGTTGGAAAACAGCACTTCGGAAATGAGGAGAGGTATGGGTTTGATATCGAGCACTTTCGCCAGTTGGATGGTGACGGGCGTGAGAAGCAACATGGTTGTGACGTTGTCCANGAAAGCCGAAAGNACNGCGGTCACGGAACACAAAATGACCACGAGCGTCCAAATTGAACCACCGCTTTTCTTGTAGGAAAGCACCGCAAAATACTCAAAAACACCTGTGTTTGAGAGAATTCCAACCATCACCATCATGCCCAACAGAAGCCCAATGGTCTCCCAATCGATCATGGTTGTGACTTCGGCCAAGGTAAACGCGTCACCCGTATCGTAGTAGTTGAGAGCCAACATGGCCACGATGCCACCGACGGCCGCCGCAAGCGTGCGGTGAACGGTTTCAAAGATNATCAGGACATAGACGGCCAGGAGGATGGCGAGGCCAACNTAAACGGCTTGTGTTTCGAGGCCATCCTTGATGTGAACGTCCAATCCAACGCCGCTTCCACCTGCGGCCCGTGTGGGGTTGGCCACCATCATGGCTCCAATGAACAAAAGCAGTCCAAACGCAATTTGACGGGTACGGTTGGTGAAGAGATGTGAATTCATGGACCTGCCTCTGCAGGCTAACGGGGATGAATACACCCTTTGACCCTTTGCTTCCTCANAGATTACCTTCGCCACAAAACCCCGATGTTTCCGCGTTGCAGGACGAGGTGAGAGGCGGTTTGTTCGGCAACGTATTGCCAAACTTCGCTTCGTTGTTCTCGCTCGAACAATCCCTTGTTGACCTTGACTTTGACCAGGTCCCTCGATTGGAGTTGTTGACGTATTTCCTCAAGAACCGTTTCCGACANGCCCGACTTTCCTATTCGGACGCTTGCACGAAAGTCATGGGATTTGGCCTGACGCATGATGTGGGCAGGGACGTCCGACATTTCAGGACCCCCGATGTTGACGACGGTGATGTTTTGGTCCGCCACCAAACCGGCGAATGCTGCCGCACTTGAGGCAGGTTTTGATGCGTTGACCGCCTTTGATTCGAACGCGAAATGTGCTTGAATAAGNTTGATGAGACCAACACTTTCGACAGACGAGTTCTTTGATGTGAGGCGGGAGAGGAAGTCGGTGCCTTTGGGAGGTTTTGATGACATGAACGGCCGCAGAGGACAAAACTTCCTCGGGGTAATCATTGGGTGAGGAAAGAAGAGCACCGAGGTGATGCTGAGCTTGGAGGCCGGCTTCACGCCGCTGGGCNTTTTTTCCAGCCCGACTCTTTCTGCGACGACCCACATCCTCACCTCAATTGAGCACTGCGAGCAAATCCGTCGTGATGTCATCGATCGCACGATCGCCGTCGACTCGGTGAAACAATCCCTGTTCTTCGTACCAAGCAGCAAGCGGTGAGGTCTGTTGGTGGTACGCTGACAAACGGTTCATTACGGTCTCAGCGTTGTCATCCGCTCGGCGTTTTTCTTGGTACTCGCCACACGGGCAACCCTTGGCCGGGACTGGATTGAATACATCGTGAAAGACAGCTCCACATACGCCGCAAGTGGTACGGCCGCAAATACGTTCCACGATTCGCTCATCGGGGACCTCAATTGACAAAACATGAGAAATCGTGGTCATTTCTGCCAGAGCCTCTGCTTGTGGAATGGTGCGTGGGAATCCATCAAACATCACGCCGTTAACGGCATCCGGCTCTTGGATTCTATCTTTGATGAGGGCAAGGATGATGTCGTCGGGAACCAGTTCACCACGGTCCATGTACCCCTTGGCTTCCAAACCGACCGGAGTTCCTGCCTTGACGGCGGCACGAAGCATGTCTCCGGTGGAAATTTGCGGCAATCCGGTATCATCNGTGATGCGTTGGGCTTGCGTACCCTTTCCTGCACCAGGGGGGCCAAACAATACGATGCTGCTCATGGAGGGTGGAAAGCATCCTCCCTTTCAATCTTGATGAATCAGCCTTGCCGGTTGAGCCACTCATGTCCNTAGTGTTGCCACTGCTCCATGGTCCAACCTGCTGGCAATCCACCGGGCGGCAATGGAGGGCCTTGGTTGGCCACGGGTGCAGGAGCAGGCAGAGGGGCAGGCATTGGCTGTGGAGTTGGCAAAGGCAGGGTTGGCAAGGTCTTCATCGAAGCCGGAGGTAAACCGGCGGGAGGCAGACCTTTGGGGACAGCGGCTGATGGAGGCATCCCGGCGGGAGGTAGACCGGCTGGTACAGCACCGGGTACAGCTGGCAGGTCCATCGATTGCATGATCGCTTTGGCAATCTCTTCATCGCTGACCTCACCACTGGTCAATTCGTCAACAGCCGAACCGAGATTCAGTGCTTCATCACGACGCTCGCCAAGCATGTCGGGATTCGTGTGGGTGTTTGGAGCCACCAAAGATGCCCCGTCATCGACCAACTCACCCGAGGCCTTCATGCGGCGAGCAAACACAAGAATTCCTGCGAGAAGAACAAGAACAAGCGCTCCGCTTGCAGCGGGAGGGAGAATGCTGAACAATCCACTCGAACCGGTGGCAAGCTCAACGCTCGCATCCCGCTCAAGGGTTGATACAGCACCGGTTGAAGCTGTAAGATTGAGCATGAACGTCGCTCCTCCACGTGCTACATCTTCGGAAGGCGTGAGGGTCACCACGACATCGATGGTCGCGCCGACAGCCAATTCACTGATGGTCGATGGATTCACCACCAGCGTCCAATCGGAACGTTTCTCGCTGTCCTTATCCAACAAGACAGCGGTCATGTCGGCGGTCAGNGGTGTATTACCGTCGTTGCGAACCACGAAGGTCTCGCTTTGCCCATCATCTCTGGAGATGCCTTGTAAAATACCATCACCGGACCTTTGAGCTGTGATGTTTCCGTAAGCAGAGGCGACCACGCCGATGGCAATGCTCTCAGACGCCTCAACAAAACGACCATCGTTGGTTGCGTTGACCTGAATGAGCATCTCGAAAGCATTGTCCGTGATTGGAGTTTGTGGAGGGGCGATAAGACCGAAACGGACCACTTTTTCTTCCCGTGGTTCAAGATAAACGGTCGGATTGGCAAAACCAACCAACCAACCGTCGGGNGCGAGACCATGCGTCCAGGTCAATCCGAGGTTGGTGTTACCCGTGTTTCGAACGACGAACTCTCCGTAGGAAAACACATCAGAAATCATCGTGTCAATGCGGTTTTCAAGAGGTGGTGTGAGGGAAATTCCAAGTTCGTCTTTTACCACCAACGTGGTGATGTTTTGTCTGAAATTGGAAAAGGACCGTTCTGTGCGGATGGTGAAGCCGTTGCTATCACCCTCTTCAGCCGTGAGTGGAACGCCGAAAATAAAGCGCACGTTGGTGGATTCACCGGCACCCAACGTGAGAAGGATTCTTCGAGAATCTTCTACCCCATCATGTGAAACTTGAATGGCCCACTGAGGGTTGTCCGGGAGCACTGAAACNTCAAGGTCAATCGCAATGTTNCCGGTGTTTTCAATGGTCATGTTCATGTGAACTTGTTGACCGCTGTCAACCGCAACATCAGGNGCCAGATGGTTCGGACCAACACGTCCATTGTCATCCTTCAAATGAACATCAAAGGATTCCTGAGCGAGGACCGTAATGGTGACGCTTTCGGTGAAGTTCATCAGCGGATCGGTCATTGAGGTGACATAGCACGTGACGGTATCGGTGTCGCCGGCCGCAGGAGACCCTTCTGANACGAGGGGCACAAAGACACGCACGGACATCGGGAGGTACTCGAGAATGTTCAAGGCTTCAAAATCAAGCTGTGAGGAATTCGAGGTACCCAACATAACCTGCCACCGTTGCTCAGAAAGACAGTCAAGGCTGTATTGGGCGGGAGCATTGCCGGTGTTGCGAACCGAGATTGAAAACACACTCGAAGACCCCGGTATGGCTTCAAGNCCTGAGGTTCCGGCGGCGACCACCTGAACCTGGTCAAGTTGCTCTACCTCGACCGTGATGCGTTGGGTGTGNGCCACCGTCGGCTGGTATTCGTAGCGAGCGGTGACCTCAAGGACATACGTGCCCGACCGGACATAGCGAGGGTTGGATGGGTCGGAGGTCAAATCGGCATCGATGTCCTCCAAACGGAGATTCATCGATTTGTTGGCCGTGGTTGTGCCCTGAGCCGTCAGAACGAACGAGTTTGACTCGTTGAATGAACGCGTCCACAAATCAGGGCTTGGCAAAAAGAAGTTCTCCCGTCCCGGCACAGGGATTTGGACCATCGTTGCGGAGAGCAAAACGGACTGGTTGCCGGTCCCCTCGTGAAGAATGGAAAGCGGGACATCAATGCCGGAATCATTGCGAACATCGAGGGTCATCATGGCGTTTGCTGCCCGGTCTTCCGAGGATTCAGGGATGCTGCCGTCCTCGTTTTCCACCACCACACGAACACCGAGTGCCATGACCTCAAGGTCTTGNGTCCAAACGTTGTTGTTGGTACCGGTTGAATCGTCGTTCATCTCACCAACGACACCACCGGTGTCAACCGTCAAGCGGAGCGTGTGCACTCCGGTGGTAGTGAATTGGTGGAAAATGGTGTAGGAGTCAATCATTCCCGGACCGAGAGCGGGCCGTGTAGCGGTTGANAGAACCGTTTGGGTGGTGGTGTCTTCCAACATGATGTCAAAGGAAGGTGTGGTGCTTGTGCCTTGGTTGACCCAAGCAAGGCGAATGGAAATCAAATCATTTTTGAGTGGATTTTCCGAAGAGGAAAGAATGCTTCCATCAAAGACNGCCAAGTCAGGTTGTGGCGTCGGTGTGGCGACGGCACTCATGACCAAAGCGAAGTCCTGTTGCGTACCACCTCGGTGAAGAACCTTGACGATGTAATCGCCGGCCCCGGCAGGGAGCGTACCAGGNGCAACACGGATGCGTTCGACGTTGTTGACCGTGTCCGAGGTCCCTCCGGTGGTGGTGAAGCCCTGTGCAAAATCATTGCCGAGCCATTCGGTACCGTCGGGCCCGACCAGGACCAAATCGAGGTTGTTGACCAATCGGGCTTGGCTTTGTGAGGCGATGGCGCTGCCCGCCTCGTCGGTCCAAGCCAACGTCAAGTCNAAACCATGAGATGGATCAATGGAAAAGGAATAGAGCAATCCAAAACCGGGAGAGAGGACTTTCTTGTCATCAACAAACGTGTCCAGGGGCGTTGAACCGTCCATGGGGAGGACAGTGCGTTCAAGATCAACTTCACCCCAACCTTCAGCGGCNTTGGGAATNTCGGGCGCGCCCAAGTCGCGAGCACCGTTGATCATGGCCGCTTTCACCAGGGAACTGGATGGAGATGAAACCCCGACTTGTTCCCGAATGAATTCACGGGTAAGACCGGCAACACCAGCAGCGATGGCCGTGGCTTGCGAGGTTCCGCTGAGGGACATGTAGTAGGAGTTTCCATCGGCGTGAGTTCCGGAGAGNCACGAAGGACCTGCTGGGTTCTTTGCCTCTTCTGCGAGACCTGAGCAAATGGCGACACCAGGTGCGACGAGGTCGGGCTTGACCCTACCGTCCAAACTGGGGCCCAACGAAGAGAAGTTGACCACGGCACCAGCTGCAGGTGTTCCTGAAGCCCCGGTGGTTGATGCTCCGATAGCAATCACGTTCTTCGCCGTTGCCGGTGAAGAGACTTGAGATGCACCGGAAGTGCCTCGGTCGCCCACCGAAAAGATGGGCGTCAAGTCCTTTCGGTCGTGAACGAAGGTGTCAACCGAACGAGCATCTGCCGTGTATTGGCCGTAATTTCCGTTCAGGCCCCAAGCATTNACGGAGATACGAGCCGTCATTTGTTCAGCGTCCCTGAGCATATCGTAAATTGAACCGATTCGGCCAAACGTCCCCGTGGGGTCGTGCTCAAGGGCGTACATGACGAGGTTCGCCGCAGGAGCAACGCCTCGAGCAGCAGCATCTCCGGTGCCGTTTCCAAGCACCGAAATCGCAATGTGCGTGCCATGCCCGCTGTTGCTGTCGGCTGGTGAAGGGTCAAGGCCAAACTGGGTATAAGTCGCCGCAACCCTGCCCGTGAGGTCGGGATGGTTTTGGTCAAGGCCCGTGTCGGCGATGGCGATCATCTCTCCTGAACCATCAAGGGTGAACGTTGCGTTGTTGGCGACGCCCTGAACACCGGCGATGGACCAAGCAAGGGCATTGTGAACTCGAAGTTCGGAAGAAGCTTCGGTCCACAAAATGCGCCCATCGTGAGCCAAATGCCGAACGAGTGTACGGGCGGTGCTTGGGTCAACCGCTGCATGGCACATCCAAGCATCGCACGACGCTTCTATCGCTCCAAACTTCACGATGTCGGTGGCCAAATCAGCATAGCCTCCAACGGACAGGTCGGGNGTTGGAATGATGGCGAGGGCTTTGGTTCCAGCGGGCTGAAGTTGAAGCGAGGGNGCGACCCGCCAGCCGGGTTGATGTTGACCAACCCAACGAACACCCTCTTCTTCGCTGAGTTCCTGNTACACTGAAGGGCCAGAGGGTGGTAANCGGACGAGCCAACCTTCGTCGTGAAGGATGTCCAACACCGTGAGGTCGTGCTTTTTGACGAGGTGGTCAAACAACGTACCGTCCGGTCGGTCGAGTTGCACCACGGCCATACCGGTGTGTGCCATGTCGTGAGTTCGCTGATAATCGACNGGGAGTTCTGGCCCATCTTGCATGGTCGGGTCGAATGAACCACCGGCGAGATGAAGAAGACCNGTGGANGGTTTCCATGAGGTCGCCACCATGCTCGCTTCGGGCATGCGTTGCCAATGCGAGGCGGCCAAGGCCAATCGCTCCTGCTCAGATAGCGTGGTTTCGGAAGGTTCGAAATCGCCACCTTGCGGTTCCGTCGTTGCCTCTTCTGCTACGGCCGAAAGCGGTGCTGAGACCAACAGGAAAAGCACGAGCAAGAGCGAGGCTCTCGATAGCATAGTCTTCGGACCCATGCGAGGCTTTTGAAGGAATCTCTTGGCTGTGTTGTGGTTAAGCCACCTTGTTCACAGTCCGTTGTAGGCAGAAATGGCCGCATCGGTCTTGGCCACGGAGGCTCGCCAATCGGATTCTGTCCCCATCAATGCTCGAATGGCATCGACGTTTTCGGGAATCACATCGGATTCTTGGTGAATCGCTTGGAAATAATACAACGTATTNCCGTCGAGTTTCACACCGTCTTCCCAGACAAAGATCTCGTGAAGGTCTCCCCACTTCCGCCCAATGTCCCTGGCGTATTCCATCACTTCGGCCGTGGTTGTGATGTTCGTTTCAGCACCGTTCATGATGATGATGCGGGGGTTTTGGCTCCACAGTTCCAAGACCGATTCGGTTGTGAGGCCATGACCGTCCGGCAAAAACGCCACAATGGAGTGACAGTGCATGAGCGTCGTCGGTACGGCGACCGCCATGGAGTTGATGTCGATTTCAGGTTTCACTGTCATCACGTCGGGCCCGTGATGGGANGGGACCTTGAGAACAGGTTTGATGGCGTTGATTGGACCTTTCTTTGAATCCCCGGGGTCGGCAGCTCGGCGAATCATGGTGCATTCAACCTTCAATGAGCCACAGTGCTCGTAGAGGGGGACAAGTGTTCGTGACAATCCGGTGGTGTTGCACGACACAACACGGGTCCCTGCCGCATTGAGGTTNGCGGCGTGGTTCGCTGAAGACGTGTAGGACATACCAGCCATGGCGTGCTTTTCTCCACCTTGGAAAATGTACTTCACGCCGGCTTTTTCGTAAGCTTCCTTGTTTGCGGCGCCAACTTTGCCCGGTGAACAATCAACCACGACATCGGCCACGGCGAGCAGGTCGTCCAAGCCACCATGGCAGGTATATCCTGCTGGTTCAAAAGCAGCAATTTTTTCTGCATCGTTGTAGGTGCAATACAACGGGAAGCCTTTGCGGACGGCGAGGTCGCAACCAAAAGCAGGCCGGGTTTTCGTGACGCCAATGATTTCCATATCGTCCTGTGCGTCAACCGCATCCGCCACGCGCTTTCCAATTGTACCGTATCCGTTGATGGCGACTTTGATGGTCATAACCTTCTCCAAGCCTTGCTCATGAAGGCCGTCAATAAAGGCTTCTTCAACCACGGCGTGANNAAAACGATTGGACAAATCCCCANCAAGGAACANCATGAATAGCAGTCTATTTGTGGTGGAGACACGACCATGCTTCATGGCGGATGTGAATGCGGTGGTTCANCGCTCAATGAACATCAATGAAAAATTGGGNCCNCGNCTCATNGCCGCTGCTGAACAAAANGCNATTCTANGAATNGGTTGGACCAACGCCGGCGACCCNGTTCCNAANGATGGAGAANTGGGNCTNTGCCCAGCACTTCCTGATGGGGCTCGCCTTCGGGCCCTCGGTGTCCTTGGGTCGTGGGTNGCAGCNTTTGGAAAAGGCGGCTCATTTACACTGCAAGGTGATGCAGGCAGTTTTCTTGGAGCCGCAAATCANGGNACTTCCGTGGTCTGTGAACGCATGGCTGGACACTTCGTNGGCTACCGAATGGCNGCAGGNANCATNACCGTNATGGATGGATGTGGCAGCGATGCNGGTNCNGAAATGACCGGNGGNNACNTGTTCATTCGNGGNGCNGCAGGACCTCGAATCGGTGGAGGCATGGAAGGTGGACTNATCGTCGTGCACGGCGANGTCGGACCCGACCCAGGTGCTGGCATGAGCGGAGGACGAATCGTCATCAACGGGCGTTGNCCAACNCCNCCGCCNGGNGTTGTTCTTCGGCCGCTCACCAAGAAAGAACTCAACGAAATCAATGGATTGCTTGACGATGAAACCATGCATGTACCCTCCGATGCTGTTTGCTTGATTCCGCAAGAAGGGCTCCATATTGAGCGAACCGGATTTGCAGTTTCAAGCGATGATCTCTCGAACGTCGGCCTCACCAGCGAAGCCCAACAACTCATGCCGTACGAAACCGTTGACACCGTGGCTTTGATTGGGCTTTCCGAAGAGGTCCAGTCCTTAGCCCTCCCCCTACCACTCTTGCCCTGCCTCACCTCTGGAGCCACCATGACGCCCGACAAGAAAGCCGATGAAGCGGTTCGAAACGTCCTCAATCGCCACCCAGCCATGGTGGAAGAGCAGCCACGAGCCGTTGACATCCTCATGGTGAATCGAACCAACTTATTGTCGACTCCCGAAGCCTTGGCCTCCGCTGGTGGGTTTGCCATCGACCTCAACGACCTCCCTCCAATGGATGCAGAACAACTCGATGGATTGATGGTGGCCTTGCGTTCAATGGCGGTTGAAAACGCTCCGGCCGTGCTCCTTGACACCATTAGCCGCGTTCAATCCCTGCATGCCCGTGCTGCCCATCATCACTTTGACTTGGCCGTCGCTCGCATCGAGGATGGTTCCGGAATTTCTGAAGCTGCTGCGCTCCCAATAACGGGTCGCTCCAAGAAAGAACACCTCTCGGACAAGGCCATTCAAACTGGATTCTTGCTCGGCTTTGCAGCNAGCGGACACGACCTTGCCGTCTTAATGGCATCAGAGGTTGACATCGTCNGTTGCGCGGCCCCCATGGCTGACACTGAAGATATAGCCTACTGGCTGCAAGGGACTCAAGAGGACTTGGCCACTGAATTGCGCCGAATCGGTGTTAACAGCATCGACAGCCTTGAGCGAAAGCACCTACGTGCGCTGAACCATGAAACAGCGGCCGTCGGTGGGTTGCGTCTGGCTGGCTACGAACGCCCTCTCCCCCATTGGTTTGCTCGGTGATGANTCATGCCCACCATTTCTGTCCCTCAAGCNTTGCTTCAAGCCCTCATNAAACAACAAGGGTATGAGCACAACATCGAACANGTCAACGATGAACTCCCGTTGCTTGGNACGGACATCGATGCTTGNAATGAAGANCAATTGGACATNGAAATCTTCCCNGANCGNCCNGATTTNCTGAGCGGTGAAACCTTGGCCTANGCCATGGTGAATTTCNTGCACGGTGCACCGGCTACACCCGACCTCAATGTGAAACCCAGCGGACTCACCNTGACGGTGGATGAAGAACTCAGTGGCATCCGCCCGGTCATCTACGGTGCAGTCGTCCGAGGTGTTGNTGTTCCGGAGGACGCAGCGGGAAATGAGCAATTCATCAAGGGGCTCATGGACCACCAGGAAAAACTCCACTTNGCACTCGGACGAGGACGCCAAAGGGCATCGATTGGCGTTCACGACTTGGCGAACCTTGCGCCCCCCTTTCGCGTCAAGGCCGTCCCACGTTCACATTCATTCACTCCACTCGCCAGTGAGAANACGATGACGTTGGNCGAAATCATGCTTGAACATCCAAAGGGCGTGGAATACGCACACCTGCTTGAGGGCATGGAACGTTTCCCGCTTATCGTTGACCNAAACGACGACGTCTTGTCGTTCCCTCCCATCATCAACGGTGAACACACCACCGTCACTGCGNAAACCAGGGACTTCTTTGTCGATGTAACCGGCTGGGACGAGCGGGCTTGTGAAGCGTCATTGATGCTGGTNTGCCTTCAATTGGCTCAGCGAGGTGGTTCGATCGAATCCGTGGACATNGTCTCCTGCACGGGCGAACACATCAGCATGCCAAAGGGGGAAGGCAAAACCCACACGGTCCCAGAGGAATTGGTTCAAAACCTCCTCGGNAGAAGTTTTTCTGATGCGGAAATACACACCGCCATTGGGCGCATGGGTGGTTGCTTTGTTGGCCGTCAACCCGCCCCCAANGATGCTCCCGAACAATCCNCCAGCATGGCCGTGGCCAGNGCCGGTANCTCAGAACTCTTGTTTACGATGCCNCGATGGCGATTNGATCTCCTTCACCCTGTGGACCTCGTTGAAGAATTGGCGATNGGCCACGGATACGAAGACCTCGGTACAGACGTCCCCAAAGCCACGCTCACGGCACAGCCAAGAGAAGACCACCATATGCGGCGACGTCTGCGAGACGCCATGCAAGGCATGGGCATGATGCAGATTCAATCCCTCACCCTTTCCAACGAAGCCGACCAATTCACCAACATGCGGTGGACACCAAACCATGAGGTGACGGCCATCACCAACCCCATCACCGTCGACCACACCATCCTGCGTCAGCACCTCCTCCCNGGACTGCTGAAACTTTTNGCAGGGAACCGTCATCATGACCTGCCCCAATCAGTTTACGAACTCGGAACGGTGGTGAGGGACCACCAAAACACCGACCGACTGGCGTTCATCACGGCTGAACGAAGTGGAGGCTTTGCGGCCGTTCGTGGACGCATGCAAGCCCTCTGCAATGACTTGGGNGTGAAGCAATGGGAAGCCNCGCCGATGGAAGCCGGTGAAGGCCCTTGGCTCAACGGCCGGGGTGCGAAATTGATCATCAACGGAGAATGGGTCGGCTGTTTCGGTGAATTGGACCCGGCCGTGGCGTCTCAGTACGATCTACGCGTTCCGCTCAACGGAGCAGAACTTGATGTGCGTGCCCTCATGAAAGCCGTTGCNGATCCTGTNTGAGGCGTNCCCATGTGCGGAAGGTTTGCCCTTTCAACACCCATGGACCAATTCGCGTTGGAAATGGAANCTGAGCCTCTTTCTGNCCTCACTTCGTTTGAGCCATCTTGGAACNTAGCACCCCAGAGCCTCATCCCNGTGGCTACTGAGGTGGGTCAAGACGGAACAGGAGAAGTGAACCGCCAATTCAGGTTGATGCGTTGGGGATTCCGACCGTCATGGGCCAAAGCCTCCAACCGTGAACCCATCAACGCTCGAAGCGAAACCATGCATGACAAACCGATGTTTCATTCAGCTGCAGAACATCGCCGAGGGGTTGTCCCGGTTGACGGCTGGTACGAGTGGATGACCACCCCACAAGGAAAAACACCCTGGTACCATCATGTGAAGAATGGACCTTCCATGATGGCTGTGCTGTGGGACACGTGGAATGGGAATGGACAGCCACTTGAATCATGTGTCATTCTCACCCAGGCGGCCAACGAAGATTGCGTCGAAGTTCATCATCGTATGCCGGTGATATTGGACGACGGAACCCTTGACGCGTGGCTTCAAGATGGTACCTTACCCAATCCACCTGTGGCAGGCTCCATCAACCGCTACCCTGTCAGTCGCAACGTCAACCATGCCAATCAAGACCACCCTGGGTTGATTCGGCCGATTCCGCGATTGTTCGATCAGGAATACGGTGCGTAGGTGCCGTCGTCGTTTTTGGTGTGAGGCGTGGGCTCAAACGCTCCGTCAGCGAGCTGCTTGTAATGGTAGCCATCGGTATGGTGAACCCATGTGAACGAGGCTTCTGGTTCCTTGGTGGCTTCGGTTGGTTGCGCCGACACACCGTCATAGTTGACCGATTGGTCGGTGGCCGCCTTGACTTCTTCAGACCCTCCACCGAAGAGGGCCAGTGCATCTTTGTATGCACCTGAATCGGCTTCAATGGTTTTCCGTGCATTTGGGTCCTCGCCACGCTTGTAGACGATGGGGGCTGGCGGCTCCTCTTCTACCTCAGCAATTGTTTGCTTCTTTCTGAAAGGCCAAAACGGGGGCATGACTCCGCCACCGGGGTGGACCACAAGAATGCTACGACGAGGTTTTGGTCAACACAGGGAGTCATTGATAGGGGATAACAACCACACCGAGTCATGCGGTGGGCTCTTCTTCTCACCGTGTTCCTTCTCCCGGCCATGCTACCCTTTGCTGGAAGTTGGGCGGAAGAGGTAGGAAGGGAGGCAGAAATCCTTGATTACGCCGCCCCAAGCCAACTTTATGTGCATCAAAACGAAACCGTCAGCACCTACATCACCGTCCATAACAAAGCGGAGCAAAACCAAGCCTTCACCATTCAACCGCTTTCGGTTCCCGAACCCTTGACCACGGTTGGACTGCCCACGACTGAACTCTTGGTACCCAATCATCTCAGGCAAATCGCCTTTGGTGTACGTGCCCCTGCCGGTGCAGCCTACCAGAACCTGACCGTTTCGTTTTCAATAACGAGTGACCTTGACCCGGAGTTGAACGAGACGGTGGCCATGGAGGTGGCCATTGTGCCACCCTCCAACCTAAACTTTGGAGTTGATGATTTCACGGCTTTCACGGTTGATGAACTCGTCCGTACTGCCGTCGCGGTCAACATCACCAACAACGCCACTTTTTCCGATGATGTGACCTTCACAATCTCAACCGACTCCACATGGGTTTGGGGTTGGAACATGCCCAACACCAACGGGAACGAAGCGTACATTACGATGGATCCAAACACGCTCTCCTACGTGTATTTGTGGATTGACGTGCCAGCCGTTGTCAACGGTGCACCCCTCGCAGGAGCAGGACCACGGTTCACCCTATCGGCGACATCAGGACTCGACAAGGCGGCTTCAACATGGAGTTTTGACCTGTTGATGAACGAGAAGAAAAACGCCAGCATTGACCACATTGATGAACTTCTGGAGGTGGCGCCGAATCAAGATGGCCGGCTCAACGCCGTGGTTCGAAACGTTGGGAACACACCGAACACACTCAACATGACCTTGCAAGCGCTCACCGCAGAGGGAACACCCGTTCCGGGGACAAGCCCATCCGACCGGTTCAACACAAGTGGTTGGGTCGTCGCCTTGTTTGGTGGCCTTGAAGACGTGGTCCTGCAGCCCAACGAATCCAGAACCATTGAGATTGGATTCCAGGCGCCGAA
>PAWY01000014.1 GCA_002714305.1 Methanobacteriota archaeon | reverse complement strand
GTGGTCGGCCACCTGACTGGCGTTGGCGCAGGTCAGGAGGTTGCCTTGATCGGCAGGGTACATGATGAGGCGACGGCGCTTTGCGGCCCCACCGAGGGTTCCGATCTGGGGGTCGGTGAGAACGTAGCCGAGCGTGGCGCACACTTCGAACAGGCGACTGTACTTGTCTTCATCGCTGGAGTTGCCGATCCACTCGTCAAGTCCGGGCTCGATGCAGTGGAACTCAAGAGGGACCATTTCAGAACCCGCACCGAAGGCTTGGCGCACCGTGGAGGATTGCATCATGCCCATCATGGTGTAGAGCGAGGTTTTTCCGGTCGTCATGAAGACGTCAGAAATCCCTTCTTCTCCGAACGATGAGCTACGGTCGGGGAGGTTCACGAGGAGGTTGAACGCTGTGGCCGTCTCACGGTTTCCGTTGACGGCTGGCCAAATCCACGTGTTGGGTCGAGTCATCAGGTAGCCGGACGCGTCCTTACCGAAGCCGGCAGGAGAGTATCGGGTCCAGCCCAAGCGGTTGTTGAAGGACACGTTTCGGTGCATCAACGACGGGTAGTACACTCGGTCGAGCGGGTCAGAATCCGGGACGACCCCGCGGTGGCCGAGGCCCCAAAGGATGACTTCCCACTCGGGGAANTCTTTGCCNTCNGTNCCNAGGAACAGGTNGTCGTCGTTTCGNGTGTCGCCTTCNANGATGGCGCCNCCCATGCGCTCTTCGTCGCCNGTNGAACANAAGAAGAANGTCTGNGTGGTGAACANNTGNTTGGGNGTCCACATGTTNGCNTTGATGATNGTCTTCTGCTTCAGGTANTCNGAGAGNTTGGTGATNCGNCGNTCGNACTTGAANCGGTCCGAGTCAATCCACGANGANCCNAGCACCANGTTNGTGTTCANNAGNTTGGCNGTNGCNGGNCCNATGTAGCGNGTACGNGCNTCNGCACGNGAGTGGTCNGATGNNGGNATTTCTTCCCANGGNCCCTNNCGNGGGATGTAGGTCATGAACGTNTCNNNGTCGAANTTGTCGTCCTGNGCTCGTGTGACCACGGCTTCAACTTCGTCCATCANNTTGACGTANGTCTCGNTGGGNAGAATNCGNNNNGTTTCNTTNAATGATTTGTCTGATACGCTGCGATGTTCCCACATTTTTCTTCACCTCAAAATTTCTTCTTTTCTTCNGGAGGNGCTTCTTCTTCGGCTTCCTCTTCTTCAGATTCAGCCTCTTCTTCGGCCTCTTCTTCTGTGGATTCTTCTTCGGCTTCCTCTTCTTCAGTTNCATTCTTCGGCNTCCTCTTCGNTAGTCTTCAGCCTCTTCTTCGCCNGCTTCTTCAGCCTCTTCTTCAGCCGCATCGGGGTCAAGCATTTCGATGACGGTGTCTTCGGCGGTTTCCTTGGCCACTTCTGCAGCGGCAACCGTTGCGGCTTCTTCAGCCTTGGAGATGATGTCTTCCTCGGACACTCGGTCGGCCGTGGCCTGGTCGAGGATCATGGCAGCAGCAGCAGCCATGGAGGAGTCAACAAGCGGTGCGCCACGATAGACGTACTGCGCAAACAATCCGAACAACCCGAAGACGGCGCCAGAGGCAATGACCATGCCGCTGTTGTTGCGTTGCAAATCGTCTGGATTGACGTTTGTTTCCGTTCCAGTTTCAAAAATGGTCAGAGCTTGGAGGTCATGGAACCACGTGTTTGAGAACACTTCAATGACGGCCCAAACGGCGTACACAATCATGAGCAGGGAGGCGATATGCATCCAAGAACGGTTTTCGAGCACAAAGCCTGCTAGACCGCTGGCGGCGGGCGCGGGGGTGGGTGTTTCATCGGACATAGTAAGACCTCACTGGTTGGACCTTTGAAGGTTGACATTTAAAGGATGCCCCATTATCATGGTGTGGAATCCACAATACGACGGCAATAAATGTTCATCTTTTCCGTTGTTGACGGCGTGCCGATTTTCCTTTCCGGCGTGGGTTTTCCCAAGCGTTTCCCTTCCGCCGTTTATCCTGCCAGAATGCATTTGGCTGCTCCATGCCCTCCGGCATGTCATTGAACGATTCGATGGAGAGACGCATGCCACCGAGTTCGTTTTGCAATTGCTTGACGTTTTCACCGCCGCGCCCAACCAACGTGGAAATCATGTTCGCCGGGGCGTAAATGACGGCTGAGGAATCGCTTGAAAATCGGACTTGGCAATCAACACCCACCCATTGGCGGACCGTCTCCACAATCCGTTCTTTGGCCATCGCCTTGATCGGAGACAAATCGGCGGAGGTCCGGCCTTCAAGGGGCACAACGGCGATTTCTGAGCCGAATGCAAACATTTCGTGGGTGAGTTTTCCACTTGGGAATTCAACGACCTCAATGACCGGCCGGGCCAATTCTTCCTGCATCCCCGTTGGCGGCTTCACCGTCATGCGCAATTCCAACACCTGTTGAATTTTACCGGACTCGACGTGAAGGATGGTGTCCAAGACTTGACTGACCAAACCCAATTCCACCTTTCCAATCAACCGCTGAATGGCTTCCAAGGCTGAATTGGCGTGGGTCACGCCCAACAGGCCAACACCAGCGAGGCGGACATCGGCAAAGATTTCGAAATCGCGAGCCCGCCGTACCTCATCGAAAATGACGAAATCGGGGCGAACAAGGAAGATGATTTCGGCGGTCTTCTCAAGGTCTCCTTCCAACGGAGCATATTGCGTAATTCGGCTCGCGAGTTGGAGGTCTCGCGGGGCCTCCATGGTCTTCACCAAGGCCCCAACGTCGGTGTCAAGGTACTCGGCAATGGCTTGGGCGAGGGTGGTCTTTCCTGAACCAGGGCGGCCGCAAATGAAGACGCCCCGGTGATGATTTCTAAGGCGTTCAATCAACCGTTCGTCCAAGTCATAATCGCCGAGACTTAACTTTGCGACAGGCCGTACAATCGTAATTTCACGGGCATCCGAGAAGGGGGGCCAAGCCGAAGTGATGCGCAAATCACCTAACTGGAGAACTCGGCATCCTTTTCGGTCAATCTCGAGAAAGCAGTCGCTTCGGTGGCGGTGTTCTTCAACAATCGCCATGAGGTCTTCTTCGGCTTGCTCAAGCTGCAGGGTGTCCCATGTGGTCGTTGATTCCTCCACCTCGACCAGCCTTAGTGAGCCGATGGCCCCGCGCTTGACGCGCGGCGGGCAGTCCGCTTTCAGGAAGACGGTATGCACATCCTCCATCAACAGAGACTCAAGATGGTCTGGAAGCGTTGGGTGGTCACCGTGGGTTGCCATTGAACCGCAGGTCGATGCCGCCGGCCCTTGACATTTCGCCCCATGCAGTGCCTTGGAATGGGATTCAGACGCCGTTCGGCTGAATCATGTAGCCCGTTAGCCAAAACGAGCCGATGAACGACAGTGAAAGGAGGTAAGCGCCAACGGTGGGGAAGGCCCAAATTGAAATTGAGAGTTGGGCGAAGATCACGATGCTCGCCACCATAGCGAGCATGTTCCACGGGCCGCTACCGGAAAGTTTCAGGTAAGAAAACGTGGTTTCTCTTTCGGAAAGACCCCAAATCAAAGCGGTCAGAGCGGAGAGTGCGATGAGCGTGAGGACGCCGTCCATAACGGCCCCTTGCAAATACCAAACGCCCAAGCTTGCGATGGCACTTGCGCCAAGCATGCGCTGAACGGTGGTCATAGAGAGGCCCATGGAATCACCCAAGAGCATGGCATTCTTCAATTCTCGCAAAGGCGTGTTTGCATTAAGCGGATTCATGGCCGCCATGTTCATTGAGCCATGCACTGATGTCCACAAGGTCCGAGGTCGGAGGAAAAACACAAGGTGTTTGTCCTGAAATCTTTTCGAGAAAATACAGCCATTCTTGTTCAAGTGGTTCTGTTGTGAAATGTTCCACAAGCGGTTTCTCATCAGACCCGCTTTCGGCGTGCCATGAGAACTCCCCGGTTCCAAAGTCAAGCACTGCCCCTCGCTGGGTCCCCTGAACTCCGATGAGCCGTTGTTCCTCTTCCGCTTCCCAGGCCACATCGACGAGCACCGTCCGACCCTCGTGATGGAGCCAGATTTGAGCCGAGGTGGGAGAACGCTTGAATTGGGTGATGTCCATGGACATCAACGGCGCCCCAAGCAAGAAGGTGGTTGCATCAAGGCCGTGCACTGCGAGCGTGGATACGGCATCCATTCCAACGGGTTTTGGCCGTTTTGTCCGCCGTTGATAACTCAACACGTCCACGCTCAATTCCCGGTCTTCAATGGCGGCCTTCATGCGTTGAAGGCCAGCGTGATGACGCAACAGGTAGCCGGTGATTAAAATCGTTGATTCGGGGAGGTTGCGCAGAAAGGCCGTGGCGCCTTCATGGTCGTCAGATAACGGTTTTTCGACAAACAAGGGTATGTCCTCCGCCATGAGGATTTCAGCCAGTTCAAGGTGGGTGTTTGGTGGCGTGACAACAGCCACGCCGGCGAGGTCTTCATCCTCCATCATGGTGTGCAACGAGGTGTATGTTTCATCGGCATCAAGCCCCATCAAGGCTGACGGGTTAATGTCACAAACCACTACCCGATCAACAAAACCTCGAGCTCGTAACCCAACCAGGGTCGTATAGTGATTGAAGCCCCAACGACCACATCCAACCAAACCAATCGTAGTGACCATGGTCCTCACTCACCGATAAACCGACTGCAGCCAACGCCCTTGGTCGTCTTTGTATCGGACAGAAAACGAGGTGGGGGCCGTGTTCCATTGCCACCAGCCTTGGTCGTTAAATCCCATAAAGTCGTAAAGTTCCGGCGTGCAATGAACCCCTGTTTCACCGTAGTAATGTGCGTGAGAAACTCGGGTCGTGATGCGGTGAAGACCGGCCACGTGAAGGGCGAGTGAGGTGATGGCGTCTTGGCTCGTCGGTGTGCTGCGCCATCGAATGCTCGGGAAGGGGTTGTGAACGGCTTCTTTTGGTGGGTTTAATCGCTTTCCATCGGGCGTTTTTTGACCCGTTTTGAGATGTTTTCGCATGAAGCTTCTGATTCGGTAATGGGGGCGCTTTGAGTACGGCTTCTTGAGAAGAAATTTCTGCTCATAGGCATAGAGCATTGGCTTGATGGCATCCCAGGTTCGCTTGGTCAAACAATAGGTGACAAAATGCCGATGGGTGAGTTCTACCTGGTCCAAATGTGGTTGAAGTTCGTCCTTTGACCCCGATTCTACGTTCCAGACTTGAGTGGTGCCAACGTCTGCATAGGTTTCAGCCCAGTCCGACAGGCGAAGCAGTGTCGTGAGGTACGTGGGATTCAATTCAATGTCGTCTTCAACGAGAACCATCCGGTCGTAGCCGCGTTCGTCCAGCAATTCCCGACGAGCCGAAATGAGTTGGCGGCCCACACCATAATTGTAGGAGCGGGCCACGATTTCGCTGAACGGCGTTCCGCTTTGTTCGATGACGGCACGAAGTGCTTCGTGCTGACCTCCTGGCCCTCCATCAAGAAAGTGGAACACGTCAACGCTCCCATCGGCCACCTCAGGGCATGTTCCAAGTGAACGAAGCATGCGCTCGAAATGGTCCGGACGACCGAAGCCAAACGTGGCCACCGCTGTGCGCATGGTCCACCTCAAAACGCCGTGGCTCAAGAGGGTGGTGACGGGACCAAGGGGTAAATGGCCCCTCAATCACGGGAAGGTTCGGATGATGAGGAGCCTTCGGAATCGTCCCCTGTGGGGCGCCCTCCTTCGCCATCTCGCTCCTCATTGCGTTCTTCTTCCCGCTCTTCATCCCGTTCCGTTCTTCATCCCGNTCTTCNTCCCATTCCTCGCCCTCGGATTCAGCGATGGCGTCGTCGTGGGCATATCGGTCGTAGGCTGTGCTTTGTGGGAAGTTGACTCGGTCCGATTCTTCAAGCGTCGTCAAATTGGTAGCGGTGATGCCAGCGGAAGAAATGGCATAGACAAAATCGCCCATGAAAATTGAGCGACGGATGTCTCGATTGTCCCACCAAGAACGCTCACCCTGGGATTGAAACAGCGATGAATGGTCCACTTCTCCATAAATGGAGAGCGAACCGTTGGTTTCATTCACCTCGACCAGCATAAGTTTGGAAATGTACTCGTAGTCCCATGAGTATGGAGTGGATTCAACGAACCGGTAGGTGGAAAGAGGGACGGCGAGCATTGATTTGGGCGCCCAATATTGGAATGCTTTTGATTCGTAGCTTGCCTCAGACCACGACCACATCCACATGTTGGCCTGGTCCGTTGGAACCGGCGACAGACGTAGGGCGTCGGCCTGTTGGGGGTCGGTGGGTTCGGCAATATCAAACAACGAAATTTGGGTCCCCGACCAGTCGAGACCCGTCCCATCTTCATTCGCCGGTGCGAGTCCGATGGTGAGCAGGTGGTCGCGAGAAAGTGGGTGGATGTAGGTTGAAACTCCTGGAACCTTCAGTTCGCCGAGAATGGTCGGATTGGTTTCATCGGAAACGTCGATCACCCAGAGCGGATCTATTTGTTCAAACGTGACAATGTACGCCCGGTCGCCATCAAATCTCGCACTCCAAATTCGCTCACCCGGTGCAATGCCATCCACCTTACCTGCTTCGACCAAACGCTGCTCTTGGGTGTCGGCGTCCATGGAACGTACAAGTGTCACAAGTTGAGAGGACATGGGTTCTGGGTCTTCCATCCACCAACGATTCCACTGCCCTGTGGTGGTGGCGACACGAAGGATGCCTTCATGTTCAGAGAGCGAAAACTGATTGAGAACCGTCCCTGCGACGCGTCCTGAACCCGTGTAGAGGGTGGCATCAGGGGCGCTGATGTCAAAGGTGTGAAGGTTGGTCATCTCCTCCCCATCGTCGTTGCCCCAGAACCACCAAGAATTGAAGGCGGTTTCAGCCAACACCAACACATCTGCAGAAGCGTAGACTTGTGGATAAGGGCCGACGATGTGGTCCACTTCGTAATCAAAATCGGCTGACGAAAGGTCGAGAGAAAAGATGCTGGATATGCCCCGGTTCATGCCGTCTTCGGGAGCGACGAACTCCCTGCAAGCATTGTCGGTCATGAGGTGAACATTCACCTCGCCGTCGCTGTATTCATACACCTGTGGAATCAAGTCGGCAAGGGTAAGGTCGTCCAGGACCTGACTGTTGCGAACCATGGTTTCGTAAGCGAGCTTTTCACGGATTTCAAGTTGGAGGGGGTCGTCTTGCTCAAGGTTCCAATAACCCGTGGGGAATTCAAGCCATGATTGGAGGCCCCGGAGGTCCATTGATGCGTGGGTAACGGTCCGCACCGTTGCATTGATTTCCCGGGCGGTGATGTAACTGCCTTCGATAAACAATTCACGTTCGATGTCAGGCTGACTTCGGTTGGTGATGTCAAACACCGTAAATTTGGTGAGGCTGCTGGTTCGCCACGCGTTGTAACCCTCATCCCACCCCATGGCTTCGACCACCGGATGGTTGGGTTGGATTCCCCATGGACTCATTCGGGAAATCACGACGAGTTGATCGCCATCAAGCATCATGGCCACGGGCGTCCCCGACAAGGAGACGTTGGAAACAGCCTCAATTTCGCCAAATTCAGGTACACCAAGGATATGGAGATGGTTTTCTTGGAGGTAATAGATGTGGTAGCCGTCGGTCTTCAAGAAATCGGCTTCGTCAACACCGGCTTCTTGGTTGTTGGTGCCCGAGAAATCCTCGCCCTCAACGCGCGTTGGTGTTCCGGTTCGGGTTTGGGCACTGTTGGCTCCTTCGGCGACGGCCCCGTCGTCCGCCATCATCTCAGTATCCTCTGCCCAACCAAAGCCGTAGAAGTAAGGGTTGGAAACAGCCTGAAGAAGTTGAATTCTGTATTCTTCTTCGATGGATTGTTTGAGCGATTGTTCCAGTTCTTCGCAATCATCGTAGGCAAAAAGCTGGGGGCTGGCCACCGTTCGTGCCGTGATGGATGACCAATCGTCGGGTAGCACCACATCGGGGACCTCAACGTTTTCTGTAACGTTCAGGCAGCCGGCCAATAGCATCGTTATACAAAGTCCGAGGGCAAGAAACGGTTTTCGGTCCATGGGTAACACCTCTCAACGAATTGATATTAACAAATTGGGTCGTTGCTTCTGTGAAGTCGATGCGTGGCCGTGGACGTCACACAGGCAGCATGCCCTGCTGGTAAGCATAACCTGCTGCTCCAGCCACCAAGCCAATCACGACCAGCAAGAGGAGGCGTTTTTTGCCTTTCTTTGGCTTGACCGCATCCGATTCAACCGGAACGACCACGGGCAGTTCACCGAGTGGCGGTAACTCGCCGAGAGGCGGTAACCCTCCCAACGCCGGAAGAGGGAGGGGGATGGCCAACGGGCCGGCGTCCTCTTCGATTTGGATTCGGTCGGGGTACAACTCATCAAGGTCGTCCAAACCGGGCGCTTCGGGAATCGGCCCGAGAATGGTGGCCCAAGCCGACTCGAGGCTCTCTCCTGAAATGGGTTTTTGCAACCACGTCACCGCGCCGGCCGAGAACGTTGCGTTTCGAGCAAGGTCGGCCATCCGGGTTGGAGCGACGAACACGATTCGGCTCTCGCCACCATGCTCCCGCATTTCCAAAGCTGCGAGGTGGCCGTCGAGGGAGGGAATGTCCAGTGAGAGCACGACAAGTTCCGGGTCAAGACGGATGTATTCGTCCACGGCTTGGTCCCCATCTTCACACACCTCGACGTTGAAATTTCGAGTCTTGAACAGATTGGAGAGGCGCAACGAAGACATTGGATTGTTGTCAACGATCAGCACCGTTGGTGCTGCATCATCGTCGATTTCGGTGACCAAGCCCATGCCAATCAACCCAACGCAAGGAGCGATGACTCATCAAACAACCGCTACTCTTCCTCGCTTTCAACCGCAGTTGACAAGTCTTCAACCGGGCCGTCTTGGGGTTGAGAGAAGGTTTCGCGAATCACTTCGCTCTGAGCCTGTTCTTCTTCACGCTGGCGGCGGCGTTGAGGTGCTTGAGTGAATTGCATTTGCAGTTCGCTGATGACGGCACGGAGCATTTGGGTTTCCTGGTCGCTCAAATTTCCTTCCGTTTTTCGCTGAAACATCCGGAGCACTTCAATGCCCTCGCGAGCCTCGCCCATGTTGTAATGAAAGGTGCCCGATTGGTCGGGCAAATACCCCATCTGGAGCAACGTCGAGCGCTGAAGCATTTGCATCATTTGAAAGAAACGAGCGGAATCTTCGTCGGCAAACATATCGGCCATGAAGGGTGGAAGGGGGAGGGGGTTTTTCTTCCCTGCGCCCTACTCAAACAACTGGTCAAGCAACCAGTCTGGGTCAAATTGCATCAAGTCTTCGTAGCCTTGGCCTACGCCGGCGAAGACGATCGGGCGACCGGTGGCAAAGGCGATGGAGAGGCCTGCACCACCCTTGGCATCGGTGTCCATCTTGGTCAAAACCGCGCCGTCAAACCGCATGATTTCTTGGAACATCTGGGCCTGTTCAACGGCATCGTTTCCAGCCAGAGAATCGCCGACAAACAACGTCAGATGAGGGTTCGTGACCTTTCGCACTTTGTTGAGCTCGTTCATCAGGTTGGTCTTGTTTTGCATGCGTCCAGCGGTGTCGACCAGCACCACATCGATGCCTTTGGCCTTCGCTGAATCGATGGCGTCGCGAGCAATGGCCGCTGAATCGCCTCCTCGTTGACTTGAGATGCAACGAATGCCCAACCGTTCACAATGTGACTCAAGTTGTTGGATCGCCCCCGCACGGAACGTGTCTCCAGCGGCAGCGATGACCGTTCGGCCGTTGTTGAGAAGCCGTTGAGCGATTTTGGCAGCCGTGGTGGTTTTTCCCGTTCCGTTGACACCGACCAACATGATGACCACGGGCAGGTCGCCGGCTTCAATGAAGCCGTCAACCGTTGCATCAAAATCCCAGTAGCCGGCTTGGAGGAGGGCGTGCAAGGCACGCTTCAGAGCAGCTTCCAAAACCTTGGCCAAATCCGCTCCTTTTCGGAGGCGGGCACCGACCAAAGCATGGCGTAAACTGTCGATGATGGCGGCGGTGGCACGTTGAGAAATATCAGATTCAAGAAGAACCCATTCCAGTTCTTCAAGCAAATTATCCAGGGCTTCGCCGGGTTTGATGATTCGCCCACCCTCAGCGACAACACCGCCTCCGAGGTCAACGTCGATGGTTTGCCCGTCTTGCATCTGAATCGCTGCTTTCTGACTCGAGCCTTTTGGGGCCTGTTGGACCTGCACGAGTTGTCGGCCGGTGGTGGTGCGCATCATGGACAAATCCACTTTGGAGCCCTGCGGTCGGGCGACATCGACGGCGCCTCGTTTCTTCATGGCTTTCTTGGCCTTTTGTTCCCGCTTTTTGCGTTCTTTTTGCTGACGTTCGAGAAATTTGCGCTCCTTCTTTGTCAGCACAACGGGGGCCATGGGTTCGTCATCGTCCCATGTGTCCCAGTCATCATCATCGTCTGTGTCGGTCTCTTGGACCATGGGTTGAGCAGGTTCCTCGTCGACATCATCCCAATCATCCTCCTCTGGAGCGGCGGGTTGATTCAACAAGGCCTGCGCTTCTTCGGAGGCCTCCTCAACCGAAAGGGCGGCGTCGTCGGTCTCTTCTGCCACTTCGTGTACACGCTTACGAAAGCGATCAAACAGCCCCATTCTCATCCCTCAATCATCCAATGTCAGGTCGCCACCGAACATTCCGCGACGGCGAGGCCGGCGGTTCTGGGGCTCTGATGTTGATTCGTCGACAACCTCGTCCGCCGGCGGTGGCGCTTCGATGGTGGGCGGACCTGCCGGAGTTGCCGGGGGTTGTTGTTTGAGTTGTTCAGCAAGGCGGTTGAACGATTGGGCAGCTTGAGCCAGTGAGGCTTCCGTCTGATCAGATTGTTGTTTGAGTTCATCACGAAGATGTTGGATGTCGGCTTGTCGTTGCTGGGTTAAGGTCCGAACGTCGCTCCATGTGCGTTCGCCGAACACCCCCGCGCCAAGATCGACGAGGGCCGTGCCCTCTTGTGAATCTTGATGGCGGTAGGGGAGGCTGACGCCTGAGCCAATGGGGAGGTGAGTGGAAATGCTGGCGCCCGCATCGTGGGCAAGAAGCGTATTCAAGACGGCATCGGTGATGGTGTGTTCAGCAAGAACAACATCGACCTGTTCAATTCGAAGATTGATTTCTTCGAGACGCTTGCGGAGGGTTTCAACCTCCTGAGCCAAGCGCTGGAGTTGGGCGCGGTCCACCATGTCGTTCAACCCTCGGAGTTGGTTGGGGTTGAAGAATCCCGCGCCAACGAGCGTTGAAGGGAGGAAGAGAGTTCATCCTTTCCAAATGAGCGGTCGGCGTTGCCGGCCGAGTTCACTCTTCTTCTGCGGCTTGAGCAATGAGTCCGCCTTTGGCGGCAATCTCGTCGCGGAAGTGGTGGAGAACGGTGGGTTCGGTGGACGTGCGAGGGTCGATTTCCCCGACGCTCTCGATGTTGATGCTTCGGCGGGTCACCCGGTGACGGGAGCCGAGCAGAGAGTAGACCTTGTGGGTCGCCGCATCGGCATCCTCAGCTGGTAGGTCGTAGGAAAAGGGCTGGCGTTGGCTGCCAAACGGGGCGGTTCCTGATACTCGATAGGCCTTCATCGGGCCATCCGACCTGCCATCCATCCTTAAACGCGCTGGCGCGTTAAGAGACCGCAGGGAAACAGATTAAGGAGGCACGGAGAAGAGGGATTTGTATGTGGAGGGCCGTTTGGATGGTCGTGTTGTTGCTCGCGCCGCTCGCGTCGGGCCTGACTCCGGAGCTCCCCGACGAGACGTACTCGCCTGCAAAGGGCGAGCATGTACTCGTGCTCAATGAGGGCGTGTGGACATCGCAACGATGGTCAATGTTGGAAGATCGAGGTGTTCAGCCACTGCGAAACATTCACTCCGATGCTCTGCTGGTTTGGGCCGATGAAGCCCGTGTATCGTGGCCTTCATGGGTGACGGTGGAGCCGTCGGAGACGGCCCAATTCCGGGAGCCCCTCGCCACCGAATCAACACCCCAGCACTTCCGTGTTCTGTTGGAGCCTCGCCTTCCTTCAAGCGGCATCGAAGCTGTGCAATCCGCTCTGGCCCACCATGGCCTCTCCATCCATTCAACATCGCTTGACGTTGGAGGGAGCCTCCCCGGCTCATTCACCGTCCATGCACCGAACGCCATGGCCCTCCAGCCGCTGCTTCAAACCGATGGTGTGCTTTGGATTGAGCCCGTGCTTACAACAAAGGCACGAAACGCCCAAGCCTCGGCTCTGATGGAAGCCGGAATGCTTGACCATCACCCCTTCTGGTCGCTGGGATTGAACGCCTCAGGAGTCGTTTTGGGTGTTGCAGACAGTGGAATCGATGCTGACCACGCCTGTTTCCGAAACGCTACATCGCCGGCGAGCCCTCACGCTGAAAGCGGTGCAGCCTACCCAGCTGTTGGCATCTTTGGTGAGGAACATCGAAAGATCCTCCACCTCAACACGAGCGTGGATGGCAACGACACCCCCGGTCACAGCGATTATCGCCACGGAACCCACGTCATCGGTTCACTGGCCTGCCACCACGTTGACAATTTCCGCCAAGGCCAAGCACCAAGCAACGGCTCGACCTTGGCTCACGGTTCAACCTTGGTGATACAAGACATCGTCTCAGCCGACGGTTGGGCGCCACCTCCCGTTGACCAATTGCTTTGGGAATCCTCTTCACATGGTGGCGTGATTCATTCAAACTCGTGGGGAGACGATACGACGGCTTACACCGAACGAACGGGACGGTTCGACGCCTACGCCAAAGCCATGCCTTGGTCCGTGGCCTTCGTCGCGCCCGGCAACGGTGGAGAAGGTGTGCTGGAACCGGCCAACGGGAGAAACGTCGTGGCGGTCAGCGCCAGNACGAAATCCCTGCAAGGAGAACGGTGGGGTTCGACCGCCTATGGGCCAACCGAAACGGGTACGGACGGAATCTTTGTGCTCGCTCCTGGGACAAGCATTCAATCCGCAGGCGGCGATGGGTTTTGGGACACCAACAACGCCAACCTTCGCTCCTCTTCTGGTACGAGCATGGCCACGCCGCTTGCGGCTGGGGCTGCAGGCATNATCCAGCAGCTCTACGAAGGCGGGTGGATCGTTCCCACTGGTGAGGACCTCGCCACCCGGAAATTCAGTGGAATTCAACCTGCTTGGGTTGATGATGTTCGCACGGATTCTGTTCGACTTGGAGACGGGTTTACCCCTTCGGGCTCGCTCATACGCGCCTCGCTCGCCATGGCCGCTTCACCCCTTTCAGAAAATGTTCGCAATGGAGGAAACGGGGGNCATGATCTTCACAACCCCTACGATGGATGGGGNGCGCTCAACCTCAGTCAGTTGTTCGATCCAACAACCCTTGTGTCCCAAAAAACTCCATCCCATGACATNTGGGTCCACGACAGTTTCCAGCTCAANTCCGGAACGGTTGATGATTGGTTTGCAGCCTACGGTGGAGAGACAAGCAACCTCTCAGGGATGCTGGCCAATCCATGGTACGGGAATGAAAGCATCGGCCCCTTCTTGCAAACAGGCGATGTCTTCACGCAACGGCTCCTTCCTCTCGCAGGTGAAAATGTGCGAATTCGATTGGCCTACCCCGCACAGCCGGAACCAGCGATGGTGGATGACCTTCAACTGCGCATTCGACTTGAGGACGGGACAATCCTCCTTTCCGACCAATTAAGGGAAGGTGAGTCTGCGCCAACCAAATTTTACCCCGGAGTGGTTGATACCAACAACACCACGGCGTTCCCACCGAGCAATGAAACCGTCCACGGCATTGACATACCCTGGAGCTACCTCGCCAACTCATCCTACGTCGACGTCGACGTCGTCGCTCGCTTCGTGCAGCCCGGTGGAACAGCAGGAGCGGTTGGCTTGGACGGCGATTCAGTCGGGTTTTCTCTTCTGGTGAAAGGTGTTGACCGAAATTCCAGAGAGAACCTCGACGATGATGGAGATGGCATTCGCAACAAAGATGACGCATGTCCAAACCAGGCGGTGACCAATTATTGGGACGATACAAACGGCGATGGTTGCTTGGACGATTTTGATGGCGACGGGGTTCCAAACACCGAGGATATCTGTCCCGGAGAGACAGCACATCCACAATGGGACTCTGACCGAGACGGTTGTTTGGACGACGATGACGGTGACGGGGTGCCGAACATCCGGGACGTTTGCCCAACAGTGATGGCGGCCGCACAGGACGATGTAGACCGAGACGGTTGCATNGACCAGGATGAAGAGGAATGGAAGATACTGATTCACGCCGAGGGGTGTTGGGGGTGCGTTCTCGANGTAAATTCCATCGTGGTAAAGGTGGATGGGGCCAAGTTGCATGAACCGAGTTGGGACCCCCCGCTCTTGCTCGGAGGGGACGTTTCTTCTTGGCAACATATGCTCAGCGAACATGCTTGGTTCAACGCAGAGAATTTCGAGGAGGTGGAATTGGAGATCGATATGAAATTCGGATACATCACTCCCACGACCTCGGGTCGTCAATTCAATTGGTNNGATCCGGTNCCAANATTCACCGGACCCNNTACGTTTTGGAATGTTGACTTCCAATTGGACAACGGCATCAAATTCAACCANGAACACGTCGCTANNCTCTCAAGCANNTCNTATTATCTCTACAATACGTTCCACNAACANACCTTCACGTGGTCAAAGGAGCCCGTTCTTGACNTTGATGGAGACGGTTATGGTCTTCCTGGCCTCACGTACCGCGGTCANTGCACCGAGGGGNGTGCNCNCGTCAACATCGTACCNGCAGGATTCCTGTGTCGTTGAGAGGTACAACATCAACGATGCATATCCNGCCGATGGGACACAATGGGCGGATACCGACCGCGACGGATACGGAGATAACGCGTCCGGAACCANTGGAGACCACTTCCCAAACGACGCCTCGGAATGGAGCGACAGAGATGGCGATGGATACGGCGACAATTCTGACGCATGCCCCGATCGGGTTGGTGAAATGAGCGCTGGCGGTTGCCCTGACCGTGATGGGGATGGTTATCCAGATGTCATTGACGACTATGGGCGCGCTTGGGGGTACAATCAAGAAATATACAATTGCTATTCTCACTGGTGGGGCTGCACCAACCCAAGCGANGAAGGTGCTTCGATGGCCATTGACGGANATTATGAAACGAAGTATCTCAATTTTGGGAAGTACCGCACAGGCATCATTATTACGCCACAAACCGCATCCANCGTTACAAGCATTGAATTCTTGTCNGCGGACGATGAGTGGGCTCGCGACCCAACAAGTTTCCACCTCTATGGAACCAACGAGACCATCAAGAGTCGCGAAAACAGCAGAGGAGAAAGCGAAGAGTGGACCGTGATTAGCACGGGAGAGATTGACCATCCAATTTGGGAACGCCACCAAGTGGATCTTGTTCACTTCGAAAACACCAATGAGTATCGATCTTACAAACTGATCTTTCCNACCGTCAAGGGCAACTACAACGCCATGCAAATTGCAGAGATCCAATTCTTCAATTCCAGCGGAACCCCTCTTTTCACGCCGGGAGATGCGGTGATTGCTGTTCACGATCCTCCCAGTAATGCACTCATGCTCCATGCCGGCCAGAGTTATTACCACCTTTACGGTCAACCGATGCTGGGGATGCTACGAACGGATGTTTGCCCGGACGCCCCTGGAGAGGCGACGCTCGGGGGAGGCGTTGGTTGCCCTGATGAGGACCGTGATGGGTGGGCAGATCCCTCAAGTGGACCTCCATTTGTTGAGGAAGACATGTGCCCGAGTGAGTTCGGTGAAGCGACCACCTCCACGGGCAGAGGTTGTTGGGACGAAGACGGAGACGGATGGGCCGATTTTGAGGACGACCTCCCCTATGATGACCGATACCACCTAGACAGTGATGGAGATGGCGTTGCCGATGAAGAAGACGACTACCCCTACAATGCCTTGTTGGCACAGGAAGAATCTGTTGCTGCCTTTGGTTGCTTTGTGTTGATTGGAGGGGTGGCTTTTGTTTTATACAAAACTGGACGAGATGAAGACGAAAGCCCGTCGATGACAATGGCGCCCGAACCAATCGTCATTGGACAGTTGGAGGGAGAAGACGCCCCTGTTGACAATGACACCTTCTGGTGAAGAGGTGGCGAAGGAACGGTTTTCTCAGGAATTCAACGTCAAGGGCGTTCATCCAATGATTGGGATTGAAAACGGACCATAGGGGCTCTGTTTCTTATTCATTCGGAGCGTGGCGGCCACCAAGACCAAGGTGAACCTTGAAGTCCAGTGCCATACTCGGTAAACCATCCCAAGTGGGAAGGTGAACAAAAATGAGCGACCGCCTATATGTTGGAATTGACCTAGGAACGTACCAATCNACCATTGCTTCAAGCGCTGGAAAATTGCANACCATTGAGACCGTTGTCGGACGACCAAAAGACCCCGTCGCACGAAACTTCCTCGGACGGGACGTCCTCTTCGGAGAAGANGCCCTCAAGAACAAATTGGCGTGCAATCTCTACCGCCCCATGGCCGCTGGAGTCACGCAAGACGATGAAGCCAACCTGGCTGCTGCCAANGCCTTCGTTTCTCACCTTCTTGAGACCGTTGACCCAGAAGAATTCGACGAAGTGTTGGGNGTCATTTGCTCCCCNAGCCACGTTTCCTTCACCGACAAGTCAAACCTCGTGGCCACGCTCCGTGGACAAGTNAACGCCATCATGGTCGTCACTGAACCCTTTGCCACGGCTTACGGAATTGACGAAATCGCTGGTTCCATCGTCGTNGACATCGGCGCAGGCACCACCGACATTGCCCGTGTTTACGGCACNTTCCCCACCGATGAGGACCAAGTCACCATCACAGAGGCCGGCGACTGGCTCGACCTCCAACTGATGGAACTCATCAAGAAGAAGTACACCGGTGCTCAAGTCACCAAGGACATGGTCCGCAAGTGGAAGGAAGCCTCCTCCTACGTCGGCGGCGAAGCACGGGAAGTGACCGTTGAGTTGTCCGTTGATGGAAAGCGCCAAGTCGTTGACATCGGCGACCTCATTTTGGAAGCTTGCGAACTCATCATTCCAAAGATCGGAAANGCCATCAAGCGCAACGTCGCAGGCGCCGACCCNGAGTACCAACAAATTCTCCGNAACAACATCATTCTGTCCGGTGGCGGTTCACTCATCGACGGCGTGGCTGAGCGAGTGGCCAGCGAAATCTCTGACATCGGAGACGTTCGTGTCTGGTGCGTTGAAGACCCCATCAACTCAGTCGCTGCTGGTGCCCTCAAACTTGCCAGCGAGATGCCNGACGACATGTACACGGCCATCAANTGAGCCGGCCATTGTNGGAGGGTAGCAAATACCCCCTTTCNGGCGTCTTGACCTTGGGAAGGTTCAAGTGTGGTAAATCTGCGATGCGTAGCCGTATGTCCGTAGAGAGTTCGTCACCCGGTGGAATCCGAAGGGTTGGTTCCTCATCCAACGATGAGCGAGCAGCGCTCGAGGGGATGCTCAAAGGCTACCCCATTGAACAGCTTGTGGAAGAGGTGTTGATCGCCTGGGACGAGTTGGGGAAACGCAACGACGAGTTNGTCGCAGTGAAGCAACGTCTGCGCGTGGTGGAACTCGACCTCGCTGAACGCCAAGACAACATTGCTCCGGAAGTCGCTCGTCTAGNAGAAGCTGAGCAAACCCTGAAGGAAAACGAGGCTCAAATCATTCATCTTGAACGGTTGCTCNGCGATGCACGAGAAGAGTTGACGGCGCAACAATCCTCTCTCTCCCAGAAGGAGCGTTCCTCCATGGAAGNAGAAATGGCACAACTCCGAACCTTAACCACGGAACAGGACGANATCATCGGCGAAATGGAAGGGCGCATCGGTCAAATGGTGGAAGCCCTCNAGAAAGCGGCCGATGCTGGACTTACCTCGGTCACCGCTGAAGAAGTGCGATTGCTCAAACAACAAGTCGACGAGCGGCAACGGCAATTGGACGTTGAAAAGGCCGCTGCTGAAGCGTTGGAAGAAGAACGGCAACGCCTTCGNGACATTGCCGACCGCCTGCGTGGTTTGCTCGATGCTCGGGACCGCCGCCTCGCCGAATTGGAAGAACAANTGGAGCGGGTGATGCAAGGCCCCCGTTCTGTTTCAGCAGAACACGACTACCTCGTGGAACAAATCGAAGAGCTCAAGCGACGTTTGCTGGAGCGGAATCGAGAATATGAATCGCTGCGACGTCGTGAGCGTCGCCTCCACAACGACGTGTTTGAACGCGATGAGCGCATCCAACAAATGACATTGACCATGACCGATCTTGAAGCAGCCCTTCAAGACAGAACGGCTGAACTCCGTGAATTGGAAGGTCAACGAAGTTCAATGGAACACGAACTCAACTCCGCCCGACGAAGCGAACGAACACGCGAAGTCGTGGGGCGNGTNTTTGCTGATTCCCTCTCGTTGGTCCGCAGCCATGAAAGTCGTGAACTTAAGCGAGAACTTTACGCCAACGCCCCGGATGTTGAACGAACCATCAAAGCCCCGACCGCCGATGACATGGCCAAACTGGCTGAAGGCGAGGAAGTGCCCTTGGAGACGGCCGAAACGGAACTCGATCCGGGTATGGAAGTNGAAGGNGTCCGACCACCTTCGCCTGGCGGCACTGGCGACCCTGTTGTCTTTGAAGACGAAGACGAAGTTTGAATTCAGTTCGAGCAGGCGTTCACCATGGTGAGCAACCGTTGGCGAAGTTCGTCCATTGACGATGCATCCTCCGTAATGGTGCCCGTGACGATCCACTTTGCACCGGCGCTGACCGCTTGCCGAACATCGGAGGCTGTCCGCAAACCGCCACCGACGAGAAGCGTNAGCCCTTCCACGGTCGCTGCTTTCGCAATGAGGTCGGGGTGAACAGGTTCATCGGCCCCACTTCCTGCCTCGAGATAGAGAAGGGAGAAACCAAACATTCTGGCACATAAGGCGTAAGCGTGAACCTTCTCAACATCCGTGGNTTGAATCAGTTCCGCCGCGCCAACCTCTCCAACTCGGCCCCCTGGGGCACAAACGACGTACCCCGTCGGTAAGGCTTCAACTCCAAATTGTTCCAAATAAGGCGCCCCACGTACTTGTTCTCCCACCAAAAACTCGCGCTTGGTTGAATTCATTAGCATCATGAACGTGATGGCGTCTGCTGCAGGCGACAGGGCGTGTGCGCCTCCTGGGAAAAGGACCACTGGTATATCCCAATCCGCCTCCTCGCTGGTTGGGTTTTGACTGGCGGCGAACATTCGCAATTCCAGCGCCTCTTGTATGGCTGAGCATGTCGCATGGACCACATCGTCTGGTGTATCGGTCGAGCCGCCGACAAAAATCATCGCCGAGCCGCATTCCACCGCCACCATCGCCCGCTGTGCTGCCACTTCGGGCGCTTGCTTGGCGGGGTCGATGAGGGTGATGTGTCGCGCCCCATTTACGGAACGGCAGACCTTTTCCAACACCGTGAGTTCTCCAACGTTCATAGGGCCCAGTGCGTGGTCAGCGAGGAAAGGGCATAGGGCTTGCGCCCCAATCAAGCCAATGGGAGCCTTCTCAAAGGCCCGCCATGTGGGAGGGGCATGGGCGAAGGAGGACCGTTTCGTCGCCTGCTCAACTACATGCGGCCGCATCGAGGGACGGTTCGTTTAGCGGCCTTCTGTTCGATTTTCAATAAATTCTGGGACCTCGCCCCGCCTTTGCTGATCGGCCTCGCCGTGGACGTCGTGGTGCTCCGAGAGGATTCAACCCTCGCCTCGTTGGGCATGGTTGACCCATGGCATCAACTGGTCTTGCTCTCCATCCTTACCTTCCTCATATGGGGGCTTGAATCGTTGTTCGAATATTTCTATGGAGTCCTCTGGAGAAACTTGGCCCAAACCGTTCAACATGAGCTGAGATTGGACACGTTCGACCATGTCCAAAAACAAGGAATGGCATGGTTTGATGAGCGACAAAAAGGCGACATCCTTGCCATTCTTAACGACGACATCAACCAACTCGAACGATTTCTTGACAAGGGAGCGAACGATTTGCTTCAGGTCAGCACCACGGTCATTGTGGTGGGGGCAGTGTTTTTGCTCATCTCGTGGCAAGTCGCCCTCTTTGCTGTCTTGCCCATACCGCTCATTGTATGGGGGTCGTTCCGGTATCAGCGAAGCCTTGAGCCGCGTTATGCCAAGGTGCGGGCAGCGGCCGGTCAGATGAATGCGTTGTTGGAAAACGATCTCTCAGGAATGGCTACGGTTCAATCGTTCACGGCTGAAGCCAATGAATTACGCCGCGTGGAGGCGCTAAGCGATGCTTACAGGGAGGCCAATCGAGAGGCGATTCGCCTCTCGGCCGCCTTCACACCGCTCATTCGCATGGCTATTTTGGTTGGTTTCACCGCCACTCTGCTGCTGGGTGGATGGTTCACCCTTGAGGGGAGCATGGCCGTAGGGGCCTATTCTGTGTTGGTGTTCATGACGCAACGGTTGCTCTGGCCACTCACCCGGCTTGGAGAAACGTTTGATCTCTACCAGCGGGCCATGGCCTCCTCGACCCGTGTGCTCGATGTAATGGCCTCACCGATTGAACTGAAACAAGGAACCTTTGTTCCTGAACAAGGTGCTGAGAAGCGTTCTTCGATTTCGATGGTCAATGTAGGCTTTGGGTATCCTGGTCGAAACATGTTGTTTGAACACCTCTCGCTGTCGTTTGAAGCCGGAAAAACCACCGGTGTCGTGGGGTCAACCGGTGCAGGAAAAACTTCTCTGATACGCTTGCTCCTGAGGTTTGCTGAAGCACAAGACGGTGAGATTCTCTGGTGTGAACAACCATTGGAGGCGTGGAATCTGCATGCTTTGCGTTCTTCCATCGCTCTGGTCGACCAGCACATCACGCTGTTCCCCACCACCATCATGGAGAACATCCGATACGGGCGCCCGTCTGCATCGGATAGCGAAGTCATTGGGGCAGCTGAGGTTGCCGAAGCTTCCGCCTTTGTGGACGGACTCCCCGAAGGATGGAATACCATGGTTGGGGAAGGAGGGCATCGACTTTCTGGAGGACAAAGGCAACGCGTCGCCATTGCTCGAGCCGTCCTCAAGGATGCGCCGTTGTTGATTTTGGATGAGGCAACGTCGGCCGTCGACAACGAAACTGAAGCTGCTCTCCAGCGTTCCATTGAACGGATTTCGCGCGACCGGACCACCATCGTTATCGCCCATCGACTTTCTACCGTCCGCCGCGCCGACCGAATCCTGGTGTTGGAAGAAGGTCGAGTGGTGGAGGATGGAACGCACGAGTCGCTTATTGGGCAAAACGGTGTTTACGCCCGATTGTGGTCCGTACAGACCGGTGACGCCCTATATTCGTAAGAAACCACGCGCGAAAGTTTGCAAAAATACACCCCTTTATATACTGAATCGCAGGGTGATACGGATTGAGAACCATGAAATTTGAAATCTCAAAACAACGAAGCCTGCTTATGACTGGATTGCTGTTCCTCCTCACGGTCGGAACGGCCTCAGCAGCCACTGCTGTTCTTGACNCCACCGACATGGTGGCCGTCTCGTTCTGGCTAGCGACTGCAATGATGCTTGCATCAACTGTTTTCTTCATTATGGAGCGAAACAACGTTGCAGCCAAGTGGAGAACCTCCATGACCGTTGCTGCACTCGTCACGGGTGTCGCATGGTACCACTACACCTACATGCGAGACCACTGGGTCTCCGAGGGCACCTCGCCTCTCGTCCTTCGATACGTGGACTGGTTGATCACCGTCCCACTGCAGGTTGCTGAGTTCTACCTCATCCTCGCTGCTGTCGGTGCCGCCACCGCTATGCTGTTCTGGCGCCTCTTCGGTGCTTCCCTGGTCATGCTAATCGCTGGTTTCCTCGGTGAAGCTGGACACGCCCCAGAGATGCCAATGCTCATCGTTGGTGTCGCTGCTTGGGCATACATCATCTACGAGATCTGGGCCGGCGACGCTAAGAAGGGTGCCGACGGCACCTCGGAAGGCACCCAATTTGCCTTCAAGGCCATGGCCCTTATCCTCACTTTCGGATGGGCCATCTACCCAATCGGATACTACCTCGGTATGGACAGCGGCGGCTCTGATGAGTTGAACATCTTGTACAACATCGCTGACGTCGTCAACAAGACCGCCTTTGGTCTGATGGTGTGGTACGCCGCAACCATGGACACCAAGGCTGCTGCTGCATCCGAAGAGTGATTCATCACCGGTTCTCCAACCCCCCCTGAGGCGGGGTGGCTCAGGCCACCCCGTCTCTCTCGGTTGGACCCCCCCGCCCGCGTCGACGACCCAAGGTTCGTCCAGACCCGCAATGGCTCAAGGAATCAGGAAGGTTCCCGTCGCTTCATCAACGCTTCAAGCGTAAGGTGAGGGACACGACGGTGCAGCCACGATCCGAGCACCATCCAGCCAAGCGTGTAAGCGACGACCAGCAGGGACGTCAACGTCGAGGACAAGCTATGAGTCTCATCCACGGATTGGAAGAGTGTCATTGGCAAGAAGTGAAGCACGTACACGGTCAAGGAAACTCGACCGAGGTCGGACAAAACGGTGAATGCCTCCGTTCGCTCCGCTACCCACCAAAGAAGAGCAGTGCCAGTGAGTGCTGCGATGATGAATGGTGCGTTGGCCGGAAAGAAGGTCAAGGAGGCATCTCCCGTCGGTAAGGCCCACGTCTTCTGGTACCGTATGGCATCCACAAGCACGATCAATGACACCAGGAAGCCTGCACCGGAAACCCTCCGGTACAAAACGGTTCGATGGTCTTCTCCTTGAAGTGAAGCAATGGTCATCCCAAAGGCCGCAAAAACGGCCCAAGGAATCAACGGATAAAGACCCGTCATGATGAGATGGCCGAACCATTGAGCTGCACTTTCTGAAGAGACCCTTGCGTCCCAATTCGATGGTCCCTGTGATGTTTCGAAAAGGGTGAGGAACAGAAGCACCAAAATCACCAGCCCGCTGAACGTGCGCTGGGGTGGAGAAGATCGGTGCCACAACTGGCCCCACCACGTTTCTGTGAGAATGAGCAACCCCATCAACGATAGGACGCCTGGCGTCCACGGTTCAAACAGGTGCGGTGCACTGAGATTCACCGCAAGCTGGCAAGCAAAAAGCCAGCCTGCCCGCCAAACCCGTTGTTTACCGCTCAGCTGCCTCTGAAACAACCCCCAACCGAGCAATGCGACGAATAAGGGCGCTGCGAGGCCGCCTCCTGCCGATACCACAATGCCCAACAGCATGGCGTTTCCGGAGAGAGGAGGCTCCCACGTCGCCGCTGCGTGGACGAGAACCATCAGCAAAACGGCTAGTCCTCGGAGAGCATCGATGTGAATGGATCGTGGTTTCGAGGCCATGCTCCTTCACTCATGAGCGTTGTTGGACGTATTCGACTGCATTTCGGAACAACTGAAGTCCCGCACCCTCCCATCCATCCATGGACGGGCCGTGGGCATCGTCTTCTTGTCGTGTATGAGTTGGGTGAAGCCACCGAGCGTAGATGGCTTCTGGATGAGGCATGAGGCCGAACACCAATCCTGTTGAGTCACATATTCCCGCAATGTTTCGCATGCTCCCGTTTGGGCTTAATGGATAGGGGAGAGGTTCGTCGCTGAGTCCATTTCCAACCGGAGTGGTTGGGTCGACGTAGCGGACCGTCAATTGATGATTGGCGCTCAACCGGTCAAGGTCTGNCGCCGTAGGCATCACATACTTTCCTTCGCCATGACGTACCGGACACTCGATTCGAGTCATCCCTTTGGTCCAGATGCACGGACTCTCTGGGTCAAACTCAAGGGTGACCCAGCGGTCTTCGTATCGNCCGCTATCGTTGAGTGTAAGGCTGCCGCGTTGGATAAAGTCGGGGGAAGTTCCCTGTTCTGGCCCTGGTAGAAGGCCCGTTTTCACCAAGACTTGGAATCCATTGCAGATGCCGATGATTGGTTTTCCAGCGTTCACGAAGGCCATGAGCGCTTCGCGCATAGCAAACCGCATACGGTTGCCCAAAAGGCGACCGCTTCCGAGATGGTCGCCAAAAGAAAATCCTCCGGGGACCGCAAGAATATCGTAGGCATCAAGCGATGTTTCTCCTGATACAAATCGATTCACATGGATGCGTTCAGCGTCGCCGCCAACCAAATCGAAGACGGCTTTGGTCTCATGATCGCAGTTGATGCCGAACCCGAAGAGGACAGCAACCTTCGGTTTCATCAAGCCACCCCCCCGGTCAAATCAAGCGTGCCTTTCCAGACCGTCGCCATGGTCCCAACGTCCATTGAAATCAACGCATCATCGCCGTCGGTAATCGTGAGTACATCGTCGTCCACGACCTGGCCCAGAACGGTGGTCGGGTGACCTTTCATGGCCGCCAGGAACGATGCTTCGTGCTGGGGCGATACCGCCACAACGAACCGCCCGAGCGATTCGCCCCAAAGGCGCCCCCATACATCGGCTTCGCCGGAGCCATCAATGTCAACTGTGGCGCCGATTCGTCCACCAATGCACATCTCGGCCAACGCGACCGCTAATCCTCCTTCACTGCAATCGTGGGCCGTTCGAACCCATCCCGCACGGATGCTGGTTGACAAAGCACGGTAAGTGGCCAGGTTTTGCTCTGGATGAGGGAGTTGTGGTACCTGGCCGCCGATGCCTGCTGCACGGCCAGATTCCACCATCATGTACGCCAGTTCAGAGGCTCCAAGCTCTTGCTTGGACGACCCTACGAGGTAGATTTTATCGCCGCTGAATTTGAAATCGCTGGTCGCGCTTTTTCGAACGTCTGGATGGTCGCCAAACAGGGAGAAGAGAAGCGTAGGTGGAATCGAAATTTTGTGTTCGCCGGTTCCGTAATCGTTCTTCATTGAATCTTTGCCACTTACACAGGGGAGACGGTAGGCTCGGCAGACGCGTTCCAGTTCTCGATTGGCTCGCACCAATTGGGCCAGTTTGAATCGCCCGTCCGGGGTTTTCACGGACTCAATGGGGTCGGGCCAGCAGAAATTGTCCAANCCGGCCATTTTGTCGACGTCAAGGCCCACGCAGACCGCATTGCGAACGGCTTCATCGATGGAGGCTGCAGCCATGGCGCCAGCATCAATGTCGGAATAGCGTGGAGCGATGCCGCAGGAAATGACCAGTCCGTGGGGGTCGCCGTGAATGGGGGCGATGACCCCCGCATCTCCGGGCCCATCTCGCTCAACACCAACAAAGGGTTTGATGGCCGTTTGCGCAATGACTTCATGGTCGTATTGTCGAACCCATGTTTCTTTGCTGGCAATGTTCGGACGTTGAAGCATGCCTTCCAAAAGGGCGGCGTGGTCTGCATTCACCGGTGGAACGAAGGGTTCCTGCACAGGAGGGGTCCATTCAGATTCAAGTTCGAGTTGAGGGACGCCGTCGTGAAGGAATTCAATCGGAAGGTAGGCGACCGTCGATTCGTTGTACTTAACGTGGAACATGCCCGTTGAGGTGAAGGTCGCTACGGCGGTGGCTTCGACTTCATGAAGCGCTGCAAGGGCCTCAAAGGCCGCTTGATCGTCGGGACGAACGGCGATGGTCATGCGCTCTTGGCTCTCTGAAACCAAAATCTCCCAGGGAGACAGTCCCGCTTGCTTGAGCGGAACCCTGGCCAAATCGATTTCACATCCGTTGGTGTATTCAGCCATCTCCCCAATGGACGATGAGAGTCCTCCAGCCCCGTTNTCGGTGATGCACGTGATGAGGTTGGCGTCGCGTGCCTCGAGGACCATGTCGATCATCTTCTTTTGCGTGATGGGGTCACCGATTTGAACGGCGCTAGAAGGCGATTCTTCGGTCAGCTCAAGGGAAGAGAAGGTCGCACCGTGAATGCCATCGTACCCAACTCGNCCGCCCACCATGTAGACGATGTCGCCCGCAACGGGTGTTTTGACGTGGGAAGGGCGGCCATCGGGGAGATGACGGGGCATGATGCCAACCGTGCCGCAGTACACCAGTGGTTTTCCGATATAACGGTCATCAAAGACGATGGCCCCGTTCACGGTCGGAATGCCGGATTCATTGCCGCCGACTCGAACGCCCGCATGGACGCCACGAAGAACTCGGGAAGGATGGAAGAGGTTCTCTGGTAGCTGCCCTTCCCAATCGGGCGGCCCAAAACAGAAAACATCGGTATTCGCGATGGGGCGGGCGCCTAAGCCCGTTCCCAGGATGTCTCGGTTCACGCCAACGATGCCGGTCATGGCCCCGCCGTAGGGGTCGAGAGCTGAGGGGGAATTGTGAGTCTCGGCTTTCATGCAGACGCTCCACGTNTCGTCCCATGCNATGACGCCTGAGTTGTCATGAAANACCGACAGAAGCCAATCNACGTCTTCTTGCATGTCATGGGTTGGCTTCATGATGTGCGTTTTGAACAAGGAGTCAACGATGGTGTCTTCGCCCGTTTCGTGGTCCACGTGATGGATTTTAGATGCGAAAATTTTGTGTTTGCAGTGCTCGCTCCAGGTTTGGGCAAGGCATTCCAATTCCACATCGGTTGGAGCATCGGGGGAGATGTTCATGGCCTCGCGTTGGGCCCGAATGGAAGCATCTCGGTAGTGGGCTTGAATGGCATGCATTTCATTGAGGTTCAAGGCCAAAAGACCGTCGTTTGAAATGGCTTCAAGTGAGGCATCGTCGCATTCCAAATCAATGGATTGAGGTTCGATGAACACCTGTTCGGGCGGTGTTGGGAAGGTGATTTCGGGCCATGAATGGTTTTGACATTCGTCTCGGCCGGCCACCAAGGCCCGTTCAATGAGGGTGTTGTGAAGGGTGCCGGCTAACCATTTCACATCGCAATCCGCAGGTAGTCCGTAGAAAGCATAGGTCAGGTACGTCGCAATTTTCGCATCGCTATCTGCTGGGAAAAGGGTGAGGTANCCATCGGTTGCCGCTTTGCCAGGGTTNTCGGTCACGCCNGGTTTGAAACCCACGGTGATGACGGCGTCGGGAGTCTCAGAGAACGTGTCCGTCGTCAACAACATTGTATTGGTTGCCCCGTGCTCGATGATGGGGTCGGCAAACAGATCGTCCACTCGCTGAGCGATGGTTTCGGAAGGCGTTTCTGCATGGATGAGGTAGCCGCATATCGAGCGTACATGTCCAANCGATACTGCATGGTCGGCGTTGAGTTGGCGACGAACAACGTCGCCTCGAACGTCTCGCATTCCTTCCCCTTGGCGAGGTGTGACTTCAACCCGTGTGACTGGCATGTTCTGCACCGCGCCCTTAGGGCAAGCCGATGTTGTTCAATGCGCTCTTTGTAGTCTGCGCCTTCAACGGTTCAGCATCTTGGACAGGAATTGGCCCGTTGGGCTGTCTGCAACCTGCGCGATGGTTTCCGGCGTTCCCGTGGCAATGACTTGCCCACCCCGTTCGCCGCCATCGGGTCCAAGGTCAACAACCCAATCGCACGACTTCACGACATCAAGATGGTGTTCGATGACGATCATGGTGTGGCCTTTGTCCCGAAGTTGATGCAGGACGTTGATGAGTTTCGCCACATCGCTAAATGAAAGCCCNGTGGTTGGTTCATCGAGAATGTAGACGGTGTGTTTGTTGGGCATGCGACGCAATTCACTGGCCAACTTCACACGTTGGGCTTCGCCTCCAGAGAGGGTCGTCGCCGGTTGCCCCAGACGGATGTAACCAAGGCCAACGGCGTCAAGGGTTTCCAAAGTGCGGTGAATTTTCCGGTGGTTTTTGAAGAATTCAACCGCTTCAGACACCGGCATTTCCAGCACGTCGTGAATGGTGCGACCGCGCCATTCCACTTCCAGGCATTCTCGCGTGTACCGCTTGCCGTGGCACACATCGCAGGTGATCCATACATCGGGAAGGAAATTCATCTCCAATTTGATGGACCCTGCTCCCCGGCACGCTTCACAGCGTCCACCTTTGACGTTGAAACTGAAATGGCCCGGCTTGTAGCCGCGCTCTTTGGAGAGTTTTGTGTTCGCAAAAAGGCTTCTGATTTCATCAAACACTTTCGTGTAGGTTGCCGGATTGGAGCGGGGTGTCCGCCCGATGGGGGATTGGTCGATGATGATGACTTTGTCCACGTGTTCCATTCCTTCGATGGATGCGTGTTTTCCTGGAAGGGTTTCAGCACGGTGGACTTCTCTTTGCAGTGCTGGAGCGAGGATACCTGAGACCAAGGAAGATTTCCCCGACCCGGAAACACCGGTGACCGCTGTCATGCAACCGATCGGGAAAGAGACATCGATGTTTTGCAAGTTGTTGTGCTGAGCGCCTTTGACCTTGAGATGGTGTTTGGACGGAGAAGTGCGATGTTCGGGCCAAGGAATGGATTTCCGGCCACTGAGGTAAGCACCGGTAATGGATTCATCCGAAGCCATCACTTCTTCAGGTGGCCCGTTGGCCACCACAACGCCGCCTTCAATGCCCGCTCCCGGGCCCAAATCACACAACCAATCCGCTTGACGGAGCGTGTCTTCGTCGTGTTCAACAACCAAGAGGGTGTTTCCTAAATCACTCAATTCACGGAGGGTTTTGAGCAGNCGATCATTGTCTCGCTGATGAAGGCCGATGGATGGTTCGTCAAGAACATACATCACNCCGGTCAATCGGCTACCTATTTGCGTNGCAAGGCGAATGCGCTGGCTTTCTCCGCCTGAAAGGGTGGTGGCTTTTCGGTCCAANGTCANGTAGTCCAGNCCAACGCTATCGAGGAAACTGAGTCGGCTTTCGATTTCCTTGATGATCTCGGTACCGATGAACATGCTCCGGTCATCAAGTGTTTCGAGAATGTCTTGGAATTCCGCCGGCGGGCCTGCGCCTTCTGGATTCCAAGCCTGTACAAGCCCGAGGGCATCGTGAACTGAACANCGACTGACTTCAGGAAGTCGAATACCGCCCACGGTGACGTACCGGGCTGCATCGTTCAATTTCTCTCCCTGGNANGACGGGCAGTCAAGGTCGGTCATGCACGAAATGAGACGGTTGCGGGTTCGTTCTGACGTCGTTTCAGCATAGGTTTTTTCGAGCCGTGGAACGATGCCTTCCCANGGTTTACTGTACTTGTATTGCGAGCCGTTTTCGGACGTAAATTCGTAGTGGATGACGGTCGAACCTGAGCCGTACAACAAAATGTCCTTCTCATCTTCATCAAGCATTTCGAAGGGGAGCGTGGTGGAGATGTTGTAGTGTTCGCACGTGCATTCCAACAACTTACGGTACCACGAAGGAGACATGGATTGACGCCATGGAATCACGCACCCATTGGAGACGCTCATGGTGCCATCCACAATGAGTTCAATGTTGAATTGGCGTTGAACCCCAAGTCCTTGGCACGCACTGCAAGCCCCAAGAGGGGAATTGAACGAAAAGACACGGGGCGATAATTCGGGCATGAAGGCCCCGTGTTCTGGGCAGGCGAAGTCCTCGGACCATGCGATGGTTTGGCCTTGTTCAGTGGCATGTGAATTGGAATTTTTGCTGAGTTGAACATCCGGGCCTGGCACTTCGAGGCTCTCAACCGCCAGCGTTCCCCCACCAAGACGAAGAGCGGATTCGACCGCCTCGGTGAGGCGTTGCTTTCGGTCTCGGGTGCAGCGCATGCGGTCAATGCGGACATCGATGTCGTGGCGGAAGTTTTTGTCAAGCACCGGGGGGGTCTCAAACGATGTGTCGTGACCGTTCACTCGCCCGTTAAGGTAGCCCTGCTCAACCAATTGACGGAACAATTCGGCGTGAGTCCCTTTTCTCGCCCGAACCACGGGGCTCCAGACGGCAACGCCGTGAGCTTCCATTTTCCAAAAGATGTCATCAACAATTTCCTGCACGGTTCTGCGTGCAACCTCTTTACCGCAAGTCGGGCAGTGTGGTTTTCCAATTCTCGCCCAGAGAAGACGAAGATAGTCTTGGATTTCCGTAACCGTTGCCACCGTAGACCGGGGGTTGTGGCTTCCCTGTTTTTGGTCGATGGAGATGGCGGGAGAGAGCCCTTCAATCGAATCGCAATCTGCCTTTTTCATTTGTCCAATAAACTGGCGGGCATAGGAAGAGAGGCTCTCGACGTAGCGGCGCTGGCCTTCAGCGTACAGTGTGTCGAAGGCAAGGCTGGATTTCCCTGACCCAGAGACGCCTGAAATGACCACGAATTTGCCTTTCGGAAGGTTGACTGAGATATCTTTGAGGTTGTGGGTGCGCGCCCCTTTCACCTCAATCCATCCGTCTTGACCCGTCGACATCTTTGACGCTCCGTTCATAACGACCTGTCTACGGTTCTTCAAGTCGTGCTTTTCATTGTGTGCTGGCGGTTGGGTTTGAAATGTGAAAGATAGTTGGGGTATATTCTATCAAAATGAGGTACTGCAAGCCTGCACGAAAAGACAAGCATTCATAGTAAAGGAGAGTTCGTTCGGGGTTGTGCAATCTAAGAAGATGAATCCTGTTTTCGCTGCCCAGCGATGTTGTTTGCGGTGCGGACGTGTAGAAGATATTGGTTCAGAAAACATCGATTCGTGTGAAGACTGCCGGGCGATGGCGTTCAACATCGATTAAGTGGAAAACCACGTTCACTTCGCTGAAAACCCAACCGGAAGGGGGGCTTCAAACCGAACTGGATCATCTGTATCTGGATGAAGAAATTCCAACGCTGATGCATGAAGCATCACACGCTTGTATGGATTGGTCAGAGCACCATGCCGCTCATCACCAACCACTGGCGTCCCGAGGTGTTGCATCGCCATCCGAATCTGGTGTCGGCGGCCGGTTTCAATCATGACTTCCACCAAGGCCGTTTCTTCATTGGATGAGACGGTGGAATAATGGGAAATAGCCTCCTTTCCCTTCGGGTGTTTTTTGTTCACGGCCTTGACGTTCAGATGCTTATCCTCCATCAACCATGATCGAACCGTTCCTGTAGGTGGTGCAGGTTTGCCTTCCACGCAGGCGGCGTAGAGCCTGTGGACAAGGCGTTCACTGAATTGTTGTTGGAGTTCTTCTTTGCCTTGTTTGGTTTTTGACAAGACCATGATGCCTGAGGTTTCTTTGTCAAGACGATGGACGATGAAGCACCAGCCTCGCTCATTGGTCAAACGAACGTGTTCCACGCAACGGCTGTGGAGGGTGTCAATTTCCAGACGATCGGTGGCGACGGAGAGCAATTGATGGGGTTTGTTGACCACGAGAAGGGTTGCATCCTCAAAGAGGATGTCAAGATCAACGGTCGAGGGTTGTTGTGGAGGGGGGGTTCGTTCTTCGGCCCGTTGACGTGCCAAAACTTCGATTTCGTCCCCTTCTTGTAAGGGGTGTTTGGCGCGATGAACAACCTCCTGGTTGACCAGAATACGGCCCTGCGTCAGCATTTTTCTGAGTGAGGAAGAGCTCGAATTTGGAAAAAGGCTGCGCAGCGTCGAAAGGAGTTCTCCCTCGCCGGTTTGCGTATGTTTCACTCAAATCACCTACAACACAAGGACGTCAATCCATTCACCAACATCGCCAGGTTGGCCTGGCTGAAGCAAGGTCAAACCGTGAGCGCTGGCCAAACTTTCGATGTTTCCTGACCCTTGATGGCGAGGCTGGTACGCCATCATTCCCTCATCGGTTGAAACAAGGGTTACGCGGCGCAACGTGACGCAATCCTTGGTGGATTTGACCGGATCGCACAACTTGGCTCGAACCGTCCATTCCTTCGGTCCATCGGAGCCCAAGGCATGGCGGAGGTAAGGGGCGACCAGCATCCGAAACACAACGTGGCTTGANACGGGNTTTCCTGGAAGTCCAAACAGTGGNGTCGNCGCCCATGTTCCNAANAGTGGGGGNGACCCNGGGCGGATTTTCATTCTCCAAAAATGAAGATCGCCTTCCTCTTCCATCAATCGGCGAACATAATCNAATTCACCCATCGAAACACCGCCGGATGTCAGAATAAGGTCGCAGGTAGCGCTGGCTTGATTCAACGCCTCGCGAAGGGAATCCATGGAATCCGCCACGGCCGGGAACCGAACCGGTGTGTGACCCGNCCACTCAACCAAGCCGGCCAAGCCATAGGAATTTGATTCGTAGATTTCCCCGTGTGCCAGTTCTTCACCGGGCGGTTTGAGTTCATCTCCGGTGGAAAGAATCGCGACCTTCAAACGACGGTGTACGGCAACGCTTGCATGGCCCATCGTAGCGCAAAGCCCAACCCTTGAGGGCGTGAGTTGTTGTCCTTGCTTCAAAGCGACTTGGCCATGCTGAAGGTTTTCTCCTTGACGGCGAACGAAGTGGGGTTTTGGGGCTTCCAAGAGCGTTACCTTGTCTTCGTTGATTTGGCATCGCTCAATGGGGAGGATGGCGTCCGTTCCAGGCGGCATCGGCGCACCCGTCATGATGCGAACCGCTTGACCGGTTTCGACGGAGAGGGTTTCGTTCGCACCCGTGGCCGCTTGCATGCCAACGACGGAGAGGGTGAGGGGATAGGTCGCATCCGAATCAAAGCGGCAGGCAAAACCGTCCATGGATGAATTGTCAAAAGGTGGGTCGTCCACTTTGCTGGCCAGGTCCTCGGCTAAGATCCGCCCGGTAGACTCCCAAATTGGAAGATGTTCCACCCCAACCTCGGGAGGAGATTTGCAACAAATGGCCAATGCCTCCTCAACGGTGATGAAGTAGGGGCAGTCAACCATGAACCCCCCATGGAGGACTTGTGCTTGAGGGTGTGGGTCAACGGTAGAATGATGGAGGGGGGTTCGATGCCACCTCATGGTTGACAGTTTGGCACTCACCCAAGCCATCCAAACCACGTTCCTGACCAGCGGCACAGCGACGGTCCTCGCTACCCTTCTCGGTGTGCCGCTTGGAGCCTGGTGTGCACGTCAGCAAGCCCCGTTCTTTCAGCGATTGAAGACCTTGATCACAGCCCTGTACGGCCTGCCGCCGGTGGTGGTCGGGGTGTTTGTCTATTCCTTGTTTTCAAAGGCGGGTGCCCTTGGTTCCCTCGACCTCTTGTTCACGATTGAAGCCATGATTTTTGCACAGACCTGCCTCATTCTCCCGCTGGTTTGGGGCGGCTCTTGGACGGCGTTCGAAGGGGTTGGCCGAGCGTACAGCGACACGCTGTCCACGATGGGTATCAACGAACGTCAACGGTTGAGAATGGAAATTCAGCTGGCGAGTAACGGTGTCTACCACGCTGTGGTTCTTGCCTTTGGCCGGGCCATTGCAGAGGTGGGGGCCGTCATTATGGTAGGGGGAAACATCGCTGGAAAGACGCGTGTGATGACCACCAGCATCGTTCTTGAGACGTCGAAGGGAAACATGGAGCAAGCCGCAATTTTGGGTGTGCTTTTGCTTGGTCTTTCCTTGAGCTTGGTCGCTCTTGCCGCCATGGTTCGAAAACGCCGCAGCAGCAAGAAAACCGTGCTCCAAGGTGATGAATTACCAATCCCGACGCCCTTTGGGGGAGATGAAACGCACACCATCCATGTCGAAAAGGGAGGAAAACGTCTCCTTCAAGACGTGCTCATCCACCTCAAACCCGGCACCATCACGGCAGTTGTAGGAGAGTCGGGGGCTGGAAAAACAACCCTGTTGCGATCGTTAGCGGGACTTGAGGGGCGCGACGTTGAATGCGGTCCGAATGCCTGCATTTATGTCCAACAACAACCGATGTTGTTCAACGCTTCAGTGGCCGAAGAACTGATGCTCCCAACGACGTTGTTTCCTCCTCTTTCGCCGGCTGCGAAGGCGTACAGTTCACTGTTTCAACTGGACGATAAATGGCACCAAGACATTGAAGGAATCTCTGGGGGCGAGCGTCAGCGAACGGTCCTTGCGCGCCAACTTTCGTTTTCTCCATCGCTTCTTCTGCTGGACGAATGCACGTCCAACCTAAGTTGGCTGCATGTCCAAACCATTGAACAAGAGTTGATTCGTCTGAAGGAAGGAGGTACCTGCATCGTCATGGTCACCCACAACATTCCACAGGCGCGACGAATCGCAGACCAGATTCTGGTGCTTCATGAAGGGAAGCGGTTGGATGATTCGGACCCCTTTGCACGTTCCTTTCTCGAGGGAGAATGGTTTGATGCTCAATCAACAAAGAATGCATAATCTCCGTTGATGGTGTAATTGGCAATGATGCCTTTTCCTTCGTTAAGGAGAAAGGTTTGGAAGAGATTGGAAGTTGAGGTATTGGTTGAGTTCACGATGAGGTAGGAGTACTGATTCTCCATGATGGTGTCATTAAATTCAGAACGTTGGAGGTTAATCTTGGATTGAAATTGGAGGGCAGTGCCTCGGTCGGAAAGGGTCACGCACGATTTCTCATCCGCCATGTTAATGCCGGCCCCCATGCCTTGACCGATGGAATAGTACCATTCACCTTGAGGGTGGTATCCGTTGGAATCCTCAACCATCGAGTAATTCCGAGATTCATTCAGATGTCGCCAGATGGCCTGCTCCTTGGCATGGGTCCCCGAATCATCGCCACGTGAGATGAAGCAACGTTCTTCTTCAAAAATGAGAGAAAAGGCATCGTAAATTGAGTTTGAATAGAGCTCGGGACCGAGAAGAACGAATGAATTGCGAGCAATGGGGACGCGTTCACTTGCATACCCGTCTTCAATGAAATTCATCTCTTGTTGGGGGGCATGAACGATGAGGGCGTCAACGTCCCCCGTCATCCCAAGCTGAAGCGCTGCTCCAGTGCCAACAGCGACGTATTCAACATCGACGTCGTGGAGGATCTCAAACTCCGAAACCAAAACATCGAGTAAGCCTGAATCCCTCATGGACGTGGTCGTCGCCAGACGAAAGGATGGTTCGGACGTGCTGGTTTGAAGGCAACCTGTCAAAGGAAGCATCAACAATGCGATGAACATCGCTGTGAGTCGCATCTCAATCGAACTTCATGATGTGATTGCACTCTGGGTAAGAACAAGATACGGTGTAGCGGGACTTCTTTGGTTTTGGAATTTTCAACATGCATCCACACATATCGCATTGGATCTTGATCGTTTCCGGCCCCTTTGGTTTTGGTGCGTCGCCCAGCGTTCGACCAACATCGGTCGACCAACCAAGGGAATCTGTGTACTTGTCCCCAGACGTGTTCACTTTTGACTGGCGGAGAGAGAGTCGCATTTTTCGCTTACGCTTGCCTTTTTTCTTTCGGGGGGGTTTGGCAGCCATGGGACTCATGGCTTCGCTGGGCGTGGATGTATTCAATGACTTCGCTTGGTTGATATAGGTCAAAGGGTTGTAATTCCAATTAACAGATGCCGTTTTTGCCCTTTGAAGGCCATTTTAATTGACAAATTACACGTTCTTGAAGAAAGGGTTGGGTGGAAGGGTGTTGGAACGAATCGAGGCCAACGATTGGAACCGGCGCGTCATGATGGTTGAATTTTTCAAATTCAGTGCGTTTGGTCTGTTCAATTCTGCCTTCGCTTGGATCTTGTACGAGGTTCTCTACAAAATAGACCTCTGGTCCGAACATAGGGCTGTAGCAGCCTGGAGCGTTTCGTGTACAATTGGGATGATTCAAGCGCATTATGTCCACTACAAATTCACCTTCGACTCGAATTTCCCCTACGGACAAAGTCTGTATCGAGCGATGGTCGTGTATGCTAGCCAATTGTTGGTAACGACCTGTTTGACCTACGTTATGGTTGAGCACTACCTGATTCATCACAGAATAAGTTGGCTGGTGAATACATGCCTCTTTGGTTTCCTCAATTTTTTATTGATCCGATGGATTGCCTTTCCACCAGAACACGATGTGAAGCGTAGCGCTTGACATGACATTCTGTGTGATGTCTAAGCAAAGGGTAGGCAGTGTACTGACCCACTGAAAACCCATTGTACTAGCATATGGAATACAGT
>PAWY01000013.1 GCA_002714305.1 Methanobacteriota archaeon | reverse complement strand
GCCCAGAGCCATTGGAAGAAGTATTTCCCGTATCCGGCGAGCGAAAGTTGCGCTGGGCGGGCATCAACATCGTAGGGAGTAATGCCCCGGTGTTCAAGAACATTGAAGTGGTCTTGGCAGCGCTTAGCGAGGGCCTCGGTTTCTTCTGGATTGCTTGCAGCCATGAATTCCCACCCAGCGCGCAACCGTCGTGCCGCAAGAACCGATTCGGCAAAGGTAGGTTTTCGCAATTCTTCTCCGACTTGACGCTGCTTTTCTGCATACACCAGGCTACGACCTCGCCATATCATGGTGCGCTCTGCCCACGAAGTTTTGGAAAGGTTGACGCGTTGGAGTTCGGTACTGAAGACCTCCGTTACTTCGTCCACCCATGCCCGATCGGCTGCATCTTGTTGCTCCAAATCCCCCTCCAATTGAGGGGTTTCTGGCAAGTCCATTGAACGCTCAACGACCACGGCTGCCCGTTCTCGAAACCGTTGAGATTCCGAATAGTGAAGGCCCACGGGGACAACGTTTGGTTTGGGTAGTCCGGCTGCTTCGGCCTCTCGCAAGGCTGCAAGCAAGATTCGAGCCGCCCCTGAGCGCACTCTTCGTACGCCTGCATCCGCATGCGTGACCCCCTCTGGGAAAATCAACACGCTTCCCCCTTGAGCAAGGGTGGATGAAAGACTGCTTATTCGGTCTGCGTTTCGCTGTCGCGCTGCTTCTGCATCCTTGGCGTCTTGTGGACGCTCAATCGGAACAACCCCTGATGCTTTGAGCAACCGCCCGAGAAAAGGAACTCGAAAGAGGGTGTGCTTCGCTACCGTGGTGAGGCGACCCGGCAGGACCGTCGTCATCAGCATGGGGTCGATGAGGCCGCTTGGATGCCATGTGATGTACAGCCGCCCACCTTCGGGAGGGAGGTTCTCATCATCAACGATGTTGATTTCGCGGAACCAGATGTTCGTGAGAAATCGATAGAACCGACGAGCAATCCGGTAGGATAACGGGAGCGATGACGAAGAATCGTCAACGGCGCCCTGTCGCTCCATGTCCGTTGATTCATCTCTTTTCATTTAGAGAAGACGCCTGCCAAATGGCCTCACGGCTCGGAATTTGAAGGTTGGTCCGTGTCCGAGGATTCGCTTGAAACCGGCCGTTCTGTCAACCGCTTCCATCGCTGAGTTGCCCGGATGTACTTGAGCGGGTGGTCCATCCAAGGCTGGTCGCAGGTACGGTTGTCCCCGGGGAGGACGGGGCAATTGTGGTTCACCTTGAGTTTCCCGCAGCCAGCCGGCGTGTATTCATGCTGGTAGACGTGTTGCACCTGATAGGTGGTGGTTGATTCACTAAAATCTGGAGCACCTCGGAAGAAGCCAACACATGACTCTTGGGGAAGCGCGAGGGTTGCGGACATTGAAGCGAGGAACAACCGCCCGAAATGATTCACGTTGACCCCTCCAGCCAGGTCCGCAATGGTCTTCTGCATGCAGGGTGGCCAGTCGCTCTCTTCTGCCCCAACCAGCGCAATGGCCTCACTGGCTTTGTTTGCCATCAGGTTACGAACCATACCAACGGGTTCCGCAAGACGTACCGCAAGGTCGGTGGTCACTTCGGCCATCTTTTCAAGCGTCTCAGCTTGAATGGCTGCCTTGATTCGCTCCCTCAATAAACGAGCAAGTTTCGCCGAAGAAGCATACTGCCGCTCCCCGTGGAGTTTGACCCAGCCCTTTTCAATGTCCACGTTCGGTAATCGCCACCGGTGTCCCGTGATTTTTGGACAGATTTCGATGAAATCGGCGAGGCCAACGCGCCACTCATCGGAAGGGCGTTGCCGAAGTTGATGCATGCCCATGCCTGAAGCAGCAGAGGGAGCTGATGAAGCGATGGAAATCTGCTCAACCTCCGCAAGGTAGGTTTTGGCAACATCAGGGAGGTTACCTGTGTCCTGGATGAGCAACTGTTCTGCACGCGCCGCTTCGGCCTGGGCCCAACGAGCGATGAGGCGTTCGTCCTCACTGGCACACATGACCAATCGGGCGTAATAGAACGAAAAGGCCTCGATGAGGCGGCCCTCTTCGGTGTGAATGTCGCCTCCCACGACCTGCACGCCTTCCTTGGATTGAACGGAATCGATCAAACGAATGCGGGCACGTTGCCGAGCCTGTTCCATCCATGGCCCTTCCAAGAGTTCGTTGAGGTCGATGCTGTGTCGGACCGCCATGGTGCGAATCCAATCCGAAGCTTGCGGAAGGAAGGGATAGCGCGCCAACGTGACCTCGTCCGTAAGGGGAGGTGGCGTCGTGGGCACGGGCATGTCCCGAGGAAAGAGCCACGGATTATGAAGTTCCACCTTGGGTGGCTTTCTTGACCTCGGCCCTCACCCGGAGACTTGTGTGGCCCGAGCCTGCTCCCCGCTTGTTGGCCATCCAGCATGAGGTTCGTCGACACTTTGGCTGGTCCTATGACGAGGATGTGGCAAGCGCATCGTCGCTACGGGACGCGTGCAATCATCACCCGGAAGCCGAACGTTTGAACTGGACTGCTCCGCAACGGAATGAAACGCTAAAGGGATTGCGAGAAGTGATTGAAAGCGCTGAGAAGATCGTGTTGGTCGGGGCTGGAGTTCGTACCGAAACGATGGAGCGTGAGTGGGGCACCAAGACCGTCTTCATCGCCGCAGATGGAGCCGTCGGGGCCTGCCTCGGACGGGTCGATGTTTTGTGCGTCGTCAGCGACCTTGATGGAGAACCTCACCTTTCGCAGGCGGCCCAGCAGGGCATCCCTCTGCTCATCCACGCCCACGGAGACAACGTGGAGGCATGGAATCGTTGCTTGCATCAATGGGCTTTGATGGGAGGCGTCCCACTGGTGTTGACCCATCAGACGGATGAGGTTTACAACGACATGCACAACGTTGGCGGGTTTACGGATGGAGACCGAGCAGCATGTTTCCTCGATTGGTTGGGCGTGGAGAGCGAAAAGGTCCAGTACGTTGGATTTGCGACGGACCATGTTGGTCCATGGTCGGGCACAACCGATGCAGCCCGCAAACTGGCCAAATTAGAATGGATGGCTCAGGTTCTTTCACTTCTTGACTCGACGTGGGAGACCCGGCGAATAGATAGAAAATAACGTCGGCATCTGAACATAAGCCTAAGAGGAAAACGCGTCAAGCCTATACCATGGAGCGGCGATTTCCATGGCAAACCATGCTGCTCTGGGTGGTGGCGGTGGTGCTCATCAACGCCATCTGGCTGAACGTTGCTGGTCAAACTGCACCAAACGAAATCAATGCTGAGGGAAAATTTCAATCCCACCGCGAGGTGAACATCTCACCTGTCTTTGGCTCGGATGCCGCCATCCCCGCCACGCTTGAATCAACCTTTACCAGCACATCCGTCGACCAAGCCAACCTCAGCATAGCGATCAAAAAAGACAACACGACCACGGTTTATTCTTGGTCGGGTCAGCTCAGCGATCCCGTTCCTGTGTGGTCGGGTGAATTGGAGCCTGGGACCTACACCGTAGAAACCATCGTCGAGGAGGGTGTACTGGTCACCCAACAACTCGAACTGCAACCCTTTGGGCCCATTCAAACCGCAGGGCATGTCGTTTTGACGCTCCTTCTGGTTCTTGTCGCATGGGGCGAACAAGGCCTTCGGGCCTTGCTTGCCCGACGCAAACCAAAGCACGAAACATCCGAAACGAAGGAAAAAATACCGTTCAAAGCGGCAAAATTCTCTCAAGAAGACGACCAGTTGGCTTGGAATGAAAACGACTCCCCTTGGCGAGAACCCTTGCGATAATCAAAGGAAATCCGAAAGCGAGAGCTGCTTTGCTCGGTCGTTGTTGAACAATGAATCAACGCTCGAGGCAAGCCAATCTGCATTTTGACGCGTGTAGAGGTCCACGCCGTAGTGGTCCATAACGAACCGCATAACCTCGATGTATTTTCGAACGGCCCCTTCCGACACCGTCAACGCCAAGTTCCCATTGCAAAGCCCTCCTTCCGTCTTGGCAACCCCCATTCGAGCAAGGCCGCGTCCCGTTTCTTTCTTCGGTTGGATGCAACTTCCTGAGAGGGGCATCCTGCGGTAGGAGTGCCCGCACTTGAGGCAGCGCACCTTTTGTCGGCCGTAGGCGTTAAGATTACCACGAAGGTCGGGCAGAAAGTGAGAACGAACCACACTGGAGGCAACTTGCCGCACGTTCACACCGCGCAGACGTTGGCCAAGCGCAAGTTGCCCGTTCATCTTGTCGATCATCGTGTCAAGCGTTTTGTACGCCGATAAGGCCGGTCCCCGGTCAATGGCATGGCAATCGTGGGTGAAACCATACCCGCGGACCGCTGCAACGCTGCCCAAGCGGCGTTCAACGAAATCCATTCGCCCTTGGATCTCCTTCGGATGCGGCTGATTGAGCGTCGCTTCGTAAAAGTCCCGTTCGTAAAACCAAGCAGAGTCCACGTTGAGGGCTTCTTTGTCGACCTCGGTCGGGTTCAAGCGGGTGGTCAAGACCAGTGGAGCATCCATTTGCCCTCCCCGGTTCGCTGGAAGAATATCCCGACTGAAATTCAGAAGCCCATCCATCAAGAGCATGATGGCGTCCTCATCGCCGTCGCAGTTGCGGCGCTTTGCAGCATGGAACAATGGGTGAGCGTAGCCCCCCGAACAATCGGTCCAGCCGATGATGCGCGACAACACGCCACCCGAGGTGTGGGGGGCAAGAGCGCAGATGAGGTGTCCAACGAGGTCATCGGACTTGTCGGCGTTGTAATACGGCTCCATGCCGTAGAACCGAACCAACAACTCATCGATGTAGTTCGCCGTCCTCAGAAGAAAATCTGCGGCGCCTTTGGCCACAATGAAATCTTGCGGGAACAATTCCAAGGTTTGCTCGTCATCGTTCAGAGGCTTCCCCCGATAGTCATGAGTGTAACCCAGCCCGTGGAGGGTCTTCCAGGGAACACCGATTTCACGTGGACGGAAATGAGTGGCGGGGACATCGCTCATGTCAAACCGAACGGTCCCGTCTCGGAAGACCGGCAGTTCATGACGCGCACGGAGAATGCCCTTCTCAATCGCTTCTGGGGTTTGGTCCCGGCTGTTCAATTTCTTCATGCATTTGACCTGCCCCGGAAGTCGGTCAATTCCAAGGCGAATGCGGGCATCTTCCACCATTTCGTCCATGCGAACGGATTGAACTTCACCCCGGCGATAAGCGTTGGACTTGGTTGGATTAGGGGTGGTGGCCCCTCCACATGTTTCGCCTGCCTTGCCTTCCCCATGGGCATCAACCACGCGATGATGGCAGCGGAGAAGAGGCGTTTCCTTTCCGCAAACCGTGCATGTACGGCGTCCCAATTGAACACGGATGGTGCGTTTGTCAATGGCGTTGTTGAGAAGGCGTTGATTTCCTCCGTTCAACTCGATGGGGAACAGCGAATGGGCCATTGGATTCATCACACGAGGGGCGGCTTTTTCTGGGCGCCCCATCCGGCAACCAACGCGGACTGGAGCACTGTGTTCCCAACGCAACTCAGAGAGGTCACGGACAATGACCATGATGCCTTCAATGGCGTGTTCATCCTCAAGCCGCTGAGCTGCGAGGTAGGCGGTGGGGTCACGAGGGCCTTCATCGGGAACTGAGGCGGCGGCAGCGCGGCCTACTTGGTCGGTTTCCGCTATGCCAAGCCCTCGTTGTCGTGCTCCGGTTTCAGCGGCGATGCGAATCGTGGTGCGCTCCTTCTCAAGGACGTCCTTTCGTGCACGCTCTTCGTCAAGAATCGTTTTGGCGCGGCGAAGCGAACCGAGTCGTTCCACGGTCACCTGCTGAGCATTTTTCAGACGGAGGGGGGCTTCGCCATCGCTGGAAAAGCCGAGTCCCTCAAGCATTGATTCCCAACCTGCCGTCACGATGATGTCGTCGCCATCGTGATGATGGGGCAATCCCAGTAGCATCATCGCCCCTTTGACCAATCCATGCTGATGCAACGCCCACCCTTCAGGAAGGGTGGCCGACATGACAGGCTCTTCGAGGCTCACTTGAGGGCCGGGGTAGGCGCCCGGTTCGATTGGGGGCAGGGTTTCTGGTTCCAATTCGTCCATCATGCCCGAACGCCATCCGGCGGCTGCTCCAGACAGACGCAATTGCCGATCGCTTGGCATGGGACGCGCTCCCGCCGGCGAATCCTTTCGGTCCTCCAACGGCTCAATGGTGCCCGATTCAAGCTCGCCAAGAAGCGAAGGTAACCATTCGATGGGGAGGTCCTTGAACCAAGGGTTGTGAGGGGGGGGCAGGGAAGTTGCAAAGGCACGGCAATAGGCGAGGGTTTGAGCCCATGTAAGGTCGCATTGCCGGAGCCGTTCATGCCAATCGCAGCGTACCCAAAACTGCGCATGAGGGTCCTCTGCCTCTTCGGATGGGAGGCCAGGACAACCAGTCGGCCAGGAAGAGCGGGGTTGCCCAAGATGTTGGAGGAACATCTCCACCTCTTTCTCGGTGGCTAAATTGTCCAGCATATCACTGGCCCACCAATCCATGGTATAGCCGGCAGGCACCAAACGCTTGTTGTTCTCCATGAATTCACCGTAGCCGATGACGAGTTCCCCGTTGTCCCAAACCTGTTTGACCTGGGTTCGGAGTGCGGCATAGGCCGCTGGTTCATCCACCCGAAGAAAGCGCCCATCGCCCAGGACCACCCAGGGCCCCTCTGCTTCGTCGCAAGGAGTGATAGCGCATGCTTTACCTGGACGTTCAATCTTCATTTGCGTCCCGATGGTGATGAAATCATCCAACGCCAACATGGAAGCCGTGTTGGTGGAGGCGGCAGCAAGTCCAGAGGGTCGGGCGCGCCCATACCGCAAACGGAAACCACCGGGTTCGAGTGGCCCCCCAAAGACAGGGCGGCCAGCGATGATGTCGTTCATGAATTTGGTAATGGGTGGAATTTGTTGGGTTTTGAACGCCGCTTCGCCAACGTCTTCGTCTTCCTTTCCTCGCGCTGCAAACTTGGCGATGAAGTCCCATCCGGGAACAGTCAAGCGTTCGGTGTGCTTCTGGATTTTCGGTGCTTTCAGGCACATTCCCTCACCGATGACCAATAGAACACCGCCTCTGATTCTCGCTTCGTCGATGTTTCGCACGTTGCCGTAACCTGCGCACTCAATGCGTTCCGTGGATTCGCCGTTGATCATCACGGGGCAGGCTCGAACGATTTCATCGATTTCCTGAGGAGAAGGGCGGTACTGCAAGTTGCCGCGGTAGAGGCCAAATTCTTCCTTGACCCGTTCCACCTCGGGATCTGTGGGTTGATAATGGCCGATGCTCAGTTCCCGCCGAATCATGTCCGCAATCAAGACCGCCAAGGCTTGAGCCGTTCCACCGGCGGCCCGAATCGGTCCGGCAAAATGCACGGAAACAAATTGAGAACCGTCGATGTTGTTGAGAAGGCGAACCTCGCTAATTCCTTCCAAGGGAGCCACCAACACCGCTTCAGTGAGCACCGCGAGGCCCACGCGAAGGCCGACGTCAATGGATTTCTCAAGGTCGTATCCAGCGTCACGGAAACCTCTGGATACCGATTGAGCAATGATAATCGAGGTGGTTTCACGGTCGTGCTCGTCCAAAAGCGCTCGGATATCATCCGCCACTTCGTAGCCGTCCAAGTGCTCAATCAGAAGTTTTTCAGTTCGTCCAGCCAAATCCGAGGCGCGAGGAATTTCAACCCTATCTTTGTGGTCCAAGCCTTGCTTTCGTGCGAGTTCTGCAATGCGGTAAGCGTCATCGGCACGTTCGTCAAGCCATTGATGGTAGGTGACCATCTCCCGTTCCAACCGCTCAATATCAAGACCGAGAAGGGGGTTTTTGTTCCCCAAATCCACCTTCTGCTCAGACACGGCCATCTTCACTCGTATGCTGTTCGTGGCGACCCTTTATCATCAACACGGTGGACTTTGATGGCCGTTCACGCAACGGAGAAGGAAAGTTCATGTCATGACCGCCAAGGAAGGAGGCATGGGCGTTCATAACTCCGTTCGCAACCACGCTGATTGGCCCCGGCTCGCTCGCCTGACGCGCGATTTGGCTTTCTTGGACGGTGGCTCAGACACCGCCTTTACGTTGGCCAGCGGTCGACAATCGCGGTGGTTTTTCGACACGAAACCGGTCATGATGCACCCTGAGGCGGCCAGCATCATGGGCGAACTTCTGAACCAACGCATCCAAGCCATGGGGGCCTCTTTGGTTGGAGGCTTGGAGCTCGGTGCCGTACCGCTCACGGCCATTGTCATCGCTTCACCCAAAGCGGACGAGGGTCTTCGTGGATTCATGGTCCGAAAGTCCCCCAAAGGCCGAGGCGGGCGCAAAACAAACAACCCACCCGGGATTGAGGGGACCTCATTGGAAGGCGGCGGCGATGTCGTTATCGTTGAAGACGTGACCACCACGGGAGGGTCTTCCATTCTCGCCGTTGAGCGAATCCACCAGGACACCGAATGCAACGTGGTCGGCGTCATCAGCATTCTTGACCGTGAAGAAGGCGCAGAATCTGCCTTTGCAGCCGCAGGTATCGCGTTTGAATCGCTCATGACACGAACGGACATCGTCGAGCTCTGAGGTGGTCTTTTGCACCACGCCCTCCGACCCACCGACGCAAGCACAGAAGGGTTGGTTGAACTGGCTCAGGACGCCACCGCTCCCGAAGGTTTGCTGTTTCATCACGCCAACGAAGGACGCCCTCTGGCTACGCCATGGCAAATCGCTGCCCTGCGAGCACAGATGGTGAGTCAGCACGAACTCGCCCCTGGCCACGTCTTGGATTGCGCATGCGGAAGCGGCATCCAGCTCGCTGCGTACGGAGCCACGCTCCAACGGCCACTCCTCGGGGTCGAACTCTCTCCCGAACGAGCCCAAGCCAGCGCGGTGAACGTTCGCACCGTCGCTCATCACACACGCAGCGAAGAGGATGATTGGTACCTCAACAGTCACATCGTCTCAGGCGATGGAACGGACCCCGAGGGAGTGGTAGCAACGCTCCATGATACCGAATTGAACGTGGCCTTTCTTCACTTGGACCCGGCTCGACCACGCAACAGCCGAACCCATGCTCTGGAGGAGATGCAACCGCCTCTTCACCGAGTTTTAGCATCGTGGGCACCCTACTTCAACGAAGAGAACCACGCGCCTTCCCTGCTTCTTGACCTTTCTCCACGGTTGACTGGAGCGCAACGAATTGAGGTTGAATCCATCGTGGATGCGACCTGGCCAGGCATCGCAAGAACCTGGGAGTGGACTTCCCGTGGCCGCGGTCGGGTTGACCGGTTGGCTCTGTGGCTTGGAGGTGTTGCGGATGGACGCGCTGCACGCCGCTTTGTGCGCGTTCCTGCCTCCCTAGCTGACCCACCCGTTATCCTGAGAAGCGAGCACGATCAAATTCCTCTCGACGTTCGCCACCACCCCCCAAAGCGAGGCGAGCATGTGAGCATTCTTGATGCGGCCCTGATGGAAAGCGGCTTGATGGGGGAATGGCTTGACCGTGTCGCACCTTCCCAAGAAGGGCGTTGGGCTTCTGTGGAAGGGCGACGTCCACAACTTCATCACGACCACCCGCTTGAGTTGGCACCGGAAGACGAGGGTTTGGTTCAAGCTACAGGCAGGGTGGTTGAATTGCTAAAATTTTCACTGGACCAGACCACCGTCGACGAACTGGTCAGCGTTGCCCTTGGACACCGTTTGGCCTCCGTGAAATTGCGTTATGATATCGACCCGGCGCTTCAACCAAAACTGCAGGGCTCCCTCGACCGACAACTCAAACGACGCCACGGCGACCGCGAGGGTTTTGTCGCCCAGCATCCACACGGTGACCTGCTCTTGCTTTGCGTTTGTCCCAGCGAGGCCGAACCGTCCCCCCCAATTTGAGCGGTTTTCACGGCTCAGTGGCGCGAATGTCATCATCGCGGTCTTGATATATGGGAGGTTGGTCGGAGGGATGCGTGACACTGTGGTGTTACGTTAAGGTGAAACAGATGGCACGACCAAAGGATGAGGACCTTGGTGATGACTTTTCATACATTCTACGTATGGCAGATACGGACATGGACGGCCGAAAGCCGCTGGCTACGGCCTTGACGTCAGTCAAAGGCGTTGGTGCCCGAACCGCTGTTCAAATCTGCAAAAACACCGGATTTGACCCCTATGCACTCGCTGGTTTCCTTGACGCCGGCCAGCAAGAACAACTCCGGCTCGCCATTGAATCCTACGCCGAGACGGTCCCGCTTTGGATGCTCAACCGACAACGTGATTTGGAAACGGGCAACGAAATTCACCTGACCGGACAACAAGTTCGATTCACGCTTCAAGACGACATTAACCGACTTCGAACCATGAAGTGCTACCGTGGTGTTCGCCACGCATCTGGCAACAAGGTTCGTGGCCAGCGCGGCCGATCCAATGGACGTGGCGGCCTCACCTTGGGTGTCAGCCGAAAGAAGGCATGAGGAGGAATTTAGATGGGAGAGCCAAAGTTTTCACGACCCAAATACGACACACCTTCCCACCCTTGGAAGGCCGACCGAATTGAGGAAGAACATGCCATCCAAGGCAACCACGGCCTCAAGAACATGAAGGAGATTTGGAAGGCCAAGTCCCAGCTTCGACGCCACCGACGTCAAGCCATGCGCCTCATTGGGAACATCGACACCACCGAAGGCCATGGAAAGCGAGAGCGCGAGGATTTGCTTCGCTCCCTCCACCACAAGGGCCTCATTGAATCCGATGCTGAACTCGGCGACATTCTTTCGTTGAGCACCGAAGACGTGTTGAATCGACGTCTGCAGGCTCAAGTCTACTACAAGGGATTGGCTTGCACCATGAAGCAGGCCCGCCAGCTCGTCACGCACGGACAAATCTGCATCGGTGAACAGAAAATCACCATCCCATCCTACTCAGTGAGCCGGGACGAAGAAGGTGAACTTCGCTACCACCCTGCTTCACCCCTCAACGACCCCAACCACCCCATTCGAAAGGCCATTGAAGGCGTTCGTGAAGCAGCATCCTACGAGGAAGACGAAGTTGACCCGGAAGCCACCCCTGAATTCGCTGAAGAAGTTCGAGAAGCCGGAGAAGCATCCACAGAAGCCATCGAAGGAGGTGATGAGTGATGTCCCGCAAAGCCATTGTCAACATCTTCAGTTCGTACAACAACATTCTCATGACCGCCACCGACCTGACCGGTGCCGAGACCATCACCACCTGCAATGGAGGCGAAGTGGTCAAGGCTGGAAAGGACAAGGGCGGACAATTTGCAGCAACCCGTTCTGCTGAACGCTTGGCCGACGCACTCAAGGAAAAAGAGTTCAACGAACTCATTGTCAAGTACCGTGCACCAGGTGGCAACCTGTCCAACAACACCGGACCGGGGGCCCAAGCAGCCATTCGAGCACTCACTCGTGCCGGCATGACCATCACGAGAATCGAAGACGTTACCCCCATCGCTCACGATGGCACCAAGAAAAAAGGTGGACGACGTGGACGACGGGTCTAATGCAAGGAGATGAATACAAATGAAGACCGAGATTGTTGAAGGCTGGCCACAAGGCCACGAAATTCGTATTCTAATCAGCGAAACCGATGCTTCCCAAGTGAACGCCATTCGCCGAGCCTTGATTGCCGATGTCCCAAAGTTGGCCATCACCCGCGTTGACTTTTCCCAAGGTGTCAATCAGGACAACAAGGGCGAAGTCGTAGAATCCGTCAACGTGCTCCCCGACGAAGTGTTGGCCCACCGCTTGGCCATGATCCCCATCCCTACCGCCATCGACGAAGGCTTGGTCTTCCCAAACGAATGCGTCAACTGCATGGATGTTGTGGAGAAGGACAAGGGTTGCCCCATGTGCCAAGTCTTGTACACGCTCTCCGCCCGCGGACCATCTTCGGACTCCGAAGAAGAACTCAAGACCGTGTATGCAGGAGACATCACCACCATCTCTGACCCAGTCTTTGACATCCTTGATGAGCACAAGCAAATCCCACTCACCGTTCTATCCAAAGGCCAATTCCTTGAATTCTACGCCTTTGCCGTTCTCGGCCGTGGCCGAGACCACGCCAAGTGGTCGCCTGTCGCCGCTGTCGGCTTCCGACCTCACCGTGTCGCTGTCCTCAACAAGCCAAAGAAGGCGAGCGTGCTGTTTGACCTCGGCCTCACCACAACCGACGGAAAGGCCATCGATGCGAAACTGTTCGGCAAGGACAAGAAAATCACCAACATCAACCACGTGATGGACCTTGAAAACGCGCTTCACCAAGTCGGTGAAGGCACCGGTCGAGACGTCGCCTTTGACGGTGCAATCACGCTTGAAACCGTTGACGGTGCTTACGTGTTAACGTACGAAACCGACGGCAGCCTTGACCCGGTCACAGCGTTCAACATGGCGCTTGACGAACTCAAGAACCGATTCAACGCCCTGAGTGAGGATTTGTCCTCTGCTCTTGCTTGAAGCATTGAGCGCGGGATTCATCAGCCAGCACCCCTTCGCTTGAAGGGATGACGTCCACCACACAACGATGCGGTGGCCACATCACGCTTCTCTTTACCGTTGACAAGTCCAACGCGTTGATGCGCAGTCAAGGCAGCAAAGGCGCTGGTTTTTCCATTCACCACGGGGTTGAGGCCACGGGCCAAATGCGCCGAAGGCCACCGTCAACCGAACCAAGAATGAGCGGCATCGTCCCCGATCCACGAACTGGAACATCGCATCCCTCACCATCCGAAGTTTCGGTCTGCGACATCAACGGCGAACACATCGAAAACGTCGACATTTACCTTGACTTCATCCAAGCCTGCCACGACGCTACCCTCCTACGAGATGACGAATCAATTCGTCTGGATGTGACGTTGGAGTGCCCGAGAAGTCAAGGATTTGGCATGTCGGCTGCTGGTTTGATCGCAACGGGAAGGGTCATTCACGCCTTAACCGGTCGAGGCCGATTGGTTCAGTACCTCAAAATCGCTCACCGAATCGAACGGGCCTACGGTGCTGGGCTTGGAGATGTCCTCGGTGCTTCGGTTGGGGGCGTTGAACTTCGTCTTTCGCCGGGTGCGCCGGGATGGCCTGGGCAAGCAGTAAGTTTCGCTGCAGACGCTCCCGTGTTGCTGGCATGGAATCCACTCGAGCAACGTCACACGTCGACGTACATCGATGACCCGGTCTGGCAACGCTCCATCACCGCCGCTGGAGAGGCATGCGTTGACGTCCTTTCAGCCGATGATTGGACACCAAACCAATGGCCGAGCTTGCTGCTCCAATCAAGAACCTTCGCTACCGATTCAGGCATGCTTGAGGAAGAACAACGCGCCCGCATATTCAACAGTGTGCTCCATGGCGTTCAGCACGGTGGTTGGCAATCCAGCATGGCCGTTCGCTTGTGCATGCTTGGAAGTTCCGTGGCCGTTCTTCCAAGGAACATCGAACACGAGGTTGACCTCAACGCGTTGGAAGGGTTGGCTGCGATGATTCGCGAACAAGGCTTTGCGTGCCTCATCACCTCAATTTCGCCTCTCAATCATCTGGATTGAGACGGGAAAGGTCAATCGGGCTCGCATCGAGCATTAAGACGCCGGGCAGGAATAAATTTTCAGAAAATCCATGTCGGAACATGATGGCCCCACTGCCCCACTCCTCGATGTATCGGTTCATTTGTTTCTTCATCTTCTTGCGTTGAAACTCAACGTCGGCCCCATAGAAGTGTTTGGCATCGATCCAAGCAACGGGTTGGTCATTGATGTATACGTGGTCAAGGAAAAGAAGGTCGGGTGTACGGACAGGTCGGCCCAACAATTCGGATTGCTCACGGACCATTTCCGGTTGACGGCGGAGGCGGATGCCTTGGTCCTCAAACCAATCAGCGAGAATGTCTTCGAACAAATCGGCTTTGACTTGCGTTTCGGATTGATCGACGCTGGAAACTCGGTCAATCGCTTCGGCTGCCTCAAATTCGTCTTGCTCTCGTTGTTTCATGCTCGAAGGATTGCGAAGGCTCTCCTTGATGCGTTTCTTGGACCATCCCATGGCCTCGAGCACCACGCGAAAGATGTTGACGGGTGGGAAATCGTATTTTTTTGACAGGTCAACAATGGAGGTCCCAGACCGGTAATGGCGCGCCAGTTCCTTTGCTTTTGATTTGAGCTTGTGGTGGGAATACACCGTTTTTTGCTGCAAAAGAGCTGAGCGAAGGGAGAGCGCTTGGTCCAGGTACATCGCTTCTCCCTCAAGGGCGGAGGCGATTTCGTCAACACGGTCATCCTCAAGCCAACCAAAGTCGCCTCGCTTCACGACCATTGAAGCCACGCGTTCTTCTGCTTTGAGCGGCACCGGCTCAGGTTTCCAAGAAAGGCGAAACGTTCGAGGCGCATCCATGTCTTCGGGAAAAGCCATCGGGCGGGGGTCACGGTCAAACCGCTGTTCTGCCTCGGTGTTCATCGATTTGATTTCGGAGGAAAAACGTTGCATTTGTTGCTCCTTTCGAGGACCGCCGTACCGGCGTTTTGAAGATGAACCGCTGCGTTGTTGCTTGTGTCGGCGGGGCCGAGGCGATTCACCCATGCTCTTCCCCTTTGGGCGACACTCAATGAAGGCTCCCCCCGTAGCGAAGGCATCGCTCACGACGGGTTCTTATGCGAGGGCATCTTGGTGGAGCCATGAGTCTCAACAACATCATCCCGACCTTGGTCGTGTGCATGTTGGCGTTGGTCCCGTTTTCAATGGTCAGCATCGACGTTGAAATGACGGAAATTCAACAACCAACCGTGCGCCATACGGTGGATGAGAACGCAAGCGGTTGGTTGGCGAGCGCCGGTGGAGCGAGTTACGAACGCGTTCGTGCCATGGTCCCCCTGCCAAATGGAAGCATGGTGGTCGGTGGAATGTTTGAACAAAGCATTGCTTTTGATGGCGATGTCATTGGTTTTTCGAGCAACGATTCAAGCTTTGGAATTGATTTCTTCCTTGGCTGGATCGACATCAATGGAACGTGGACTGGGACGTTGTCCGGAACGAGCACCGGTCTGGACGGCATTGAGGCCATGGACAAACTTAGCGACGGAAACATCATCGTCGCTGGTACGTATTGTGCCATGACCAAGGGCGATCCATGCAACATGACCCTGGGCGACCTTGAACCCATCAGCAAAGCAGGTGATGACCACGAAAACGCTGTTTTCCTCGCCTCCATGACCCCCTTCGGAGAATGGCTATGGGCCACCACCTTTTCCAATTCTTACCAAATGACCGTGGTGGACCTGATGGTTACAGCCAACGACGAAATTCACCTAGCGTTGCTTCACCGCGACTCGTTGTACTCTGGTGAAGATCTTGCTCCCGGCAGTATTTCCGAGGATTCCATCGCCATTTTGGTTTTCGACAACAATGGAGGCCCCCTCCATCTGCACACGGTTTTCTCAAGCCAAAATCTCGACAGTTCTGGAACGCTCTGTTCCGACTACAACGGTCAAACCTACTTCGCCACTTCCTTCATCGAATGGGTTAACCTTGGCGACCATGCCCTCACCAGTTTTGGCGGTTCCCACATCGCTGTTGGCCAGTACAACGCTGACGGTTGGGTCTGGGCCAATGGAGCCGGCGGGACAGGAGACTCCAACGTGGCCGATTGCGATGGCCGGTACGGTGGAGGTATTGCTCTGGTTGGTGATTTCCTGCAAAACATGACCTTTGGCGAGATGGACCTCAGTCCTTCGGTTTGGGTCGACTTTTACGAGGCACATATCTCATCGGATGGTGCATGGCTGCATGCGACCGGGTTTGGCGGCAATGGAGCAGAACATGCCATCGACATTCATCTCACCGAACAAGGCGACTCCATCATTCTCGGCAAATCCACCGGTACCTTTGCGCTGGGTGAATACACCCTCGCCGATAACGATGGATTCAACGATGGCAACCACCATGACATTTTCCTTGGCCAACGACAAGCCAACGATTCGTGGGACTGGGCTTTGTCAGCAGGTGGCGAAGGGGACGACGTTCCAAGCGTGATGGGGATGAGTGCCTTGGGCTCCCCGGTTATCTCCTTCATTTCCAATGGCGACGGTTTCTATGGTGCTCATTCCTTTGACCAACGAGATCAATACGACATGGGGATTTGGTTGTACGAAACGGACCTCGACCTTGACGGCGTGCTTGACGGCATTGACAACTGTCCAAAGGTCGCCAACGGCGACCAAGTCAATCTTGACGGTGATGCCTATGGCGATGCCTGCGACCCAGATGTAGACGGCGATGGTGTGTTGGACGAAGTGGACGAATGCCCCACCGGTGAGGTCGGTTGGATGGCCAATGCTCTCTCTGACCATGACAGCGATGGATGCAGGGACATAACTGAGGACATGGACGACGATGAAGACGGCATTTTTGACGAATATGACCTCTGTCCAAAAGGACCACTTGGATGGATTTCAACGGAAGAAAACGACATCGAATCGGACGGATGTTCTGATGAAGACAGCGACGATGACGGGTTCGTGGATCAAACTGACAACTGCCCTGCCGTCGCCAATCCAACACAAGCCGACCTGGACAATGACGGCCTGGGCGATGCTTGTGATCTCGACAAAGATGGAGATGGAATTCCCATACCTGACGACAATTGCCCCAATGACATTCAATCATGGATCTCNTTTNGTTGGAACGACTACGACAGTGACGGATGCATGGATGAGGACATGGACGACGATGACGACGACGATTCCGTTCTTGACATCAACGACGCATGCCCACTTGGCGAGAAAAATTGGGGAGANAATGCCTCCACCCTCGACAACGATGGGGATGGATGTCACGATGACCTCGAAGACCAAGACGACGATGAAGATGGCCTCAAAGACGCTATTGATCGGTGCCCACGCGGCCTCATCGGCCCAGCCCAAGCCGGACAAGACAATGACGGAGACGGGTGCATTGATGCCGTGGAGGACGATGATGACGACCAAGACGGTGTGCTTGACCCGCTGGACCGATGCCCGAACACCAACCGTGAAGAACAGGTCTCTGGAGATGGATGCAGCCAATACCAGCTTGACGATGACCAAGATGGTGTGGTGAACGCTTACGATTTCTGCCTCAANTCAGCCCTTGGAAGCACGGTTGATGAGCGTGGTTGTGAAGCAGAGACCATCANACCTTCCAGCGATNCCGACAGCGATGGGATGGGCATCACCACCATGCTGTTCTTGCTCGCCGGCGCGGTCATCGTCTATGCCGTCTACACCAACCTCCAGCGACCAGGCCCTCCTCTGCCAAAGGAACCAACGAGTTTCGAAGCACATCCAGTGCGACCTGCGATGGACGAAGAAGCGTGATCAAGCGTACACGACCGCCGGTGAAAGCGGCATGGCAGAGNTTGAACGGCCGGTCGTGTCCTCTTCGCTTTCTCCAACAACNACGCTGACATGTTCGAGTTGCAATTCCTCAGCGATGAAGGCCTGCGCTGCNGAAAGAACACTCGCTTCGTCAAGAGAAGAGGCGATGACTTCCTTCGATGCATCGTCCCATTTGAAGACCTGAGGAAGCATTTTCTTGCCCCAGAATCCCATCATTTCCCCTTTACGCTCACCTTGAGCGATGGGAAGCTCTTGCAANACGGGGATGAATTTCTTTGGATGACCTCCCTCTCCAATAAAGGACAGNGCGGCTTGGGCCATGGTTCGCTTCCATGCAGGGCTCACGACGAAGGTGGCTTCTGATGCTGGAGCACCGAGGTGACGTTCGGCGACGANGCGCACTTTCCGAGCCTGCTCGAGAACATCCCGGAGGTATTGCTCAGAGGAAAGAGCAAGGTGTTGTTCAACCGTCAACGGGGCAGGTGGTTTCATGGAACTGCCGGACACAAAGCCTGTGGTTGAACCAAGGTTCGCCCACCACTCTTCGGCGAGATGAGGAGTGGAAACCGAAACCATCTGAGCCCANAAGGGCAACCACCGGTTAGCCACCTCCAGGTTCTGTCCGCCCCGTCGCACATACCAGTTGATGTCTTTGATGATCTCATAGTGCGAAATTTCAACCGCTCGGCGCAAATCGTAGTCTTCCATCGCTTGGGAGAAGGCATGAATCCTCTGTGTAAAGCGGGCGTCCATCCAATCGTCCATCGGTGAAGTTTCAGACGACCAAGCCATGANTTGCTCGGGCATGGTTCGCATTTGCACCATGACGCGATGATTGGCTTCGAGGGCGGTGTCCGACCAATCCATGCCAGCGGTTGGATTGGCTGCGAAGAGAATGAACAAACGGACCGTGTCAGCGCCGTAGANTTCAATCATCTCTTCAGGAGACACGGTGTTGCCAAGCGATTTGCTCATCTTGGCCGAACGNGANCCAAGTTCATCTCCGCAATGAGGACAGGGGCTTCCTTCGTAGGAGGTGGCGAGGGTGATGCCGCACGATTGGCAAAAGGGTGCTGATTTGTTCACCATGCCCTGGCAGAGAAGTTCGTTGAAGGGTTCGTCAGCGCTGGTCAATCCNAGGTCGCGTAGGGCCTTGGTCATGAAGCGAGCATAGATGAGGTGCATCTGAGCGTGTTCAATGCCACCGCAATAGAAGTCAACCGGCATCCAGTGGTCGGCGATATGCTTGGCAAAGGGTTGGTCATCGTTGAGGGCATCGGTGTACCGTAGGAAATACCACGACGAATCCATGAACGTGTCCATTGTATCGGTTTCTCGACGGGCTTCCTTGCNACATTTTGGACAATCCACTTTCAGGAATTCCTCGGATGTTCCCAGAGGATTCCCGTGTCCAAACACAACGTCTCGAGGCAGTTCAACAGGNAGGTCTTCTTCGGGCACGGGTANGGCCCCACATTCATCGCAATGAATCACGGGAATGGGGGTGCCCCAATAGCGCTGGCGTGAGATTAACCAAGGCCGTATTTTCCAGTTGACGGTTTGACGGCCTCGTCCCGCTTGNTCAAGCGCCGTGCATATCGCCTCTTTCGCCTTGTCGCCATGGAGTCCATCAAAGCCTTCAATCGGGCTATTGACCATCCAACCAAGCTCGGTTTCTGCTTTTTCCATGGGAGCAGAACCGTCGCCGTTTTCTTNCATGACGAGCACACGCTTGATGGGAATCTCGTATTTTTTNGCGAAGTCATGATCGCGCTCATCATGCGCTGGAACGGCCATCACGGCCCCAGTTCCATACGTGGCAATCACGAAATTTCCGAACCAAATAGGGACGTGTTCGCCGGTAAGGGGATGGACGGCATAACGGCCCGAAAAGACCCCTTTCTTTTTGTTCATGTTTTTGATTCGGTCNAACTCCGTTGTCACGGAAACCTCGTCGTAGAGTTCCTTCCAAGCGGCTTCGTGTTCGGTACCGCTCACCAAGGATTCCGCGAGTGGATGCTCCGGGGCGAGGGTGACAAAGGTGGAGCCAAAGAGGGTGTCTGGCCGTGTGGTGTAGACTTCAATGTCATCATCGCTTCCAACCACACCAAAGAGAATGTTGGCGCCCTCTGAGCGACCCAACCAGTCCCGCTGAAGCGCCTTCACGTGCTCTGGAAAGCCGATGGTGTCAAGTCCGTCTTGCAGTTCCTGCCCGTAGGCTGGAAGGTTGAGGAACCATTGGCTCATTTCTTTTTGAGCCACAGGACCATTGCAACGCCAACAACGACCGGCCTTCACTTGCTCGTTGGCCAAGACCGTGGTGCAGGAGGTGCACCAGTTCACGGGGGCAAATTCCCGTGTGGCGAGTCCATTTTCNATGAATTTTGTGAAAAACCACTGGTTCCACTTGTAGTACCGTGGGTCATGGCTCTTCAAGGTACGACGCCAATCATAAGAGAACCCCATTCGCTTGATTTGTTCGGTGATCGAAGCCATGTTTCGCTCGGTGATGTCGTGGGGATGACCTCCTTCTGACATGGCGGCGTTTTCGGCAGGCATTCCNAAGGAATCGAACCCCATGGGGTAGAGCACATCAAAACCCATCAACCGCTTGAACCGGGCGACGGCGTCGCCAATGGAATAGTTTCGAACGTGCCCCATGTGCATTTTGCCCGAAGGATAGGGGTACATTTCCAGGCAGTAGAACTTCGGGCGGTCCGGNTGGATGTCGGCGTGAAACAATCCCGCTTCGTCCCATTGTTGCTGCCAACCGACCTCGTCCACTGGCTTCGTTTCGGCAGACATTGTGCATCACCGTCCACTGGACAAGGNGTTCCACTCCACAACACGCTATGAAATCCACGCCTGAAAAGGGAGNGGGCGGTGGAAACCTNAAGCCATATCATCATGGGCGAAGTCATCGTTCGTTTCGAGCAAAAACACNGCCTCTCTGGTCAACTTGTATCGGTTTTTGACCCCCATCTTTCGGCGTTCAACCAACCCGTACTTTTGGAGCGTACGAAGATGGTGGGAAATCAATTGTTGGCTTTTCTCAAGACGCTTNGCCAGTTCGGCTTGCGTTGGGAATTGGCCCAGTCCACCATCNTGGTCAAGCAGGTTGAGGATTTTCCCNTGGAGGCTGTTGGGGTCGGGCGAAAGCAAGGGCACGGGNAGGTCCTCTTCNCGTGTGTTGGGGTGGAGTTTGTTGGTCAATGGATAGAATCGGACAAGNCGGCCGTCATTCTTTCGCCACACGTGTTCTTCGGCCTCAAGCACGCGCAGGTGGTGCGTGATTTGCCCGTTGCTCATGTCCAACGCACTCATGAGGGCACGGAAATGGCATCCCGGGTTCGCCGTCAAGTATCCCATAAGGCGACCTCGTTGGTACCGTCCATCCGTGGTTTCGTGTGTTTTGCCAATCAAACCGAGGAACCACAAGCCAGCTGCNGTTGCTGGAAGTCGCANCCCTTCGTTGGTAAATGCCGCCACGACAAACAAAGAAAGAATCGANGCGGAAACGACAANGGTGATNACNGGGGCTGGTGAGCTTGGTTCGATNACGAGCACCGATGGCTCTTCGGCGTTGACGGTGTTGCTGCCTTCATCAACCGCATTGGACGTTTCCATTCGGACGTCCACAACCTCCACCGAAGGAGCGAGGTAGTCGCCGCAGGCAGGGGAAGCGGCAGCGGATTGCACGGTGTAAACGCCCTGCAATTCTGAACTGGGCCGCCACGAAGGAAGGGTTCGAGCGTTGGAGAGAAGGTGGGTTGTTCCATCGTTGTCGAGCATGTAGCAGGTTCCTTGTTCCGTGAGCAAGCCAACCCAAGTCCCGACAATTTCAAAGCGCTCGATGGTTGAAGCCGTCTCGCCCTCATCTTCAGCCTCACCAAAGTCAGCTGGCCAAGCAAAGGGCAACGAGACAGAAGAGGTGGAGGTCGAGAGTACGGTGATTTTCAACGTGTAGAATCCATCGGGGAGGATGGGGGTTCCATCTTGGACCATGCGCACATCGAGGGCGTCGAATTGCAACGGTTCAGAGGCATCCGGTAGCAGAATTTTCCGTCCGTCATAGGCGTCGCAGAGGGTTTGATAGGCGTGGACGGTTTCTTCACGCTGGTCAAGGAAAGCAATCTCAAACGTGCATGGTTGAGCCATTCGAAGGTGGTACGGTTCGTCGTTGTGGACGACGGCTTCAATGCGCAGCGTTTGTTCATCTTCCCATGCCAGGGAGGCATCGAGTGTGGCGATGTCAGCATCCACACAAGGGTTCGCTTCGCTGGAATGGAAGCGGACATGCTGGCTGGTCGTGAGCCCGTGCTCGGGCACCTCGGCCACGACCGTGTACACGCCGGGNCCAACAAGACAACCGTTCATGTCAAAGAAATTCCACTGCGGGAGCGTCAATCGCTCGGGATCATCGGAACTCACGGTCAACTCCAAATCAATGTCCTGACAATTCTTCTCCACACGGCTGTCATAAACAAGCTGCCCCAGGTCATCGACAATCCACATCTCTGCCTTGCAAGAGGAGGTGAATTCGACCAGAGCGGACTCGTCCTGTGATGGGCTTAGGAGCACTTCGCTGACCAAAATTTCACCTGGTCCGTAGGCAGGCAGTTCGTTGCCGCTTAGGCCGAGTTCCATCGAAAGTCCCGAAGGTACCTCGGGGCTGTCTTCACCGGGCGATGCAAACGCAAGGTCAGCACCGGGAGTGGCAATGGAAACGAAGGAGGTTGGATTGGCGGTGAATTGTTCAACCAAAATGATCTCACCGGGCATCAAGGTATTGACCGACCCCGTGCACGAGGAACCCAACCGGTGAACACGGTCCACTGAAATTTCAAGTTGACAAGCATCGGACGTCAAATCAACGCTCTGTTCGGTCGGATTGTGAAGGTTCACCATGTAGAGCAGGGGGCCTGATGAATCCGTACGTTGTGTGGTCTGGACATCGTAAACAAGCGTGCTGGGAAGTTGAACCGGGGTTTGTATGGTCGCCAAGGTGGTATGGGAAAAGCCTGCAGAGTGAACCAATTCCACCTGGTAAGTTCCGCTTTCAAGCCATGTTCCATCGGCGTCCTTCATCGACCACTCCATCGGGGAGAAATCCAAGCGCTCCCCGGCAAAGAGGTCCAATCCCTGTTCACGCGCCGGGCAGGAAGATGACCCGTTGACAACCATCACGTTCGAGGTGTTGTAGACGTTGAGGACAAAGGGACAAGCAGGATTGACCGTGAGGGAGATTTCAGGACCGTTGTTGACCAAACTTGGTGCGAGTATGAGGGGTTGTCCAGGCTCGTACCAAGGCTCTTCAGGAGCATCTTGAACCTCTACCAAAAGGGCCACGTCGCCTTGGTCGGCCGAAACCAAACCGATGAAAAGCGAGGTCACCAACAACCCCGCTATCATCAACATTCGGCCTGACGGCTTCTCGCCCATGGAGAAACATGGGCTGTTCTCCTTTGAAAGGTCAGCGGTGCAAAGCATGCGTGAGGCTTCACAGATTTTCAAGGTCCATCATGGTTGGAATGGCGGCTTCTTGGGCAGCTTCTTGCTGCATCTCGTATTGCTTCCACTCCGGCAACCCCTCCGAGCCTTCCCATCCAAGGGCTCGTGCCTCGGCGTAATTGCCTTCAGCGAGGTAGTGTTGAATCCATGCTTGACGGCGTTCTTCTTCCTCGGCAACCGAGGCTTGTGCGAGTTGATTCTCCCGTTTGGAAGCCACCGCTTTGCGCTTGCCTGCCGCACGAGCGACTTGAGCAACAANGATGAGGGCGAGCAGGAAGATGATGATGCCTGCCATCACTTGGAGCGTGCCGCTCTCGCTGCTCAAAATCGAGGAGGAATCACCGCCATCGTTTGACTGAAGGTTTGGATCAGAGGTGATGCTGCATTGCGCTGTGCTGCGAGAGCCTTGCGAAACTTCTGGGTCCCAAGGACACGGGTCAGCGTCGTCGGATACGCCGTCGTTATCGGAGTCAGGGCAGCCGAATTCATCGTTGGCTGTGGACGTTCCAGGAACCTTGGGGCAGGCGTCCGGCTGGTAGGCACCGGCCACGGCGTTATCGCCAAATCCATCGGCATCGAAATCGTTCCATTGGGTGGCCCGNAGTGGGAAGTTGTCAACGCGGTTGGAACTGCTTTGGTTGTCGCCCCANCCATCACCGTCAANNTCNGACCACTGGCTGGCAATNTCNGGGAAAGCATCACCCCGCTGCTCACGAAGGGTGAGGAACATGCCAATGTTCTCTTCGTCCGCCACGGTGGTGTTCTCCCAGAAGTAATTGTCACCCCATCCATCGCCGTCAAAGTCCGCCCATTGCTCTTGGTCCTCAGGGAACAGGTCGTCAACATCGGCGTACCCGTCAAGGTCTGCATCCGGGCAGCCATGCCGGCCTTCCTCGAATGATTTTCCAAANACNTCNACGCAATCNTCNCCGCTNGGAACGTTGGTGTTGTCCCCAAATCCATCGCCGTCGGAGTCAGCCCACTGGAACGGGTCGCTTGGGAACGCGTCCAACGGGTCGGTCACGCCGTCAAGGTCTGAATCGGGGCATCCACGGCTGAGTTCAGCNTGGGATTCACCGTAGTCAAGAGGGCACAAATCCCCGAGGTTTCCGTCGGTGTTATCNCCGTAGCCATCGCCGTCCTCATCGCTCCATTGTGTCGGGTCGGAAGGGAAAGCATCGCCGTTGTTGCCACCTGGATTNTCCCCGTAGCCATCGCCATCGCTGTCCTTCCATTGACTGGTGTCGTCTGGGAAAGCGTCGGGGTTGTTGCCGCTTGCGTTGTCGCCTCGGTTATCNCCATCTCGGTCGGACCATTGCGTTGCNTCATCAGGGAACGGGTCGCCCGCGTTGGAATAGCCATCGCCATCTCGGTCGGTGCAACCGATTCGGTCAATCGTTGAAGAGCCTGGGTTGTTTGGGCANTCATCGGGTTGATTGCCGTCTGGGTTGCTTCCGAAGCCATCGTTGTCTTCATCGCACCACTGTGTTGGGTCGTCAGGGAAGGCGTCAGCACCGAAACAATCGGTGGTGCTGGGCCATCCGGGAGTCGGATCTGAATACCCATCAGAATCGGTGTCGGGGCATCCAAGACGGTCGTATTGTGAATCGCCCCAAGCATTTGGACACGCATCAGCCCGGTCGCTGTTCGGGTTGTCTCCAATCCAGTCACCATCGGTGTCGATTTGCTGTGTGCGGTCAAGCGGGAAAACGTCGGGTTGGTTGGCCGATGAGAGCAGAAGTCCGGGCCAGGTAGCAGGACGATAAGTATCCCAAGAAGCGTTTTCGTAATTGTCCCCGTAGCCATCGCCGTCGGTATCGTTCCATTGCGTCGGATCGTTCGGGAAGGCGTCGCCGGATTGATTCACATGGAGCTGGTACTCGTCNAAGTCGAAGAGGTAGTTGTCGCCGTATCCATCTTCGTCCGCGTCGACCCACTGGTCTGGATTAGCTGGAGCCCAGTCGCCTTCGTCAGACCAACCGTCGCCATCACCATCAAGGCANCCGTAGCGGTCTTCGGTGGACGTGCCTGCCGTGGTTGGACAAGCATCCGGTTGGTAAGCGGGGGCTGGGTTGTCGCCAAAGCCGTCACCGTCGGTGTCGTCCCATTGGGTTCCTTCGGATGGGAAGGCGTCAACGATGCCGTCTCCTTGGTCGGTGGTGTTGTAGCCATCGTTGTCCTCATCAATGTCAGCGTACCAGTAGTAAACGCCCTCATCGTTTCGGCCATGAGCGGTCACGATATGGCTGGAGTCNGGACTCCAAGTCGCGCCATAAATCGTTCCGCAGTTGTTGTTGTTGCCAGAACTGCAACTNCCTGGGCGAGGTCCGTTAAAGGAGTCCACTTGATTGCCGGTGTCCGAGTGGTACACTCGGGCCGTGGCGCCATCAGCACCGTACCAAGACATGCCCGCAATGACCTGAGAGCCATCGGATGAAAATGCGGTGGCATAACACGAGGTTGAGACTGTTTTCTGCCACACCAANCTCCACGANCCGCTGACATAGCGGTACATGTCGAAGCTGGCTGAGGAACCTTCCCAAGCACCGCACATGGAGATATAATTGCCGTCGGGCGACCATGCGACGGCGTTGACGGCAGCAGACGGATTGGTGAAGGTCCATGTGGCAGCGCCTGTCGAGGTGTTGACAACGTAGATGTCACCGTTTCCTGCCAAGGCAATGTGTTGCCCGTCAGGNGAGTAAGCAANGTCGTAAAACCGGTCTTCACCGTTTGGATTGAGCGCATACAACTCTTGGCCCGTCATGACGTCAATGACGGTTACCTCGCCATTGGTTCCGCCGTTTCCTGACCGGCCTATGGCCACGGCGACGCGGGAACTGTCGGGTGAGAATTGAACCGAATTGACCCGGTCCCCTCCTCCAACATCAACGCTGATGCTTCCATGCAAGGATGAAAGGTTTGAGCTGTAGTAGATGTTGATGGTGTCGTCGTTGAGGGCGGCGGCGACGTAGTTACCGTCGGGTGAAAAATCAATTTCGTTGACGTCGGTACCTGTGTTGGNTGAGCGAAGGTTCGTCCAGGTGCTTGCATTCCAAACCCGTACGAAACCATCCTCAGAACCCGTGACGATGAACTCACCGCTTGGCGAATAATCCACGCCGTAGTAATCATCGCTTGAACTGGTGGTGAACTCGTTCTGGAAATTGGGATTGCCGATACTCCACGGGTCGTTAAAATCGGAGGTTCCATCTCCATTTCGATCCGGACATCCATCAAGGTCAACGGTCGAATTTCCTGCTGCCCANGGGCAATCATCGGCGCTGTCAAGGACGCCGTCGCCGTCCGAATCGGCGGCTTGAGCGGCGATGCTGGTCACCGAAACAAGAAANAGGAAAACGAGGAACAANGCCGCTTGTTTCCGCAGGGTGGGNGGGGATGCAGAATAAGCCATGGTTTCCGCATACTTGTCAATATANAGGGGTTTTTGCCAAAATGCTCAAACAAAATCCGTCGGTNCAGCACNGACACGAAGCGTTGAACACATGGTGAGCATACCGNNAACCATGGCGGGAGACATACCCAAGGTCAATGTCGCCGCTAAGGACCGNGTGCTCCTCCACCTCTTGGCCAACGATGAATGGGCAGACCGGTACATGGTTCCCTCCACGATGACGCGCCCGGGAATCGCTGAGGCGTGTGCACAGCACCCACCNAACGTCAGTCGAACGATGAAGGACTTGCTGAAGGAGCTGCTCGTCGAAGAGCACACCCGNGCTGTGCANGGCGATGAACGACGCCAAAAAACNTGGCAATTGACCGAAGAAGGGCGGCTTCGAGCGCAGCAAAGGCACGTCGTTTTGGACGANACCAAGGTCCTGGTGCGCAACATGGACGGCGATTTATTGGAAGTCAAGGCGTCTGAGGCGTCCACCCTTCTGGAAACCGACCTCTCCTTGCTCCAAATATTGCTCCATGCGCAGCACGAAGGGGTGCTAACCTACGGGGACATCCGATTTGGAAGCATTCGCAAACAANCCGGCGAAGACGTGCCAAANCCNGGACGCTTGACACCGCTGGTCGGCGTTCACGCAACCTACGCTAACCGCCCACCTACAACCCGTCCAGTGTACGGGAGGGACCGAGAACTGGAGGCTTTGCACGGTTGGTTCGCTGACCGCCACCCTTGCATGGTCGTCCATGGAATCGCTGGCATCGGAAAATCAACGCTCATCGCCCATTGGCTTCAACAACACATNGAAACCGACCCGCATCTTTCCGTTTGTTGGTACACCTGCCAACCGTGGGACCGAGCGTTGGGGCTCGCTACCAGCCTGCTGCACCGCTTTGGTATTGACGAGACCCACGACCCCTATCGCATCATCGAAACGCTTCCATTGACACCGGGTGCCGACATGGACGTTGATGCTTGGCGGCGGCGATTAATGGCCTACATGACCGACGCCAACACCATCCGCGAGCGATTCAAAGACAGCGCCGGAGGGCCTCCGCCGTACTGGCTCATCGTGCTTGATGACGTGCATTACATCAGCGAAAAGGCTCGACACTTGCTCGGCTCCCTGCTCCAGCTCGCCCAGAAAGGCCCGTTGAGGGTGCTGCTGGTTTCACGAACGGAACTCAGCGTCTACGACCGCCGGGATGTTCACATCCGGGACACTGTGCGCGAGTTACCTCTCAAGGGCCTCAGCCTCGAAGCCACCGAA
>PAWY01000012.1 GCA_002714305.1 Methanobacteriota archaeon | reverse complement strand
TGACAACGAACAGATGAGCAAAGGTGGCTTCCGGCGAGCCGTAGAGGTCCTCCATCAAGTTCCAAAGGCGTGTGCCCGAGACCTCTTGTCGCTCCAAACCCATGCCCACGATGGGGCGTTTGGGGTGCGCATTGGAGGGCGTGGTGAGTTCTTTCGCCTTAATGCGCAGAAAGTCCCTGGCTACGTGGGTGGCTCCGAACGGGACACCCGTCTGCGCCATGCCCCACGGGCCGGGATTCATCCCCAGCAACAACGTGGTCGCCCCCAGGCCTCCCCACTGCTCGATGAATTGTTCATGATGTGGCCAGGCGTAGTCCAGGGGATTGGTGGCGTGGGCCACAGCCTCTGCTTTCTCGAGGTTGGTGATGGCCTTATCGCACACCGAGGACAAGCGGCGTGCTGCCTGTTTGAGATGTTGGACCGTGCTCACATGTGTCCCTGAGAGAGGGGCATGATAGTGCTTGCCTCAGTCGTCATTTCGACGGGTCAAGCCAACACCAAAGGCAATGGCTACCAAAGTACCAACCATGCCGATTGAGGGTACTGAATCCTCTCCGGGGTTTGCGGTAGGTATGCTCGGTAGAATTGTGGTGGTGTCTGAATCGGTGTTGCCGGGGCCCGCTCCATCGCTGGCCACCACGGTGCATTTCACTTCATCACCAACCTCGTATCCAGACGTGATGTTGGCGGTATCCTCGGTGATCGGTTCGCCGTTAATTTCCCATACGATCGTTGTGGTTAAGACGTCGTTATCGGCATCAAACGTGGTAAATGTGCAAATAAGTTCGTCACCCTCCAACGGAATATTTGGAGAAATCGATACAGAGGAGGTGATTGGAGGGAAATTGAAACCGGATTCTTCTGTTTCCTCTGCTTCAGCGTAAAAGAAGTAGTCAATGTCATCGTCAATGAACACAAATTCCGAACCGTCCTCGGAGACATACCATTCGGTGTAGAGTGTGTAATTGCCTGCACCCATTGAACTGATGCTCGGAATCTCGATGACGATCATGTAATCGTCGTGATTCTGCGAAGTAAAGTCGTGTGTGTAGGTTGGTGTTTGTGTTCCTGCATCGTCGGCCGTTACCCAATAGCGGATTTGATTCAGGGCACCGTTGGCAGCTGGGCAATCAACCGCGAAGTCGGCTGAATAAGCATCTCCGACCATGAAACCATCCGAAGTGGTGTATCTGGAGACCCCGTAGACATATTCAAGGCCCTCACAAGGATTGTCAGGCTCCACTGGCTCTTCGTCTTGAGCACCCATGTAAAAGAAGTAGTCAATGTCGTCGTCAACAAATTCATAGGTTGGGGAAGCGCCTCCGTTTGTCACGTACCATTCGGTGTAGAGGGTGTAATTTCCTGGCCCCATGGATTCCACGCCTGTGATGTTCACAATCGTTGAGTAGGTTCCGTCATCGTCGACAACAAAGTTGTGCGTGTAGGTTTCCGTTTGAGCACCTGTGTCGTCTGCTGTGACCCAATACCGAATTTGATTGGTCGCCCACAAGCCCTCGTGTTCAACTGCGGGGCAATGTACGATTACATCGGCTGAATACGGGTCTCCAGCTTCAAAACCATCTGGGATGGTGTACCTTGAGACACCGAAGACGGACGGTACGAGACCTTCTTCCTCGCAGGATTCTGTTGGCTCAGGCTCCGCTTCCGCCGTGGAGACGCTGAATTGTTCATTGTCAACATCCAAAGCCGTACCGGTTTCATTGGCGTAAAGCCATGCTTCAACTCCCCATCCTCCGGCGTAAAGGTCCCCAACATCAACCTCAAACACCACGACGGTTGAGTTTTGATCAGCAATCCAATACCAACTCGACTCGGTGTGTGGGGTGACGCCGTTGCTGGAGTCCCAAAGCGAATAATCCAACCTGTATTCCTCTCCGATCACGAGGTAGTGAGCGGTGATGACTGCCGTCATGACATCGCTCGTGTTGTAGTTTACATCTCCATACTCATCAACCGTCCCGTTGAAGAGTTCGATGTCAACAACTCCATCGGACAGTTCAATTTGACCCGTGGAGTTGTTGGTTACACTGAATGACTGCATGAGATAGATCTCATCCCATCCGGAAATGGTTGAATTGTAGTAGTCAAGTTCCAAGGTCAATTCATACTCTCCTTCAGGCAGATTTTGAGCCAAGTAGGTGTCTGAATAATACCAACCCGAACCGTCGTTGTATTGCGAGCATTGGTTGTTGCAAAATGTCCAAATTCCGTTTGGAGATTCCATTGAGAAATTGTGATAATCGCTTGCCCACCATGGATTCCACGAAGAATCGTTGAGGTTGACGAGATTATAGGACAGATTGTGCGTCGTGGTCATCAACACGCAGGACACGCTGAGGTAGGCCGTCCATGTCGAGTTGATGGGAACTGTATCGTGATAGCCCCCTATGCTCAAGCCAACGAGGTCAGGATTGTAACCACAAACCGTTGTTGAGATGTTGGTGGTGACATAAAAGTCATCAGATTGTGTAGAAACAACGGACCATCCTCCTGCTCCGTCATCAACATAAAGCGTGGCATAAAACGTCCAGTTCCCGGACGCAAGAAAGTAGTGTGTGATTTCATTTTCATTCATATGATCGGTGTGGGTGGAATGATAGGTGACCGTTGAGTTGTTGGTTCGGAATTGTATGCTTCCAACGCTGTATGTGGCTCCATTCCCGTTGTTGTAATCGTGGTTGTACAGCGACCAGTTGACGGAATAATCGGTATCCCACAGGCCGCAGTAAACATCCGCTCTTCCGGCAAATGTGTCTTGAGAATCGTATTCGTCTTGGTCGGATTCAACTTCCAGCGTGATGTTGGCTGCGTTCATGCCGCAGTCAACCGTGTTGCCTGCTTGAAACATGGTCGGAGTTTCTGAAAACGCCTCTGCTGGCGTTTGGTTCACCCCTTGTCCCAACAAACTAAGCAGGAACATCAGTGTAAACGCTATCGCTTTTCCTTTCATGATATTTCTATGCCGGGGCCGGAATATAAACTGACCTGTACACTCCATTAATTGCAAGCGGGGGGAGGATTGTTGCAAAAATGCATAATGAATATTAAATCACTCACTATGAATAAAATCCTCAAAACATTGACTACGGAGGGTGTCCAAATGGATGCCTGCGGTTCCAAACCACTCCTCAACAGAACCAAAGGGGGGCCTTCCTTTTGCCTTCCGTAGGGCTTTCGCTCGTGAACTGACGAGACTCCACGCCGATTTTTTGCCGATGCCAGGAATGGCGGAGAGTTGCTTCTCCGTCGCCCTGAGCGGGTCCATGTTCAATTCCACGCCGGTTATTGACCGGGCNCCGTGGCCGGTGATCATCACGCTGGATTGGGTNTCGAGNGGAATCTTGTATTCCACGCCNACCAAAATGGGGTAGGCTCCGATTTGNCGGCCAAAGGTGATGCCNGCCTTTCCATGAATGTCCCGAGCACGGTGGAGTTCGGTTTCGTGAATGGGCAGGCGTGTTCGACCGTCGTGGGACTCCCAATGCACATCGTGNATNACCTGNCCCAGCGGNAACAANTCCTCCAACAGCGGCTTGTCGATTTCGTCCCTGCANGCGGNCTTGAACGAAGCGAAGGCCTCGGAGGGGACCTCTTGGAAACCTTCGCCCTCCACCTGTCGTATGTTGATGCGGCGAAGCAACAGACCTTCCTTGCGAATTTCACGAAGCAAATCCATGTTCATGCCGTAGGTCGCTTCGGTTTCACCGTTGAGACCGGCGATGAAGTTGAGGCCTGGCAACAGTTTGGGCAGACCACGCTCACCCCGAACGCTGCCGTGTTTGTTGATGAGCCGAATCGCCGACTTGAGTTGTGCTGGATCACAATTCAGCCAATTGGCTTCGTGAACGCTCGGGTCGGCCGATTCCAAACCAAAGGACAGCACAGCACCATCGGAGAGGGTTTCCACAAGNGTCTTCGTGATTTCCTCTGAGGGTTCCAAATTCTCGGCGATGATGGACGGGTTGCCGTTATCGGTGTGGAGGATGCCGAGGCGTTCGTCTTCTCGTAGTCCATGAAGAAGCCGTGCGATTGGTTCAGGATTGGGTACCGGGTATTCCAGTTCCCTCACGCCATCGGCCATGTAGGTGTAGGTGTCGGTCATGCCGCCAAGGCGCACGTGATGGACGCCCGCTTCATGGGCCAACCTCACTTCTTTGATGATGTCCTCGGGCGTCCGCCAAATNGGAANNCCTTTCTTGGGCTCGATGCAAAANTTGCACCCCCGCTTGTAGCGAACACAGCCCTGGTAGACCTCCACTTCGTAGGTCAACGGTCCTGGCTTGTCNTGCGTGCCGAGGTCGGGATGCTGGTGAACCGCTTTGCTGCTGGCCCCTGCTTGAGCCCAAGCCGTCCACTGTTCGGCCGTCCGGCGCTGGTGCTTCCATTCNCCGTGATTGAGGAAATGATGCAAGGTTGCGTCGGTATCCTGGACGGCGAGGAAAAGATTGGGGCGGAGCGGTGTCCACCCCTGTTGCTTCCAACCCCGAATGGCCCACCCACCAAAGAGCGCCGGTGTTCCGTTGGGAAGGCTTCGAATGAGGGTCTGCGTCTCTTTGAGGGAAATCGGTGTGCCTCGAAGGTACTTCCCAGGTACAACGGCCCCAGCGATGCAGATGATTCCCAAACCACCCTCCAAGCGTCGTTCAATGCTTTTCGGGTCGTGCTTCAACGCCTGACGGTAACGGTCGACCGTCATGTAATCGTAAGGGGTTCCGGATGCCTCGAGCACGCCACAGACGTAGCGAACATGGAAACCGATGTAGGGGGGGACTCCAAACGCAGCGGGCTCATCTTCGTAGCCGTCCAAGACCAACCAGCGTGGCTCGGACGATTCAACCATGCCTCAAGGGGCAGGGGTGTTGCCTTCAATCCTTCTTTGGGCGGGGGCGTCGCTTGCGCTTCTTTCCACCGTCGCCTTCTTCCCGAAGAGCCTGAAGTTCACGGGCAGATTTGCCCCCGGTGTCGCCACCACGGTTTCCACCACGGCCACCGCCTTTGCCACCTTTGGACTTGGCGATGTCGACCTTGATTCTGCGGCCTTCAACCTCCGTGTTGTTGATGGCGGCCACGACGGCCTCTCCTTTGTCCTTCTCAGCGATGAACACGAAGCCGAAGCCCTTGGCCTTCCCACCGGGTCCGGTAGCGAGGATGACTTCGTTCACGGTGGCATGGGCCGCCACGAGTTCCTTGAGTTGTTCTTGCGTTGCCGAGAAGGGGAGGTTCCCGATGTAGAGCTTCAAACCCTCAGGTTCTTTTCGCTCCTTTCGTCCTTTCTTCTTGTCGTCGTCGGCGTCTCGTACGCCGATGCGCCGTCCGTTGATGCGATGACCGTCGAGGGCTTTGATGGCCGCTTCGGCCATGGACTTTTCAGCGTAGGTGACGAACCCAAAGCCTCGGTTCACACCGCCGTCGTCGGTCAATACAACGCAATCCGTCATGTCGCCATGGCCTTTGAACAAGTCTCGCAGTTCATCGGTTCCAACCTCACGGGGGAGTCCCCCAACAAAGAGCCGGGTACCGGGTGCAGCACGCTGGCGTCCACCGCCACGTCCACCGGCTTGGCCTTCGAAACGGAAGTAGGTGCGCTCTCGTCCATCTTCACGGACATCGGCGGCGATGAAGGTTGCACGGCCAGCAGGTCCCTTTGCAAACATGGCCTCGGCTTTGGGGCCCCATCGCTTGCCAGCGTTGTTGAGGGCGCTCGCCCCTTGGTCAAGTTCGGCCCAACCGGCACCGTAATTGTCCGCAAGGGCACGGTAGGATTTGTAGACGCAGGTCTTGCAATTGACGTTCCAATCTCCATCAAGTTCGGCCTCGAGGGTGTCGCCGCAGGATGGGCAAATGGCGTGGAGTACACCGCAATCGTCCCGTTCACGGAAATCAAGGCGAACCACGGGTTCGACCTCCTTGATGACGGCTCGACAAACATCTCGACGGCGAAGCGCATCGGAGGTTTGGTGCATGAAGCGGTCAACGAGCCCGGTCACAAAGAACTGACCGTAAAGGTGCTGAGGTTGGAGTGAGCCGGGTTTTCCTTCAACGCAGAGGATCATCGCCTCTCCGTGCTTTTCGTTCAGTTTCACCACCTCGCACAGAACGGTATCGCCCACGACGGGTTCAACAATCGGTTTGGACGGGGCCACCGAAATGGCGTCNCCCTCAACGTGGACATAGCCAACAACGGTGGAGACGATGTGGCCTCCTGCGATGGCGGTTCCTTCGCCGTGTTCGTGTTCGCCTTCTTTGGCGATGATGCTTCCAGGGGTGACGAGGCTCGCCGTCATGATTCTCATTCCATTTGCAGACATGGCCCGAAATGGGTCGCACGTCGTTCGCTGTTTTGAGGGGAGGGCTCCCTCCTTTTGAACCCCCCTTATGGTTCATGCCTCGTCATCGTGGGCCAGCCGCGCGTTGCCTTCTCGGAAGAATCGCCAACATTTGACGTCGGTTTTTCCCTTTCGTTGTGCATGGTGTGCGTAGGTCGGCGGGAGGCGAAACTCGGTTCTGAGAACCGTTTCAGCGTCCCACCCATGCTCCTTTGCCAACGGTTCGAGGTGGGTCGCTTTGTCGCTATGGAGGACATGGATGGAAGTGGCTTTGGAATCGAACGCAGCCTCCAAAAAAACACGGTCAGCTTTCTCACGCTGAACACCCCAAGGTGGGTTCATGACGATGATGTCCACGTCATCCAGCGGGACTTCGTCCAATCCAACGGTGGCGGATAGAACCTCGGCGCGAGCTTGCATCCCATTGCCGAGGGAGGCAAGGTTCGACTCGATGACGGTAAGAGCAGCCGGGTCGGTTTCAACGAAGACCACCCTGTCCGCCCCCAACAGCAAGGCCCCAATCCCGAGGATACCGTTTCCAGCTCCCATGTCCACCACGGTGCTTTGTTCAAATCCATCGAGTTCATCCACCGCCAGCATCCAATAGGACGCCAAGTCACCTTCGGTAGCGTATTGTTCAAGGCCCACGTTTTCACACGGATGGGGCGTGAGTTTTGACAGGTTGATGGCCAGGTGCTTCGGGCGCATTCACCTCACCAACGTCGTTGTTGGTAGGGGTTGCCTTGTGGCTGTTGAGATTGCATTTGCATTCGCATGGCTTGGATTTGTTGCGCTTCGATTCGCAAACGTTGGAGAAGTTGTTCACCCGGCTGTTGGTTGCCGCAGAATCGGCAAAAGCGGGTACCGTCGTGGAGTTGTTGGCCGCAGTTGATGCAAAATCCCATGGTCTTCCCTCATCAATTGGCTCGGTGTCGTTTGATTTAGACCTTCTCANTCCATGGCGGTCATCTGGAGCAAGATGGGCCAAGTTTCCAGCCCTTCGGCAATGGCGCGTTCGCTGATNTCTTCCCATCGTGGGTCGTCCATGAATTCGGAGGGTTCCAGTCCAGCATCGATGAGTTCCTGGAAGAAGGCGCGGAGTTCAGCCTCAATTTCGGAAACTTCAACCACNTCTTCAACCACTTCTGGCAATTCAAGCGCTTTGGTTTCCTCCNCATCGGCCTTTTCCTCTGATGTTTCTTGGGGGGTAGCCGCCTTCGGAAGCGGGACCTGTTCTTCCTCGTCGATCGCAGCAGACGATGATGCGTTGCCGGGGGGGAGCGGGACGGCGGTCTGTTCGGCCGGTGTGTTTGCCTCTTCAACCGCAGGAGATTCTTCGACCGGAGGCTCAGGAGCCGCTTCGGGTGTGCTTTGCTCCGGCGGGTCTTCACGCGATTCTTGGACCGGTGCTGAGACGGGCGGGGCCACCGGTTCGGGGGGTGCAGGTTTCTCAAGCCGGCCCACGCCGAGCACCTCTGCTTGTTGGCGTGCCATTTCTGCAGCCGCTCGTCGCGGCAAACTCACGAAGCATTTTCCGGGAAGGGATTCGGCTGGGAAGGGGAGGAAGTAGCGCTCCAAGGCGGAGAGTGATGGGTGTCGGAAGCAGAGCGTCTGCACGGCTTCAAACGGACGTTGGGACGGCAGGCCGACCGAGAAAGGCGTTGAGGCCAGTTGGATGGCGTTGCGCAACCATCCCTCGTTGTTGATGAGTTGCTGCATCCAAGGCCCCATGTCTGCCGTGGCGATGTTGACGAACATGAACGAGGCAGAACGGGGATCAAATCCTTGCTCCTTCAGCAGGTGAGCCTCGGCGCGTGGTCGGTGNAACACGGAAATCACGGGTTGTCCGTGTTCGATCATGTCCCCATGGAGTTCCATCATTTTCCGTTCTTTGCGGGGGCACAGCATCAGCAACGTCATTCGAGCTGCATGCGGGTCCCAAATTTCGCCCCATCGGGCGGATGCTTCGTTCATGAGTTGACCGATGGTCATGTCCGGAATCATGGCGGTTATTCCCATCTCGGCACCCATTGCGAGGAGGTGGTCCCGACCTTTTACCCTACGGGTGAACCGTTTTGCTTCAAAGNAGTTCCATGCTGTGGGCGAGTTCAGCAAGGAGGACCACTCCACCAGCAGCGCCACGAATTGTGTTGTGGCTAAAGGCCTCAAATGCGACGGTGTTGGNGTCAAGGCATTGGAGATTCGCTACCACCACCGCCATGCCAGGTGCCCGTTCTTNGGCTGGGTTGGGTGTGATTGGGAAGCCGTTTCCGTCCGCGAAGAGATGAGCGTTTACGTCGATGGTGGAGGCCAACATCAGCGGTTGAGATGGGGCACTCGGAAGATGGTTCAGGCNATGGTTTTGTGACCACNTCGCCAACGTCTGTTCNAGGTCTGCTGCATTGGTCGGTTTGGAGAAGGTCGCCTCGACGAAGACGTGGTGGCCATCACGGCGCATGACTCGCTGGCAATCGAGGTTCGCTTNCCCGTTCCATCCAAGGAGATGACGCAGTTCAGCTTCCGTTTTTTCAGCCTCACCGGGGATGGTTGATTCAACGCTACCTTTTGCGATGGCGGCCTCCATGTAGGCGTGCCCACCTCCAGAAAGGCCTTGTTCACTGCGCATGGTGTAGCCTGTCAATCCATAGGTCTCGTGGAGCGCAGCGAGGGGGAGGATCAGGGGCAACAACGTGCAATTGGTGGCGCACGCATGACGAAGTTGGCCGCCGCTCTGTTCGGTAAGGGCATCTGGATTGATTTCTGGGATGACAAAGGGAACGCCTTCATGGCGGCGAAAGGTGCTGGCGTTTGAAAAAACCTTGATGCCAGCCTCGACCCACATCGGCTCAAGGTGCCTTGCCTCTTCGCTCGGCAAGGCAGAAAAGGCCACGGAAACGCCTGCTTTGGCCAAGGCTTCAACGGTGGAGCGGCTGGATGCATCCACCACCTTGAGGGATGGAAGGGAGGGTCGTTCATCCTGCAGAATCCAAGGGACCTTGTCCAAGTCCACGCCGAGGTAACGGGGTGAGCCCGCCACGGCCCCGAGTTCAAACCAAGGATGGTTGGCCAAACGTTGTTGGAGACGCTGGGCAACGAGGCCACCTGCGCCCAACACGGCGACACTCAGCCGTTGCATGGTGGCCCCACCGGTTCGTTGGTTTTGAGTGCTTGGCAAGGCCTACAACTGCGGCACGGGAAAGATTCGGCGCGTGATGAGTTTGCGTAAAATACGCCAACCGTCCGCTGTTGAGCCAAGTTTTGCCTCGCCGATTCGGGGGCCATAACTGATGGGAACAAATCCAAACACTACGCCTTGGTGAACCATGCTTGCAAACATCTCTGCTTCAATTTCGAAGGATTGGCTGTTGAGTTGGAGGGCGTGAATGGTTTCCCGACGAAAGGCCCAGTAACCCGAACATACGTCGGCGGTTGTTGCGCCGAACAGGGCCGTAGCAAACCACGTGAGGAGATGGTTTCCAATGAAGTTCAACCTCGTCATCGCCTCAGGGGCAATCTGGCCATTCAGCCGGTCGCCGATCACGACCTGATGGTCGTCAAGTGCTCGCAAGAGCACGGTCATTTCTTCGGGAGCGTAGGTGCCGTCGGCATCCAACATGATGACGACGTCCGCCTCGAGTTCAACCGCTTCACGGAAACCGTGCCGGATGGCACTGCCTTTGCCCGTGTCATCCTGGTCAACAAACAGCACGCCGTACTCGTCGGCCACCGTGGACGTGGCGTCGGTGCTGTGGCCGTCCATGACCAACACGGTCGTCTTGTAACCCATGGCCTCAAGTTTCGCGTAGGGGATTCGCTCCAATACCCACGCCAACCCCAACGCTTCGTTGAGCACTGGAAGCAGAACAACAAGGTGTTCCATGGGGGTTGGGGTGGCCTCCCTGCACATGGTATTTGCCGTTCTTCAGACGGTCGACCAAGTCAACCATTGGAGTTTGACGCCGGTTCGGTCAAACAACACCGTGTCCCGGCCGGACAGACCCAAGGGGTTGAGCCATCGGTCTGGCGATGAACGGTCCCACTCAAAGGTCACCTCGGTCAAGGCGCTTCCATTCTCAACCGCGAAACAGGCTTGATGGTATCCCGCATCCGTTCGCAGGCCGTGGTAAGGTCGCTCGAGCCCTGTGGAAGCCTGGAGGTAAAAACCGCCCGTCGACCCAATGATTTCGTAAATGAGGCACATCTCTGCGGCCCTATCGGGTGCTTTGATTTGCAATGCACCATCGGTGCCTTCAGGCAGAAACGGGCGGTCTTCTCCCAATCCCATGGGGTCCCTGAATTTGTGGTCCCGCCACGGGTCCAACCGAACCGTACAAGCGACACAATCCGACTCGTCGATGCCGTCCAATAGCAAGACCTTGCCGTCTCCATCCGGTTGAAGCCTCCAGAGCGTTGCTCCGTCAGCAAGGGCCTCAATCCCCCAATACGGGGAGGTGGCCAAGGTCCACTGCATGGTGCCCAACGGAGAGGTCAGGGCGTGAAGCATGTTGTGTTCAAGGAAGTAGGTTGTGTTGTCGTAAAACATCGCTTGCGTTGCCGCAGCGTGTTCAGTTGAATCGATGTGGACCAGCCCAAGGGTTGGAATCGAGGTCATCGCTACGTTTTTTGGTGCATCCCAAACATAACCCCAGTGCATGTTTTCGGTGTAGACGGCTCCATCGATGTCGGCCAAGGCTTCCCTTAACGCCAGGTCTCCGGGTGATACCGCCAGCAGTTCTTCGTGTTCAGCCAGACTGATGGCTACCGTTTGTGCCATCAAGGCACCAACAACGATGGCAACGACCATGGTCAACGACACCGGGCGCGGTAGAATCCATGGCTTCACGGGTTTTTCATCGACGGGCGTGAGCGCTGTGTGAGGTGACCACCACCACGCCACCAGCACGGCCAGGGGGACATGAAAGGCATGAAGCGCCATGGAATACAAGGTGTAGGAGAGGAGGGAAAGCACAGGAATGAATCGCAATCCTTCAACCAGATGGACCACGCTTAGAATCCACAAGAGCGCAAACCACGTGATCGCAATGCGGCCTTCCAAGGTGGTGCGTAAACCGTAGGCTGCCGCTGCAGCAAAGGCCAACAGCACGCCGTTGTACACCAACAGCGGCCGTCCACCTTGCCAACCGTATTCAGAAAACACCGCTTCATCGAACAGCCTCGGGGCAATGACGAGCAGGGCCACACCAAAGCCAACCGTGATGAAGGCCGAAGCGATGTAGACCAGTTTTCGAAGGAGTTCCCGGTGCTCTTCGTTGTCAATGGCCAATCCATGCAAGACGTGGCTCAACAACAAGAGGGCCAGATAAATGGCCCCGGTGGGGTGAATCAATGCCACCGAAAAGAGGGCCAAGCAAAGCCCGAGGGTGTGGTGCCGTTGCCGTTGTTCAGCGTGGCGAAAGAGGACCAAGATTCCCACGACCAAACCGAGTTGGCTGGCCACGCTTGGGAAGCCGGAATCGAAGGTTTTAGCAAACAATCCGAGCCCCAATCCCATGCTCAACATGGCGTAAGCGCCAGCGCCGTGTCGGTCCATCGCTCCGATGATGCCCAAGAGCAGAACGAAGAGGGTGTAATGGCCGAGTTGAAACACCGCCTGCCCCGCATCAATTCCGGTAAGTTCCACCACCCATGCGGCGACGGATGGGTAGGCCGGGGGGTAGGTCCAGAAACCCTCGTTGGTCCCCGGAAGGCTGAGGTTTCCTTCCAAGACCAGTTGCTGGGTGAGCATCGCAAACCCAATCCAATCCACGCCAAATGGAAGGCGTTGCAACAGGGGGGAGAGCAGGGCTGTCGAGGCAATGAAGAGGCTCACGGCAAACAACCACGTTGGTCGGTTTCGCTGAAATTCAAGCTGAATTTCTGCTTCCTTGCTGAGCGATGATGACGTTGATTCTTCGGAAAGTTCGCCGTGCATGGCGGCTTCCAAAAGCTGCCACCGGCTCCGTTTGGCGATGACTTCATGGCGCTGGTGAATCATCCTGTAAGCTCCCGCATTGAGCCCAAGCAACGAAAAGGCAAGCAGCATTGGCGACCACACATCAAGCAACACCAAACTTCCTGAGACGCCATAGAACAAGAGCAGGCCGAGGGCAGGGGCGAGGAGGGCTTTGCGAAACCGATCGCTGCTTCCATCGAGCACCGTACTCAGTGCCCATCCTGGAAGAATGCTCGGCGCCAAGACGACCATGGCACTGCCGAGCATAATGGGGTCACGCCCGAACCATGCCTTGATGATTCTCCGAAACCTCAAGTAGAATCGGCCTTACGCTGAGGCATGAACTCGGGCGGGAACTTTCCCTTCCATCCGACCGTGGTGTTCGATGGTCCGTATTGGGTTCACGATTTTTCTCGGCCGAGCCCTGAGGGATGGGAGGCGCCTTACATGTACTCCGTTGGCCGCTACGACGAACGCCGACCTGGCATGTACACCACAGCGCTCTTTGAGGGAAAAAGGGACCACCATGTTGGGCTGGATTTGGGGGCTCCCGTCAACACCCCCGTCCATGCTTTTGCCTCCGGAACGGTGGTTGAGGTCGCTGTCAACGACGAGGACGGTTCTTACGGTCCGACGCTCATCACCAAACATCACCTTCCGTTGCCCATTCACGTTGGTGGTCCGCTGGCGGAGGAAACCTCGGAGTTTTGGGTGCTCTACGGGCACTTGAGTTGGGACAGCATTGCCCACTGGAAGAAAGGCGATTCGTTTGACGCTGGGGCCGTGTTGGCCAGGCTGGGCCATGAGGGTGAAAACGGGGGCTGGCCGCCGCACGTTCATGTTCAGTTGTCCGTGGATGAACCGGTCGGAGGCGACCTCCCTGGCGTGGTTTGTTCAGAGGACCGTGCTGTTGCTTTGGCCAAATTCCCAGACCCACGATTGATCTGCGGGCCGCTTTACTGAACGGAGTTCAAGTGGGCTTTGAGGGCGTTGATCGGTCCAATGGCTGCAGGGTCCTTGCCGTGCAAAAACGCCAACGTAATGGAAAGCCAATCCATGACCAAACAGTGGTAGAGCAAACACTCGAGCAGAGAACTGCCCTCGCCGACGAGATTCCATGCCGTTTCTGTGGTGGCATGGGCGACCATCCAATCCAACCGCTGTTGGACCCTCGGATGCATGCCCGGCCAAGTCAAGACCAGAAGGGCCTGGTTTGGAGCATCAGGGTCGGCATCGGGTCCAATGCCGCCCCATGCCACGCTCTCGTTGTGGTTCATCTCTGGGACCACGCCAATGCGCACAAATCGGGCGGCGTTCTCGTTCATTTGATTCTTGAACCGATTCAACGCAGGGGCCAATTCTGAAGGGCCAATGACGGCCATGGGCTGCTCCATCAGCCCCGTAGCGAGCAGGGCAATGTCGCCTTCGGGTTGAGCGATGACGTCGAAATGTTGGTTGTTGGCTGCAAGCCGTTCCAGCATCGCTTTCCGTTCTTCGGCGGATTGAGCTGGGAGGAGGCCGAGGTGTTCCATCACCGCGACTTGTCGGCTGAAAATGTGACCGAAGGCCGTTCGTGGAGGCTGCCCTCCAACGGTGGGAACGAGGTAGCAACTGGGGAACAGTTCGGGAAGACCCGCCAGTTGGCCACCGGTGGCAATCACCACCACCGTTGCTCCCATCTTCAGCGCTGCTTCCGTGGCCGCTACGGTCTCTTCGGTGTTGCCACTGTGGCTGGTGGCGAGCACCAGCCAAGTTCCATCAAACCAGGTTGGGAGCGTGTAATCGCGATGAACCACGACGGGACACTTCCCTTCCCGTGCGGTCAAGGCAGCCAAAAAGTCGCCACCAGCAGCGCTGCCACCCATGCCCAGACAGATGACTCCGCTCCAAGGTGCCTTTTTGAGGTCTTCAAGCCAAGGAAACCGTTCGGCGGTGATGGCTTCAAATCCATCGTGAAGGTCTTGATGAAACGTCTGTGTGAACCCAACCATGCCTTCCATGTCCAGTTGTTCAGCGAGGTCAACAAGGGTCGGTTCGGGGGTGTTGTCTACGGGTTCTTCCATCATGCTTCCTCCACTGTTTCAGGTTCATCCACCGCCATGAATGGCAAAGCTAGCCAGGTTCCTTCGTGCCTCATGAGCAGACCTTTTTGACCGGGCGTGTGGTCATAAGCGAGCCGAACATGGTCCATGGCCCAAGTGGTTGGGTCAAGGAATTCTCCAACCGAGGCATCTTCGTTAATGAAGTCCACACTGGTCAATTCATGCCGTTGAGCGAGCACCTTGGCCTGTTCCAAATCCCGCCATGTGGCACCGGTACGTTCACGACGGTCCACCCGTTCCATGATCGCACCATCCTTGGTCCATGATGAAGGTCGCCAGATGTGGTTTCGCCACTGCACAATGTCTCCGATTTCATAGCCCGGTTTTCGATAAAGCAGGGTCAAGCGGGTGACATCAACGCCGTCCTTTCGACCAACCGTTGAATTCGTTTCAATGACCATGCCGCCGTATTCATTGATGAGGTGGCGGCCCCATGCTCGTGCCAATCCTTTGCTCCCCAGCACGACATCGTAGCCTCCTGTCACCGGCCCTTCGCTTGTGATGAAGAACATCGGGTCGTCGGAAAGCTTGTCCAAGACATCGTCCAAGGTTGTTCGGAGACGGGTGAATTCCTCTTCGCTCAGGCGACGTGCACTGGAGCGCAACTGCACGGTTGCTTCGAAGTAATTCCCCGCACGACGGGTGCACGTCAGGCACACACCATTGGCCATGCGGGCCCGCATGGTGTGTTCTTCCTGGAAGAGCAAATTGTCGATGACACCCTCCAGTTGGATGTGAAGCAGGGTGTGGCGGTCTGAAACTTTGACAGGTTCCATGGCCAGTTGAATGTCTTCGGCCTGTTCATGGACGACTAAATTTCGGTGCAAGAGTTCGTCCCAAACCTCGTCTTCCGTGGTGTTTTCCCATTTCCCATCGATTTCCACGATGCCGCACCGTGCACAGCGAACCCAGGGGACGTTTTCTGGGACTTTTGCCAGCACGGTTCTCGCTCGCAAGCAAGGTTCACACATGCGGTCACCAAACAAGGGTGGCTCGGCCCCGCAGACCAAGCAAAATTCGCCACCAAGTCGGGATGACATGCGCCTCTCCATGCTGGTCTCGCGGTGAAGCCTTTGAAAGACTACGCCTTCGAGAGGACTTAGCCCTCGGTTTTGTCAACGGCTTCAGATTCACCGCTTCCAACCCGCTCGAGCGCTTCCAAACGCTCGTCAAGGCGGCGACTTCGTTGGACAACGGTCCACGTCCACAAAGCGATGGCAACCAACATACCGAAGTAAGCCACGGCCAAGTACGTCATCCCTTCCACATCAAACACCTCGGTCGTGCATGCTCTGCATGGCCTCGAGTCGCTGTTCAAGCGCCGTCAGTCGCATGGATGCCATCATGTGGCCGATGATAAAGACCGTGAAGGAGACAGCACCGATCAGCAAGACAAGGCCCATTTCACCGTTGATGGACCCCTCATCCCCGGTTCCAACCACGGGTCCGGGGTGGCGTATGGTCCAAATTCTCGTAGCAATGTAGGTCAGTGGAACCAGAACAAAGCCGTACAATCCGAAGGCGGCAAAGGTGTCCCGTGTCTCGACCCCATCGGGCTGGCTGTTTCGTCCGAGCACCACATAGGTGGCAAGGAGNGTGAGGAGGCCAAAACTGTTGAGCCGAACATCCGTCCAATCCCAAGGCGTNCCCCATTCTGCTTGGCCCCACACACAACCCGACCAAACCGCCATGAGCCCGCAAGCCAAGCCGGCTTCGGCGCCGGCGACATGCAAGCGCCACATCCATTCNGANCGTCGAAAGAGCCATCCTCCTGAACCGATGAAAAGGGCGCCGAAGGCGATAAAGGCGGCCCATGCCGCTGGCACGTGCCAATAGAATATTCGCTGGGCGGCTGGCGATTCAAACGCATCGATGGAGACACTGGGTGCCCACAGAAGGGCGAGAAGCAAGGTGGTGCCAATGCCGGTAAAGCCGAGGATAAGCAATGCTTCACCCCACTTCATGGTCGGCGGTGTTGGCCTGTCCCCCTTGAACTTGGTGTTCGTCTCAAGAAAGAAGGCTGACGAGGAGTGAGAACGGAAGAATCAACACCGGAGTGAGCAATCCGACAAACACGGCTTGAGGGCGAGCGAGGCGTTGAGTGGAACGTTGCATCCAGCCCACGATGTGCCAGACAGAGAAACACAACCCTGCTCCTGCGAGCACGGTTGGAGCGTCGAGCCCCTCGCCCAGCGCTGACAAGGAGAGCATCGTAAAGACCAGTCCAATCATCAAGGGCAGCCAACTTGCATGAGGCAGCCTTCCACCGACAGCTCGCCACCAATCTCCCGTGCGCTCTTCCCTCGTGGCCACCACCAGTGGATCGCCGCACAGGCCCACCGCCAACACAGGAGCAAGGGCGAAACCCAGCCGTTGCATGGGGTTGAGGTTGTCCATGAATTCTCCAAAGGAGAGAAGGATNCCCAAGGTGAGGAGNCCAGCGATGGCATTGGTGTTCAGCCACATCAATGTGCGCAGATGCATGCGAACGCCAAAGGCGCCTGCGGAAGTACGCTTGACAGATTGGGANGGGCGTTGCACGGGTTTGGCGTCGTTCGAAGGGGTGCCGGCGTCTTTCTTGCTTTGGCCAATCTCGAAGTGGTGCGTCGCATGAGCGAGGATGCGTTCGTCGTGGGTNGCGATAAGCAGCCCGTGGCCCATGCATCGAAGTTCATTCAGCCATCCGCCCAAGGCTTCAATCGAAGCGTCATCCAACCCCGCATCCGGCTCATCAAGCATCACCAAGCTTGGATGTTCGCTGGCAAACGCAGGCAGCAATCCAGCCAGAACCGCAACTTTGCGGGCTTGGCCTTGGGAGAGGTGAGCGATCAAATCATTGGCTCGGTGGGTAAGGCCAAACGCCTTCAAAAAGGGACTGATGTCCACGCTTCGTCCGCTCATCGACATCGCGCATTGAAGGTGTTCAACCAGCACTTCACTCCCCATCATTCCGTTCTTTTGTAGCGTGATACCCAAAGCCAACGGGGATGATTTGGTCCGCCCCTCGTGGTCCTTCACAACGACGTTTCCATGTTCAATTCGCCCTTTTTCAAGCGGGAGCAGGCCCGCCGCCGCTTCGAGCAGTGTGCTCTTCCCAGCTCCGTTCGCTCCTGTGAGCATCACGGTTTGACCGGATTCAAGGCTCATAGAGCATCCGTCCAAAACCGTGTTCATGCCTCGGCGGATTTGAACATCCACCAGGTTGAGCAGGGCCTTGGCCATGGTTCGGGCAGAGGTCATTCGGGCAAGAACCCTCCTGTTTCTTCTCTCAGAGACATCAACTCAAAAGAGATGGAGTCAAAGGGGCCTGCATGGTCTTCGCCATGTCCTTCTTCTCTTCGGTGGAGTGGATGGTGCTTTTGCTGTGGTTTGTGGCCATTCTTGGTCCACTGGTTTACGCCGTCCGCACGCGAACATCCCTCGCCATGGGCATCACGGTGAGTGTTTTGCTTGGAGCGGTGGTCCAAGTTTTGTGGTCCATGCTTTACAATTGGGAACTGGTGAACATTTGGGTTTGGAATGATTTCGTGCTTGTCCCGGTGCGTGCCTTTGATCCTGCTTTTCTTCACACGCTGGCCACAGCAGGCTTTCTGCACAGCCAGGGTGACATGATGCACGTGTTAGGGAACGTCATCATCTTGGCCCTGGTCGGTGTGCCTTTGGAGCAACGCCTCGGTGCCAAACGGTTTGCGTTGGTCTACGTCATCGGTTTGCTGGGAGGTTCACTCGGTTGGGTTGCTTTCAATGCGCAATCTTACACGCCGGCGCTGGGAGCGTCCGGTGCGGCATTTGGCTTGCTGGGGGCTTACCTTGCAGGTTGGCCAAGGGATGAAATCCCCTTCCCTCTGTTGTTGATTCGTCCGTGGCCGGTGGTGTTCATCGCCTTGTTGTATTTTGGCTTGGAATTGCTTCGGGCCTTCTCCACCATGGAATCCGGCACCTCCAGTGGCATTGCTCACATGGCCCACATCGGCGGGTTTGTCGCCGCNTATGCACTCCTTCCCATCGTGGCGCGAGGTGGACCGGTGGAACTCGGCGTGGTTGATGGTGGTCCAAGCCAAGGTGCTGCGCATTCAGCACAGCGTCGCCGCATGAAGGCCAGCATGGCTGACCTGAGTTCCCTCGTCGACCCGTGGACTTCCGCCGGTTATGAGGTTCCTAAACACCTCCGGGAGCCGCTCAAGAACTTGATGCAAGCCGGTGATGAACCCGAAACGAGGGCAGCATGGATGGAGCACTTGGCCGATGCCGGCGTTTGTCCCGTCTGTGAAGCACCGCTCGGTTTGGTCGAACGGTCAACTGGCCCCCATTTGCAATGTTCCGTCAACACCGACCACCTCGAATGGCCGCCCCGTTAAGGTGGAGGGTGAATCGTTGGACAGCGTGATACATGTGAGGATAGAATCAAAGGTGGGCAAGCCTTCCAAAGCATGGAGAGGGGAAGCCATGCGAAGTGCATCACGGCCATCATTCCGAACGGGCGCCCTTCTCTTTGCCGTCCTGATGCTCTTGGCGGATGTCAGTGGAGGGCTTCTCTCGAACCCGGTTCATGCAACTCCAGTGGCTGATTACGAGGAGCCGATCCTCGTTGATGGCCTGCCTCCGCTCATGTGTGGAGAGGAGATGTGCGAACGTCCAACTCGGCTTATCGACCGAGGCGACAGGGTGTCCTCTGAACCCGACCAGTGGTGGCTTGGGTACGGGCCAGACCTTGATTGGAACGGGATGGACGACCGCCTCCAGCGCGTACTTGCTGGTCAAGAATCCATCTCGCCTACTTCAATCGTGGGACCCGATGGTCGCAAGACGGTCGCTCTCGTGGTGGACTTTGCTTGGGCACCAAAGGCGGCTGATGTGGCTGCGCTTGAAACCGTCTTGGAGGGGCATGGATGGATTGGAGAGGAAGCCGGAGCTTGGTTCCAAGTGATGGATTCAATTGACGCCGTGGTGGTTGACAAAGTCCCTGTCAGTGCGTTGATGGACATTTATTTCCTGCACGGCGTGGTCGTTGTTGAGATGCAAAACGTGATGGTTCCATTCAATGGCGTCGCCTCTGAAGCCACTCGGTCCATGCCCTCCGACGTTTACTCCGCCAGCACATACGCTCGAGGTTACAACGGCGAGGGTGTGGTCATGGCCGTCCTCGACACCGGCGTTGACAACGAGCACCGTGCCCTCAATGATTTCGATGACATCGACGATGAACCTGACAGCGATGCCACCAGTTACAACGACCAAAAATGGGTCGCAGGATTTGACGCAACCTCGTCGGCCTCCAACCCCGATGGTAGCGTTGACCCCGACGATGGCCAAGGCCATGGCACGCACGTCGCCGCGACCGCGTTGGGCACAGGAGGGGCGGAACGAGTTCACACAGGAAGCGGGATGGGCGCATACTTGGTTGACGTCAAGGTCCTGACCGATTCAGGCGGCACCAACTCCCAAGCCTCGCTCAACGGAATTCAGTGGGTCATCAACAACAAAGACACCGATTGGGGCAACAACGATTCAAGCCGCGGCATTGATGTCGCCTCGATGTCCTTTGGTTCATTGAGCAGCCCACTTAACCCAGACGATGAGGGCGATAACGGGTCGGGTGCCGAGGCACGATTGGTCAACGATGCCCGGGACGCAGGCATTGTCTGTGTGGTGGCGATGGGCAACGACGGCACCAAACGGGTTCCTTCTCCTGCCAGCGCCGACGGTGCCATCTCCATCGGTGCCGTGAACGACCGAAACACGGTCAACCGTACAGATGACGTGATGGCATCCTACTCCAATTGGGGGCCTCGTCTCGATGACGGTGACGACGATGAATGGGACGAGCTCAAACCCGATGTCACGGCGTTCGGTACTGGTATCATGTCGGCAACGGCAGCAACAGGCCCATCTTTCCCCGGCCAACCCGAACGCCCGCTGGCGGACGACGGCTACGATTCAAAAGACGGTACCAGCATGGCCACGCCACTCGTCTCTGGGATCGTTGCATCGCTTTTGCAGGCCGATGATTCCCTTTCCCCAGAAGACATTCGCAACATTCTACGGAATTCCTCAGAAGCCCGAGGTTCGGCCACTGAACCCGACATCTCCAGCCGCTGGAATGAGAAATGGGGCTTTGGACTCGTCGATGCATCTTGCGCCCTTGACTATGTCCTCGACCGGGCTTGCACACCCCTCGAAGACAACGGAGGGATCATCATCACGCCCCCGCCGGGAGACGAAGGACTTGGCGAAGACGTTTCAATGACGGCTCCGGTCAATCAATCCCTCCATCTTGCCGGGAACACCCTTTCCATCGAGGGAACGACGGACACGAGTGAGAACGACTACATGGAAGTTCAAGTGAAGCTTGAACAGTTCTACGAAGACGGTGAAAGTGACGAATTGACCAATTGGTTGAGCGCTGATGGCACAACCGAAGATTGGTACTTTGACATCACCGTCGACGACGATTGGGTGGATGCGGATGAAGCCTACACGCTCATCTATGCACGCGCCCTGACCGAAGGTGGAGAAGCATCGGTCCTTGACGTTCGCATCGTGCAATTTGCCCGCATCTCCATTTCATTGAGTGAACCTCCTCTNGGAACTGCTTTGGTCGGTTCAGTTGACTTCTCAGGAACCGTTGAGGGAACAGAACATGACCGTGTGGAATACAAGATTGACGGCCAGGACTGGCAACTTGGTGATGATTTGGATGAACAAGAGGAAGGCGTTCAGGAATGGTCGTTTTCATGGGATTCTACCCAAGTTGGCGACGGTTCTCACCGGATCAGCGTTCGGATGGTCAACGCGACTGGAGTGACCAGTGACGTCCTGAAACGCACGTACGAAGTGGACAATTTACCGGCAGCCCCCAACTTCGCNTTCACCGGTACGGTTGGCGTGTATGATGGCGGTTTACCGGTCAACGATGCCGTTGCAGGGACCGTGTTGGAAGTTCGCTTCGGACTCCGCAACATCGGAGATTTGGATGCGAACGAAGTTTACCTGACCTTGGAGGGCGAGGGCGGTGACTCCAGCACGTACCCTTCCGAAGGCAAAGTGTCATCGCTCACTCAGGGTGAAAGCGTTCAAGTCACGCTTTACTGGTGGGCCACGGTGCCCGGAACGCACGACGTGACCCTTTCACTTGACCCTACCCAACTCTACGAAGATCCCGACCGAAGCGACAACACCTACACCTTCAGTTTCACCGTGGATGAACGCCCGGTTGAACCGATGCTTCGCTTCCTCCCTGGCTCTTCTCGGACGGTTCCCGATGTTCCGGTCCCCGGGGCTCCTTACGATATCCGACTCCGCGTTGACAACCTCGGTCAGACCGATGCCAGCAACCTCAACCTTGGTTTGGAGCGCTGGCTTGACGACCAAGGCTGGATGCGATTGAAGGACCAATCCTTGTCGCTTGTCCCCGGCTCAAGCACCACCTCTGGATACACCTATGCTCAATTCGAAGATGTTCACAATGAACCTGGAATCGTTTCCTACCGTGCCGTGCTCAGCGGAACGGGCGTGGAGCTTGAACACAAGGAGTTGCGGTTCAACGTGACCGTCGCTGAACTGCAGGCTGGACCGAGGGTGGGCTTGACCCTCTCCTCGGGAGAGGTTGCGGTGGATTTCATCGGTTTGGACGATGGTGCTTTGCTGTTCACCACCATCAACGGCGAACTCCACGCTCGGACCATTACCTCCACCTTGTCCATGGTTGGNGGGGTNGTATTGGAAGAGAATTGGGGCGGTGAACTCGCCGTCTACCAGCGGGACGATGGGCTCGTTCAAGTCGCTTGGACGCGTCGCTCACTCAGCCTTGAGGGCTACATTCTCACCGACATTGCCATGACTTCGATTTCCGCCGCTGGCAAAACCACACCGAAGCATTACCACATGCCGGCTTTGAAGTTCTCTGAGGGGTCTTACTACGGGTTTGCCTTTGACCAATACGACGGGACCATGGTCCTTGCAGGCTACCATCGAGACCTTTCCACCGGCGGGTCTTGGCAGGATGTGACCTCCCTTTTCGTCATTTCTTCCACCTCTCCCGATCGGGGCGCATCATGGTCGAGCCCAATTACGGTGCTGTCCGACATTGACATACGACCCGGCGATGTCCAACCCCTCGGCGTTGGGCTTGGGGAGGAATACCTCCACCTGCTGTACCAGGAATATCGNGATGACGTCTCCGGTGTCAAACGGGTCGGCCTCATGTACACCCACGGTTCCTACACNACGCCATCGTGGAGTTTCCAATACTCGGTCGGTGATGATGCTCGAACACCTCAGTTGGACGTCATGGTTGAGGACGGCGAAGACCGATTGGTAGGGGCATGGATCGAAGGCCAAGGCAAGGTCGCCAACGTCGTGGTATCCAACACCAACGCAGTATGGGCAGGTCAAGACAACGTTCGCACGCTGGCTCCAGGGGCAACACAGGTGTCCTTTGTGCCTCGTCATGACGGCCTCTATTTGTACCACGATGAGATTAATCTGAACGGCCCAGTGTACCGTTTGGGATTGGTCGCTGATTCGGAAGGATTGCCACTCAGCGGGCTTTCAAACATGCTCGAACAGGGTTTCTTGTTCGGTGTTGGTGTGATGGAAGATGACACCATCGTTTGCTCCATCACACCNGGTGGTTCACTCAGTTTGAGCAAGATCGCTTCGCTTTCTGGGTCCAANACAGCAGTCGCCTCTCCNGGTCTCCTCGAGACGCTTCTCGACTACCTTCCGGGTGAATCCAGAGAGGTGAAAATGCGCCTCATCGGGATTGGAGTTGGGTTGTTGTTCCTGTTCTTGGCTTCAATTGCCGTGGTCGTACGCCGCTCTCGAAGCGAAGTGGAAGAACTCCTCGATGAGATGGAGGACGACGAAGGCGAGGCTNTGGAGGTCATGATCAATCCCGAAGCAGATGAAGGACCTCTTCTCATGGTGGTGGACGACGAAGAAGAACTCACCATTCAGGCCCCGGTTGCCGTGATGGACGATGAGGAAGAAACCCTAGCAAGCGAACTGGAGAAGAAACTCGAGGACGGTGAGGGCAACGCTCGGTTGGAGCGCCGCATGAAGCGAAAGCAACAGCGTGAAATGGCTGCCATCCTTGAACAAGGACTTCCACCCCTGCCCGGTGCACTGCCCCCACTTCCGCTCCCCACCCTCGATGGCGACGCTCCTTTGCCGGCTCCCTTGCCAGCACCGGCTTTGCCGCTGCCCGACCTCAAACGNGAGGTCTCCTGTTCNTCATGCGAAGCAACCTTCANTGTCAAGGATTTGATGTTGAAGCGTACAAACTGTCCTGTTTGTGGCGTTGTCATTGANTTGTGAGGGGTTTTCATGTGCGGCATTTTTGGATACCTTGGCCATCAAGAAGCACTTCCAATTTTGGTTGAAGGTCTTCGCCGTCTTGAATACCGTGGCTATGATTCAACGGGTGTTGCTGTTGACGACGGAAACAGCATTCAAACCTACAAAACCGTTGGAAGGGTCGCTGACTTGAAGGCCGTCTTGCCAGCCGAAGTTCGAGGTTCACTCGGNATTGCCCACACCCGCTGGGCCACCCACGGTGGCGTCACTGAGGCGAATACTCACCCGCATGCGTCCCATGACGGTGCGATTCATCTCGTTCACAACGGCATCATTGAGAACTTCCAACAACTTCGTCGAGGCCTTGCAGCCCGGGGCATTGAATGCGTGAGTGAGACCGATTCGGAAGTGCTGGTCCAAATGATGGCGCTCGAACTCGAGCAGGGTGCTACCCCGCTCAAATCGGTTCAGGCCACCCTCCGTCGCCTACGAGGTACCTGGGGTCTGTGCATTATGTTTCGAGACCATGACATGTTGATTTGCGCTCGCAACGGCTCCCCCCTCATCATTGGCCAGGGTGATGGCGAAACCTTCGTTTCAAGCGACCCCCATCCACTGACCACCCACACCCAACGCGTGGTGTACCTCGAAGACGGTGATGTTGCCGTCATCAACCCTGATGCGTTTACCATCACCTCCATGAAAGGCCGAGAGGTTGAACCAAACATCACGGTTCTTGAGAACGCATGGGGCGAAGCGGAATTGGGCGATGCACCTCACTACATGTACAAAGAAATCTACGAACAACCCGATGCCCTTCGCCAATGCATTGCAGGCCGTGTCGACCGAGAGATGGGAACCGGGCGTTTGGGCGGGATGGGGCTGGACCATTCCACCCTCGTGCAGGCCCCCCATGTTCGACTTTTGGGCTGTGGTACGGCNGCCTATGCTGCAGAAATTGGGCAGATGTTGATCGAAAAAATGGGTCGCATTCCGGCCGTATCCCACATCTCCAGTGAATTCAGAAACAACGATGCGGTCATCAACCCCAAGGCGCTTTACCTTGCTGTTTCTCAATCCGGTGAAACGGCGGACACCATCTCGGCGGTCAAAGAAATNAAACTGAAAGGCGGAAAAGTGTTTGGTGTCGTCAACGTTGTTGGGTCAACCATTGCTCGCCTTTGTGGCCAGGGCGTTTACATCCACTCCGGTCCCGAACAGTCCGTTGCTTCCACCAAGGCCTTCACCAACATGGTGGCTGCGTTGACCATTTTTGCAACGCAGCTCGGACGAACCCGGCATCTCTCGAAGGAAGACGGANGGGACCTCATTCACCATCTCCAACAGGCTCCTCATTTGATGGAGACTTACTTTGAAGACCCGGGTCCAATCTCCGATGCGGTGGATTTGCTTTGCGAAGCGAGTTCGGTGCTTTTCCTTGGCCGGGGGCTTTCAGCTACGGTGGCGAAAGAGGGGGCCCTCAAGCTCATGGAACTGGCCTACATACCGTGCTTGGCCTACCCTGCNGGGGAAATGAAGCACGGNCCCATCGCCTTGTTGGAAGAAGGAAGTCCAGTGGTTATCATCGCCCCAAACGACCATCTCAAAGAAAAGACCCTTTCAGCCCTTCATGAGGTCAAGGCTCGGGGCGCGAAGGTTATCCTTATCCACGAGAAAGGGGATTCAATCGCTTCAGAAGGTGACATCTCCATCGGCGTTCCTNCGATTCATCCTTGGTTGACCCCGCTGCTCACGGTTGTGCCCCTTCAATTGATGGCGTACGAAACGGCCCTGCGACTTGGCCGTGACGTGGACCGCCCCCGCAACCTTGCAAAGTCAGTGACCGTTGAGTGAACTCAAAGGATGGTAAAGCGCTGCTCGCTCTCCTTCCAGTTGAAGGGCTTGTAGCCAAGGAGGTGGTTGGTATGTCGCATTTTCACGATCCCCAATTTACGGGCGACATCATCGCCATGCCGCTCCATGACCAGGTGCATCACGCCGTCTGAAAGGTAGTCTTCAACACCNTATTCGCCAAATTGCTTGTGGTCTTCTCCGGTCATTTCGCAGATGAAGAATGAGGTCAGTTCAAGACGACGCACGGCTTCAAACAGACGGAAGATTTCATCCCGCGGGTTCTCCATTTTGGTCAAGGTGAAAAAGGCGCCAAGCGAGTCAAAAACCAACAACTCGAAACCAATGGATTGCCGGTAGGAGGTCAGTTGCTTGATGAGTTGGCCCATCCAATCCACACGGTTGCTCATTCCTTGCTCGTCAAGTTGAACCCGAAGGTCGGCCAGGTCGATGATGGCGATTCGGTTTCGAACACGTGGGTCGTCAACGTTCATCCCCATGTTGGCCATGTGGGAGCGAAGCGAATCCTTGCCTTGTTCGAGCGTGACGTAAATGCCACTGGTCTCGCCGTAAAGAACGGCATTGTAGAGCATGGAAAAGGTCAGGCTTGATTTCATCGCACCCGATGCACCAGCAACAATGCTGATGTGGCCTTGTGGGATGCCGCCTTGCATTTTTTCATCAAGTCCTTCAATGTGGGTCGGGATTCGCTCAATCTCGGACATACGGCTCGCTTGGTGGGTTGCACTTGGGATTCTTCAATATCACCCACGCATTTGATGGGAATCTCCAAGGTCTTCGTCATGGTGTTGGCAACATGGACGTGTGGTTGGCTTCCAATTCAACCCGTCGACATGCGCTGTTGGTGCCCNTTTTTCCATCGCTGCATCACCAAGGTTTGGAAGGCGTTGATGAAACACCTCCCCACGGAACCGTGGAACACCAAGTTCGCACCATCTGTCAGCGCAAGGCAGCAGCGCTTCCTTCAAGCGACCATTCGGTTATCATCGTCGCCGACACCATGTTGAGCGACCCAGATGACCATTCGTTGAGCATGGGAAAACCCCTGGACCTCGCTCATGCGGCCACGATGCTTCATCGATTAGCGGGTCGGTTCCACCAAGTTTGGACCGCGACGTCGGTGCGATGGAATGGCTCTTGGCATCATTGGTGTGAATCGGCCGTCGTTTCAATCCCGGAGTTAACCACAGAACAACTTCAAGACCTTCTTATCTCGAAATCCTGGGAGGGGAAAGCGGGTGGCTACGATTTGGCGGGCCCCATGGGTGCTTACGCCCGTTTGGTTGAGGGANCTGAAAGCACCGTGTTGGGTTTGGCTGGTGAAGCCATGCAATTCCTCGAGGTTTTGGCCTCGACCCGTTAAGGTTCACAACAGGGGCGTCAGCCCTAACTCGTGTTTTTCCATGTCGACCACGACGTTTTGTCCGGGAATCATCAACAATTTATCTTCAGCGTCAAGGGAAAAAACACTCACACGTGCTTGGTCGGCCATGTGCTTGATCTCTCGCCGACACGCCATCTGATGGCTTTCCATGTGGACGAGTGAACGAAGGTCAACGATGGCGGTGTCGCCTTGCATCACGCGTTCCAACATGGCAGAGGTTGGAATGCGCTTCATCACGTCGGGCGCAATGTAGCGAAGCGCTTTGTTGGGTGGGGGTTGGAGGCGCTGAACCACCATGCCGAGGTCGTGAAAAGCCTCTCCGTCGGGGGTTACCGGTCCATTCCACCCCAACGGCGGTGTTCGAAGTGGACCGACATCAACGGGGTTGGGGGCAGGCGTTTCCACGGCATCTGGTTGAGCAGGTGTTTGCTCGAGCGTGGGCTTCGCTTCGTTGCTGGAGAGCGAGACGGGCTCTTGCGGTGCTTGCGCAGGAGGTGGTCGTTGGTCGGCGGTGCCACCCTCAGGGTCTGGGAGACCGAAAAATTGCCACAAGCTTCCCATGGTTGGTTCCTCAGAAGTCCAAGTCGTCGAGTAACGACTGCAACTCTGTGGAGGCAGGGGTTGGTGGAGTTTGTGAAACTATGGGTTGAACCGGTGCAGGAGCGGCCTGATTGGCGGCCAGCCACTGTTCGCCGTAGTAGTTCCATTGTTCCATCGTCCACCCTTCTGGAAGTCCAGTGGCAGGTAGGGGTGGGCCGGTGTTGACCGCAGCAGTTTGTTCCATTGGGGCGGCGTAGCCGGCTGCAGCCGCAGGTTCCGGAGCGGCTTGTGTCGCCATGGGTTCTTGCTGGGCCGGTTGAGTGGCCGGTATCGCTTCCACTTGTTTTGGTGCAGCGGCGAATTGACTTTGTTCGTACATGCCGAAGTCTTCGGCTTCACCAGAGCCTCGACGAGTGAACAACAAGAACACGACCAATCCAACAATGATGATGCCCAAAAGGCCGATGACCGCCGCTGTTGTGGTGCCCACGGCGTTGGTGATGCTTTCAATCANGCCATTNGGTGGTAGTTCAGTCACGACGACGGTCAGTTCCTTGGTGATGCTCTCGCCATCGTCGTCGGTCACGGTCAAGACCACGGTCCATGAGCCGGCTGGAAGGTTATCCATGGTCCATGTGGCTCCGGTGAAATCAACGTCTCCAGTTTTAGAGCCGTCCAAGTCGGTGTCGAGGTGGGAACTATCCCACTGATAAGCGAGGTTTTCAATGTCGTTGGTCGTATCGGTGATGAAGTCACTTCCAATCAATGTGAGGTTGTCCCCTTCGGTCAGATTTGTGAACGCCATTTGGCTATTGACCAACTCCCGTGGAGGGATATTCAACACGCTCACGTTCATGCTTTGTTGGGCCGTTGCACCATCGTCGTCCGTCACCGTGACGGTGATCATTCGAACGCCCTTGGTCGTCCATGTTGGGGTGATGGTCGTTCCTGTCAGTTCACAATCGTTGTCTGCCACTCCATCGTTGTCCCCGTCAAGGTTGGCATTCAAATCCCAGCAAATCCCGAGACTCTCCACGTCGGAAGGGGTGTCGGAAGCAACGACGCTCAAATTGAGTGTGTCACCTTCAAACACGGGGGTGTTTCCAGGCAGGTCTTTGGTGAAGGTTGGCGCCACGTTGTGAATCATCACCATGGCTTGNCGAAGGTCGGATGTGGCTCCGTCAGCATCGATGGCCCGAACCTGAATGATATGCTCACCTGAGGTGTTCCATGACACGGCTTCTGACGATGAAACACCGATGCTTGAAACGGTCCAGTTTTCGTCGTTCAAAGAGGGATGCCATTCGATAATGACGGTGCCTTCATCGTTGGCAGAATCACTGGCTGTGGCACGTAGGAGCGCCACTTCGTCTTCATTGAGGTGCCACGTACCGTTTTCGTCAGGCGCTACTTCCGCTCCACCTTTGAGCAGTGAGGGGGCAGAGATGGTTGGGGGGATGTTGAGAACCAATACCTCGACTGAATGGGTCGTTGTCGTTCCGTCATCATCGGTGGCGACGGCGGTGACGTTGACTGGGCCTTCAAACATGGGCGTAAAGGTACACGTGGGTTGTGTCGTTCCTTCGGCACAGTCCAAGCCTGGCCAGGTGATGACGACCTGTTGCCCGGTTGGAGATGAGGTATCAATGTCCTCAATGTCAACGGCTTGGACGGTGACTGGCGATTCAACCTCAACCGATTCTGGATGAGTCAAATTGAACGTCGGTGCACGATTCAAGACCACCACGTCGACCTGCATTTCATTGACATCGAGTTCTTCATCCACCACGAGGACCTTCACGCTCCAACTTCCGCTGTTTGACCAATTCCATTGTGTCCAACAATCNGGGGCTTCAATGACATCGATGAGACCTGCTCGTGACTCAATCTCAAATCGGCAATCAACATCTCCACCATCGAGATCAAAGCTCTCTGTGGCGTTCAAGGTGACGTTCTCAAAGGTGTATTTCCCTTCATCAACCTGCAAATCGGCGGTGGGGGCACGGCCGATGAAGATGGATAGCGATGCAGCGTTGTTGCTTCGGTTGGCATCGGCGGTGACGTTCTCGTCGGGATCAACGGTGAACGACAAGTCAGCGATGCCAATGGCCATGTCGGCGGGAACCGACCAATCCACTTCCAACCGTTCTTCAGCATAGGGTGCAATCGCTGACAGTGCACCCCGGGTCACTGTCCCATCCGGTGTTTCAATTTCCATGAAGGTGGAGGGTGCTGTGAGCACACCGCGGTTTTGAGCGGGAAGGGAGAAACTGAGGACGTCGCCGGGAAGAGCATTGTAGCCAATGGAGGCACTGAGCGTTGTCGTGCTGCCGTTTCGCGTTCGCTCAACGATCACTGAACTCGCCTGGGCGACAAGGTCCACGCCAACGACGCTCAAATCTTGGACCACCGTGGTGACTCCAACCAATCGGCCAATCGGGTCGTAGACAATGACGCCATTGCTGGTGTAGTCATCGTCCGTTATCGTATCATCGACCTCATCGGAGACGTTCAGAGCCACTTGGGCCTGGCCGTTGTTGTCGGTTGTTGGATTGGCGATGGTGTCCGCTATTTCGTAGCGGAGTTGTAGGTTGGTGTTCTTCATGGGTATGCTTGGTGAACCTGCTACGCTGTATTCGATGGAAATCTGCTCAATGGCATTGGGTAAGGTCGCCGTGGTGGCGGTGCTCACGTGGATTTGTGTGTTGCGTCCCCCAGGTGAGGAGGATGGATTGACGCTGTTGGAATCCACTGGAGAGTAGGTTTTCAAAAGCCAATCAATGGTAAATCCAGCCGAATTCGATATTCGAATCCATGAATTGAATCGAACGTCAGGACAGTACCAGTTGAATCCAGCACTTACACCGGTTGCGTTCCACTCGTTGATTTTGTATGAATCGTCACATCCTCCGTACTTGATGTTGAGGTTATCCTCGGTTGGAATGCCTTCTGCTGTGACTTGCCACGAAGTGTTTTCAGCGCCGTTGGTGTCAAATTCAGTTGGATCGAAATAATCCGAAGAGCCACTCACGCTGGTTCCGGACATGAAAGGCATGTACCATTGGTCCCCTGTTCGCATTGGGAAATCGTACTTTTCCTTCGGAGGGTTGTAATAGGTGTCGAACGAAATTGTCGCAAGGTTTTGCGACAAAAATCCTAGATTGAGCGGTGCAAAGTTGACGTCAAGTTCGAACTCTGAATTGATCACAGCAAGGTCTCGAACACGAATGATGTCTTCTCCCGTGTATTCAATGTTGAGCCTNCCGGTAATTCCTTCAAGCGTTGCTCCACTGTTTCCTGAGGAAAATTCTCCCTCGATTTTCATCTTGTACGCTAACGTTTGAATCCCGTTAACCGTGATGAAGAACATGTCTTCAATTTCGTAATCCGTGTCTCCAGTTAGGGTGTTTAAACTTGCTGAAACATTGGCTTGCGCAAGGAGTTGGGCGACATCAAACCGAGTTTCATACACCCATTCGTCGCCGATTCTCCAACTGGGGACATCCACGACCCCGTTCGCACCCTGAGAACGCTGTTGAGTTGGCGTTTCATCAAGCTGAATTGATGATTCTACAACGCCCAAGCCCAGCGAGGTGAGGAAGAGGGCGACGAGGAAGGTGGCTTGGCATGTCCGTCCGAGCATAAAACGAGGTNGNAGTTCTGATACAAAAGAGGATGTCCCTTTTGACTTCCAATTCACTCTTGGGATTCAAGCCACTGTTCTCCATAGTGTTCCCATTGTTCCATGGTCCATCCTTCGGGCAGACCGGTTGGGGGCAAGGGTGGTCCGTTGTGAGCAATGGCGCCGTTTGGCGCTTGTTGAAGCGCATCTTGGAAGAGGTATTGAGGGGGTGGGCCTTCAGGACGCTTTTGCTTCATCTTTTCCTCTCGTTCGGCGAAGAGGTTGCCCGTGAGGGACTCGGTAACCTCGTCCCACGTGTCCGTGGAAGTTTCTTGACGACGTCGTCTCGAGAAGAGCATCACAAGGAGTAACATCACGGCCAAGAGGCTGAGTTGAGCGACTGGATTGGCTTCTTCACCCACCAGAGCAGAACCGAGGTTTTCCAGCGCTGTCCGGTCGGCAGGGAGCACAGCAAAGGTGACCACCTTCGTCCCAGGCCGTTCTGGGTCCTCATCCCACGCCATGACTTTGACCGATTGCAGGCCGTCCCGCTTGAAGGTCCATGTCACGGTTTTACCGATCAAGTCGGCGTCGTTGTCAGGTATGCCGTCTTCGTTGCTGTCGACCGTCACGTCAATGTCCCATGCCACGGTAAGGTCTTGGATGTCGTTGAGGGCATCGGAGGTGCTGCTGGCGTCCATGATGCAGGCTTCGTAAGCCACGCATGCGAAGGGAGCAGTCTGAACGATGGGCGGCGTGTTCAAGACCAGCACTTCCAGCACTTCACTGGCGTGGGCACCGTCGTTGTCGGTGACGTGGTACACAAGCTTGTGCGTGCCGCTTCTGTTCCACGAAACGGTCAGGTTGTCACCGATGACATCGCAGTCATCGTCGGCACTTCCGAGGTCGTCGGAGTCCATGCTGGGGTCGATNTCCCAACACCGAACAAGGGTGTCAAGGTCGGAAGGCGTGTCGGTGGACGTTCCAGAAACGCTGACCGTTTGGCCTTCGGCAACGGGGAGCACGGAAGGAATTGGNTCAATGGTTGGTGGGACATTTTGTACGCTAACCCATCGTTCTTCCACGCCACTTGATGCGCCGTCAGAGTCGGTGACCTCAAGGCGCATCTTGTGCAAACCCGCTTCAAGCCATACCATTTCAAATTCAGAAGTGCGACCGTCAAAGACTCGNATCAAGGAAGGTTGAGCATCATCGGGCCACCAGGTGTGCGTGAGGTCATCGATGTCGTCGACGGAATCTTGGGCTTGGCCTTTGACGGTTACCGCTTGGTCTTCTTCCACGTGCCATGTGTCTTGTGCGTCCATGACAATCGGACCTTCGTCGTCAATCATTTGGACGTTGATGCTGTGCGGTTGGATGTTGGTGAATTTGACATCAAAGGTNGCGGTGGCGGTTGAACGGTCGTCGTCGGTGCCAACGGCGGTGAAGGTCTTCCACCCTTCGGTGGTGGCGGTGGTGGTGCAAACACGTGTGTAGTAGCCTTCCTTGCAATTCGCCCCCGGCCAGTATATGTCGACCACTCCGGGCCAAACTTCCTCTGAGTCCGAGTCGTTGGCGTAGGCATAGAGCGTGATGGGGTATTCCACCTTCGCTTCCGTTCGTTGGCTTCGCACTTCGATCTTCGGGGCACGATTTTCAACGGACACGTTCAGAATGAGTACGGTCTGGTCCCGCTCTTCGTCTTCAACGGTGATTTCAACGGGGTAGACGCCGTCGTCGATCCACGTGTAATTTAGGAGGCAGCTTGGTGAAAGGATTCGCTCGTAATCCCAGGTTCGCGTTCCATCATCGAACGGCACGTAGAACTCACAAGAGACATCTCCACCGTCTTCGTCAAAACTCTCGCTGGCGTTGAGGAGAATGGTTTCTCGGGTAAGCCCCGTGGCTTCAGCGGCCAACGGCGTTGGTACGCGACCAACGAAGAGTTCAATGGTTCCAAGGTTGTTTTGCAGGTCGGCGTCGGCCGTGTTGATTCGGCTGATGTCGGCCTCCCACTGTATTTGCAAGGAGCCAATTCCAGCGTCTTCTGGGACGGTCCAGAGTTCAAACAATTTGTGGGCTTGGTAGGTTTGCAGGGCGGGTAGGGTGATGGTGGTTGCTACGCCGTCGGGCGTGGTGAGGCGAGCATCCGTAGCGGCAGAGGTCGTGATGCCTCGGTTGTTGAAAGCAAGTTCGATGTCAAGTTTGTCGCCCGGCAAGACGTTGTACCCAGAGAGGGCGTTGAGTTGGGTGAGTGTGCAAACATCCCCAATGCACCGTTCTCGCAAGATGACGGCCGCTTCCTCATCGGCAAAGACGTCCAGTCCCACGAGGTACTCGTCAAGGGTTACCGTGGCGGCTCCAACCTTGTTTCCCGCTTTGGCGACCAAACCATGGCTGGCATAATCCAGTTGCGTGGCTGAGGAATCCAAGGCATCGCCAACGTCAATCGTCGTCCACGCACTGCCGTTCGCAGCCGTGGTTAGAGCGGTAACGAAACCTTCGACTTCGTGATGAAGTTCGAGCGACACACCGGCCGTGTTCGAAAAACAAGAAGATGAGGCGTTGACCCAAACCTCCATCGGCGAGTTCAGGGCGGTGATGCTCCGTTGAGGGACCACATCAAGGCATTCTGAACGAACACCTGGATTCGTGTAAGGCTCAACGCCTGTGGCGCCCACCGGATCGTACCGCTTGAGTTTGAAATCAATCGTCAGTCCAATGTCATCGGCCGTGTGGAGCCAAGCATAATTGCGAACTTCGGGGCAGTACCAACGATAGCCCTCCGAAACGCCATCGCTGTTGATGGACGTCATTTCATAAGATTCATTGCAACCACCGTAATCGATGGTTTGGCCGATGGTGTTCCGCGGTTTCCCGGTGTCGGTGACCACCCACGTTGTGGTGTTGGTGTCGGTCTCGGGAGGCGGGAAGGGCGTGATGTAGTCGCTTTGTCCAGACCATTGCGAGTAGGACGTGGTCGTGGTGGTCCAACGTTCATCAACTCGGATGGGGAAGTCGTAATTTTCGTTGACCGGTGAATAGGTGGTGGTGATGGTGATGTCTCCCAGAAGTTGCTCGAGGAAGGAAATACCACTTGGAACAAACCGAATGTAGAGGTCCAAATCGCTGCGTATGGGCGAGAGGTCGCTGACTCGGAGGTATTCCGTTTGCGTGAATTGAATGTAGACGTTTCCGGCATATCCTTCCAGCGAAACGCCCGATTTGTCAAAGTTCGCCGAGGTTCGAAGGGTGTAGGCGAGCACCGACATGTTGTCCACGTTCTGAGTGCTAATGTCCGTGACCTCCACGGTTGTGTCGCCTTGAATTTCACCAACCGTGGCTTCCACACCGGTGTCGGTCACCAAGATGGTAGGGTCAAAGGTTCCAGCGTAAATCCATCGGTCCCCGACTCGCCACGTTGGCACGTCCGAAACACCGGGGTCTCCTGCCGTTGATTGGTAGACTGTTCGCTCGTCCAAAGCCTCGTGGTGTTCAACGGGAACCAGGTTGAGAAGGAGCAAAAGCGCCAAGGCCACGGGAAGCGTGCGGCGTCCAAGACTCCCCCCCATGGTTACGCCACGGGCGCGGGAGGACATCAACACTTCTCTTGCCGACAATTCGCCGCTGGGGCTCAAAGCAGGTCGGCCAGTTCGTCTTTGATGATTTCAACGGCTTCCAGAATCTCGTCCTTGTGTCGAGCACCGGTGATGACCATCTTTCCGGAGCCAAAGATAAGGCAGACGACCTTGGGGTCGTCNAGTCGGTAAATCAANCCAGGGAATTGNTCNGGCTCNTACTCNACCTTGTCAAAGGGAAGNTGGAAGGTCAAGTGGTTCAAGTTNAGTTTGCGAGGAACACCTGCTTGGGGTTCACCGGTGAACTTGTCGACGCCGTCGTAGTCTTCTGGGTAGTGAAGGGCGTAGGTGGCGACCATGTTTTGCACTTCGATGGTNACGTCCTTGAGGTCCCACGTCTCNATGCCNGCAGCACGCAAATCCTTGATCATNCGGTCAATACCGGTGTGGATGTTGTCCTCGTCCTTTCCGCCGGTGCAGACAGCACGGCCAGAGCGGAACATGAGGATGGCGAGTTTTGGTTCNGTGACACGGTAGACNACACCAGGGAACTGCTCTGGCTCATACTCACAGTTGAGTTGAATGGCAATGTCGGGGAGGTCAAGTTCTTCGGCAACACGGGTGCTGGCGACAACGTTCACAACAGTTAGGCGTTCTTCATCGGTGGTCATATAAAGGGCCAATGACCTTTAGTATATAAAAGGAATTTCTGCGCNCATCATGCTCTTGCCACGAGGTTTGGAGTTCTGACGGGAAAAGAAGGATGGTTATGGTTCAAGCCGCACCCCTTCGTTGCCAAGGCGAGAGATTAGACTTCGACCGCCTGCCAGTTCAATGGCTTCACTGGTTTGCTTTGGTTCCCTGGTCAAGGCAACCATGCACCCTCCACCACCTGCGCCCGTCAATTTGACGCCGAGGGACGATGGGGCCGCTGCCTGAATCAGTGTTTCCAATTCTGGGGAGGAAACGCCGAGGTTACGCAGGAGGAGATGGTTTTCACTCATGGCGTGTCCAACCGCTTCGTAGTCGCCTTGAACCAACGCCGCCAAACCCCGACGTGCGATGGTTCCAATGGCATGAATCTCGTTCATTCTTGAAGGGTCAGCGGCCAGTGCATTAGCCACCATGGCAACTTGTTTTGAGGTTGGTGCATGCACGCCTGTGTTTCCCAAAACGAGGTAGATGTCATTCTGCTGAGGTGTCAGTTTGTGCACCTCCCACGTACGTTTTCCCTCGGGTGTCGTCAGTTGACGGGTGTAGATCCACTTTCCGATGGGCTCTTTGCGGTCGGACAGCACCACCACGCCTCCTTCCACGCTGGTTGAAGCGTCCATGGGCGATGCTCGTCCACCTTGAGCGTGCGCTTCGGCTCGGTGGGCGAGGGCGCTCAATCCGTCCCGGTCAATGCCTTTCTCAGGGTGGGCGAGGTGATGCATCGCGGCACCAACCGCTGAACTTAACGCCGCACTTGAACCAAGGCCAGAGGCCCGCGGAATGTCCCCGGAAATGTGGAGGGCCATGGGCGGTGCTTCGTTGAGCCAGATGTCCCTTAGCATGGTGATGTGNGGNTNTTTGTTNNCGTCNAGGGCGCTTCCATCAACGCTCCANGANNTNGCNGGNGTCATCGAAACGGTCAACCGCTGTTCGATGGCCACGGCCACNGCTGGTTGCCCGTAAACCACGGCGTGCTCTCCAAAGAGGATGCACTTCCCGGGGGCGCTCGCCACCACAAGCGTCGGCTCCTCACCCATGCTGCTATGAGTGGGCACGGCTTCATATTCCTTCTTGCACAGTNGTCAAAATCAAGTGAGTTTTGACGGTGGTTTGAAAGTGCCCCTATGCCTCGGATGGATGGCGGCAACACGCCAGAGCGGTGAGAATGGTGGAACACCCCCTGTTTTTGGACTACGGGCCCATTCCCGGATGGGCCATTTTGTTGGTCCTGTTNGGTGTTTCTGGTGGGTTCTTCGCTTACCAGGTCACCAAAGCGACCCGACTCGTCTTGAAAGGAAAGCCAGAGAACCGGTTTGATAATTGGGGCAATCGAGTCTCTGAAGTCCTCACCGGCTGGCTTGGACAAAAGAAGGTGCTCAAAGACCGTGTGGCTGGCGGCATTCACGTGCTGATGTTTTGGGGCTTTCTCATGCTCTCCACCGACATGTTTGACTTGGCCAGCGGCAACCAATTTTCTCAGAAAATCCTTCCCGACTTGCTTTGGGGGCCATGGAACCTCGTCGTTGAAGTAGGATACACCATCGCCTTTGTCGGNTGNGTTCTTGCGCTGATTCGTCGCCTGGTCTTCACGCCTGAGAAACTGAAGGGCAAGTCCCAACTTGAAGGCAACGTCATCCTCCTTCTCATCATGACCATCACCACGACCTCCTTCGTGGTTGAAGCCGGTGAAGCAACCGTCTCCGCCACCTGGGAGCCCATNGGTGCTTGGGTGGCCTCAACGTTGGTCCCCTCAACCAGTGTCGTCATCGCCGCCTATTGGGCCCACATGCTGGCCATCTGTGTGTTCTTGTTCCTCATCCCGTTGTCCAAGCACATGCACCTGGTGATGGCGTTCCCAAACGTCTTCTTCCACGACCTCCGTCCAATGGCCACCATGGAGCCTNTGGCACGTGGGGATGACGGCAAGGCTGTGCTGCTGGACGAACTTGACCTCGAGTCCTTCGGTGCCGTCAACTACACCGATTTCACATGGAGGGATCTCATCGACGGATGGGCATGCACCTCCTGCGCTCGCTGTCAGGATGTCTGCCCCGCCTACGCCAGCGGAAAAGACCTCAATCCAATGCAAATCATTCACGATGTACGCCACTATGCCAACGACCACGCCACGACGCTCTTCGCTGACGAAGCACCCGAAGAAGACATCATTGCTCGGTTCGGCGAGGGGGCCATTTGGGCCTGCACGACCTGTCACGCATGCGTTGANGCCTGTCCAATCTACATNGACCANGTGCCAAANNTGACCGATGCTCGCCGCCACCTCATGATGGAGCGAATGGAGTTTGACGAGAGCGTCGAGGACACCGTCATGCCGCTCATGGCCACCATCGAGAACCTNGAGTCCGACTCCAACCCCTACGGCCTGCCAGCTCACGAGCGGGGAGACTGGGCTGAGGGCTTGGACGTCAAGGTTGCCGAACCAGCCGAATACATCTACTTCGCCGGTTGCGCNGCCTCGTTTGACGAACGCAACAAAAAGGTGGCAAGNGACACCATCAGCATCATGAAGGAAGCNGGCCTTGATGTCGGNATCCTNGGNATGCANGANGGGTGCACCGGTGATGCAGCCCGCCGAGCTGGAAACGAATACCTCTTCCANATGCTTGCCGAGACCAATCTGTCAACCTTTGAGGAGATTGGCGTCAAGAAGATCGTCGCTTCTTGCCCACACTGTTTCCACACGCTTGGAAAGGAATACAAGGACTACGGTGGCGAAGACATCGAAGTCATGCACCACTCCCAACTCATCAACCATTTGCAAGCCGAAGGGAAGTTACCAGAGCCCAAACACGATGGCTCCGTCACCTTCCATGACCCCTGTTACCTCGGCCGTATCGGTGGTGAATTGGAGGCGCCGCGCAACGCCATTGGCGGTGTTGACGTTGAGCCAGAGCGCCACGGGCGTGAATCCTTNTGTTGCGGTGCAGGCGGTGCACAAATGTGGATGGAAGAGCACGTCGACGATGGTTACGACCGGGTCAACGTGATTCGCTCAAAGGAACTGGCTGCCACCGGTGCTGACACCGTTGCCGTTGGTTGTCCATTCTGTTCAACCATGGTCACTGACGGCCTAAGCGCCATTGGAGCTGAGATGCAAGTCAAGGACGTGGCAGAATTGGTCTGGGAACAAATCAAGGCCAACGATGCCAAAATCGAGGCCCAGAAAGCGGCGGCAGAAACCGCATCAGAACCTGCTGAAGCCTGAGGTAGAGGCGTGCTTTCTTCCAACGACCAGCGGGATTTGCTGGCTTGGTACGATGAACACCAACGCGACTTGCCGTGGCGCCAGACCCGCGANCCGTGGGCCATTCTTCTCAGTGAGATACTTCTCCAGCAGACACAGGTCAGCCGAGGAAGGGTGTATTGGCAGCGCATGGTGGAGGCCTTCCCGACGATTGAATCCATGGCGACCTCAGAGGTTGATGCTGTCCTCAAAGCTTGGGAAGGAGCCGGTTACTACAGCCGGGCTCGTCGCCTTCACGCTCTAAGTCAGGTGGTCATGCTCCCAAAGACTGAGNGTGGTTTTGAGGGCCGACTGCCCTCTACCTACGACGCGCTCCTCTCGCTTCCAGGGATTGGTCCCTACACCGCTGCTGCCGTGGCCAGCATTGCTTTTGGACAGCCAGTTGCTTGCGTTGACGGGAACATACGCCGAGTGATGGCACGCCACACCGCCCAACCCAACCCCCC
>PAWY01000011.1 GCA_002714305.1 Methanobacteriota archaeon | reverse complement strand
CCTCAAACCACTGCTTCTCTTTCTTCATGCAGCGCTTGAATTCCTCCGACTCAAGGTGCTGTGCCAACCAAGCATGGACGTTGGCCCAGGACTGAGCGTCAAACCAGTCTCGGTCGTGGTTGGCGAACTGCCGGACGAACGGGAAGAGTGCATCGTTGAGTTGGGCTGCGAAAGCCGGACCCTCACCCAAACGAGCATCAAGGTCATTGAGGTAAGCTGAGGCCAGCGTTCGCTGTTCCATTTCGTCCACGTCATCGTAGCGGTTGGGGTACTTGTAGCGGTCAAGGTGGAACTTGAATTCCTCATCGTTGCGTTCCACCCAGTGGGCCTCTTCTTCACTGAGGTTCCAGCCCAGCACGTGCTGCATGATCTCGAGACTCTCCTCGATGACCGTACCGTCGGCCAGCAAGAGCACGGGTACCGTGCCCTTGGGTGAAATTTCCATCATGTGGTCGGGGCGGTCACGCAGGACAACCTCACGTAGTTCAACCTCGAAACTCTCCCGAACGATCGACATACGCGCCCGCATGGCGTAGGGACAGCGACGAAAGGAGTAGAGAATGGGCAGCGACACGGCGACCCTTCCTGCATCACTCGGGCGGCGTTGGTGGAGCATAGCCACCGTCAACGGCTTCTTGGACGGTCGTCATGTCAGCGTCAACCATCATCTGAACGAGTTCCTCAAACGAGGTGCTGGGCACCCAGCCGAGTTCCTTCTCAGCCAGCGCCGGGTCACCGATGAGCAAATCCACTTCGGCAGGACGGAAGAACTTGGGATTGGTTCGTACACGCACGACGTCGTTCTGGTCGGTGGCGATGGTGTCCACGTCTTCGCCTGACCAGGTCAGGTCCATACCGACGTGGGAAAAGGCCAGCGTGATCATGTCGCGCACGCTGTGCGTGCGACCGGTCGCAACGACGTAGTCGCCGGGCTTGTCCTGCTGAAGCATGCGCCACTGCATTTCGACGTAGTCTCCAGCGAATCCCCAATCCCGCTTGGCGTCGACGTTGCCAATCCACAAGCACTCGTCAAAGCCGTGGGCGATGCGAGCGGCGGTCATCGTGACCTTTCGGGTGACGAATTCAAGGCCTCGGCGTGGGCTTTCGTGGTTGAAGAGAATGCCCGTGCAAGCAAACATATCGTAGGANTCNCGGTAGTTTCGGGTGATTTCGAAGGCGAAGACCTTGGCGCANCCGTAGGGNGAGCGGGGGTGGAAGGGCGTCAACTCGGTTTGAGGCACGTCTCGAACCTTGCCGTATTGTTCGGAGGAGCCGGCCTGNTAGAAGCGNCAGTGAGGGGCNTGCTTNCGAATGGCCTCAAGGCAGCGAAGCGCACCAAGACCGGTGATGTCNGCGGTCATCATGGGNGAGCGCCACGATTCNGGGACNAAGGACATGGCNCCGAGGTTGTAGAATTCATCGGGTTGGGTTTGAGAAACGGCGTTGTCAATGGAGTTCTGNTCGGCCAAATCGCCGTTGAGGAGGTGGAACTTGTCGTTGCTCATCAGGTGGTTGATGAGGCTGCGACCCGAGGTGGGTTGGGAAACACGTCGCACCAATCCGTACACCGTGTAGCCCTTCTCGAGAAGGAGTTCTGCGAGGTAGGAGCCGTCCTGTCCGGTCACGCCGGTCACCATGGCCGTCTTGCCGCTCATGGTAAACCGTAGATGCCTCCCTTTTTCAAACGGTCGCGTGCTTGACGAGGCTCAAAACCCGCCTTTCCCTGACAAAGAAGGGTGGAATTGAAAGGGAGGAGGCAAGGCTTCCCATCGATGGCTCAAGCAGAGAGTGAGGTGGCCAACCGCCCCCGCGTCCTGGTTGTNCGGGGTTCGTTTGGGGCGCTCGGAGGGGCNGANCGGGAGTTGCTCCAACTGCTTCGCTCGGTTGACCAGCGCTGGGAGGCATCACTTGCNACGCTGGAATTCCCAGACCATGCCAGGGAGTTGTTAGCGGGAGCGAACATCCAATTGATTCATCCCGAGCAATNTCCTACTTGGCCCTCAGGTGCCCGTGCGGAAATCACCGCCGCCGCCAGCAAAATGGCAGAATCCCTCTGGAAGAAGGTGGATATCCCGTGGGACCGTTTTGACGCCGTTCATCTGTCGGTCTGTAAGGGAACGCTGGAACTCTTACCCCTCATTCCGCCNAACCTCCCGGTGCATTACCACTGCCTTGAACCACCTCGTTGGCTTTACGAGGACGTGCTGCACCGGCGACTTGACGGAAAACCCAAGCGTCCACTCTGGCTGACGAAGTTNCTCTTCACGTCTCAGCGCCGAAGGGANCAGCGGTTCGTAAAGCAATTGTTGAACCGACCTCATTCAGCGATTTCTGGAAACTCAATGTGGATACAGCGCCGACTCAAAACCGTTTACGGAGTGCCCTCCGACCCCACCAAGGAAAACGGTGAGCCACCCAAACGCGACGNNCNGGGCCGTCCGCTCGAAGCCACCCACCTGATGCATGTCATCGACATCGAAGCCTGGCCCACGACGCCCCATCCCGACGAAACCACCGACCTCGCCTCGGCGCCCGCACCCCCCGAACCCTACGTGATGACCGTGGGCCGCATCTCTCACGTCAAAGGCACGTGGGAAACGCTGCGTTCCTTGAAGGGGACCGGCCTCGGTTTGGTTCATGTTGGAGGCGGCGATCAGGCTGACAAAACAGCACTGGAAGCCGAAGCCAAACGGATTGGTGTCCCCCTCGTCTGCATGCCACGGCTCTCTCAGGCAGGGCTGGTGGGATTGGTCCGAGGTGCCGCCGCGATGGTTAGCCATGCCCACCACGAGCCGTTTGGCCTCACCCCCATCGAAGCCATGGCCGTCGGCACGCCTGCGTTGATGGTGGACGAGGGCGGGTTCCAATGCACCATGTCGGGCGTGGAATCCGGGCGCCTGATTCGGCGAGACCATCCCGAAGGATGGAAAGAGGCGTACCAAGCCCTCGATGACGCCGAACTTCGCGCAGCATGGAGCGAGGTTGGTCGCCCTTATGTGGAGTCGAAGTTTACCTTGCATGTGCAAGTCGCAGCCTTGGAGCGAATGTTGGGTCTTTCATGAATCGCCTCAATTCTTTATATCCGCTGAAGTGACTTCTCCTGTATGAACGAGAAGCGTACGCCACGAAACCTGTTGTTGGTCGGTGCCGGAGGCATTGGCACCCAATTGTCTGAACTTTTGACCGCCGCTCTGCGAAGGGTCGGTCTGGAAGGAACCATCACGCTCATGGACGCCGACACCGTCGAGGCATCGAATCTGGGGCATCAACGCTTCACTGCAGACGACATTGGTCAACCAAAGGTGGCCTGCCTTGCTCGTCGTTTGGACGATACGACCTCCTCGCTTCGTGTCAAGGGTGTGGTGGAAAACCTTCGAGATGAAGACCAGTTGAGGGATTACGACCTCGTCGTGGTGTGCGTTGACCGGCCCGAACCTCGGCGCATGGTCCATGGCATCGAAGCCCCATGGCTGGATGTCCGGTGCAGCGGTGATGGTTGGATGGCTCTTTCTTCAGCGTCTCAACCTGCTCTTTTGGAACGGATGACGCCCGACCATCAACCCGCCAGTTGCCAGGTCGCTGGTGCGTTGGAGGCTGGAAATTTGGAATTTGGATTTGCCGTTGCTGCCGCCTTTGGCGCCCAGTGGGCGCTTCAGAAATGGCGTGGCCATCCTGCTCCGGTCCAGTCCATGGGCAGTTTGACCTACGGTGCGCTCGCTTTCCCGGAGGTGAGCGCATGATTGGTCTGCCCGACGCTGAAAACCTCACGCTCAACCAAGAAACCTGGGAGCTTGCTTGCCTTGCCGCTGAAGAACGGCGGGTGGACGATGAGGACCTCCTCACCGCTCAGCGAATTCTTTCAGAAGCAGGGCGGTGGGACGGCGTCTACATCCTTTCCGTCATGGCAGGCCTCGAGACCTCGGTGCTCATCGACGCTGACGACAAGGTCTTCATCGATTGGGGAACGGCAGGGCAAGTCACCTTGCAGCCACCCGTTGGAGGTCGCCTTCCATTCAAACTCTGGGTCCACACTCATCCTCGGTTTGCTTCCTATTGGAGCAGCACGGACACGAACAGCCTCAGCTTGGGTGCAGGGATTCTTGAATCCGCCATGGTGCTGGGTCAACCCGGTCCAAAGCACAGCAGCAACCGGTCAATGGTTCAGGTGAACAACCATTCCATGTTGAGCGAGCATGGCCCATTGAGCCATTGGACNGATGAAGAACCCGTACCGTGGACCGAATGGTACACCCTCAACAACATCGAAACCGAGGTGATGGAATGAGCGCACGTGGACCGAAGGACGAGGATGAACATTTCAAGGCCCTCCTCGCCATTTTGAACGGACGTGGTCGAAGCATTGCCGAGGTCATCGAAGAGCTGACGGGAGAAACACCGTCCGAGGAAACGGTTGAAGCGGTCAAAAACCGACTTCAAATGGCTCAAGAAAGCGGTGAAGACGTGGACATTGTCGCTGTCGTTCGGTCGCTCAATGACCTTGCGGAGCAGTGGGCTTAATCACTCGTTGGTGTAGGTTGGGCGCCGATTTTCAATCAGTGCGGACAGACCTTCCAAGGCATCCTTGGTCGAGAAAATCGTGTTCAAGCCGTCCAACTCGAGTTGAAGGCCGGATTTCAAGTCGGTTTTTGCCGTGGCGTCAATGAGATCGCTGGCCATGCGCAGGCCAATGGGCGCCGTGAAGGAGAGGCTCTTGATTTGGCGAGCCACAATTTTCTCTTCCTTGTCAAAGCCGTTTGGACAATCACCGTTCATGAGCACGGCCATGTTCTCGTCGGTGAAGAACGTTGACGCAAACTTGGCGACAGGGGAGGCGGGGTTGGCCGGTTGGCCGGGGTACTTCTCAGCAGGCTTGCCTTGAGAGGCAAGGTTCCGAATGCAATCGTCTACGCCAGCCACGTCCACAAGATGGGTGACCAAGCCGAGGTCAGCCGCCGTGTTGGCGTCCATGAAGTTGCCAGCCAGCACCGCCCAACGAGCGATGGGGATGCCACAAATACGTGCAGGCCGCTGGGAACCTCCCAAGCCAGGATAAATGCCAATCGAGGTCTCTGGGAAGCGGAACTGCGTTCGGCGTGTCCCAATGCGGTAATCGCAGGCCAAGGCGAGTTCCAAGCCACCGCCCAAAGCCAAACCGGTCGTGAGGGCGATCGTGGTCTTGCTGGAGGTCTCCAGCATGTTGAGCAGTTCATGGCCGTCTGCCGTGAAATCATAGATGTCTGGAATGGCATCGGCCCTGATTTTGTCAACAAAGAACTTCACATCGGCCCCTGCGACGAACGCTTTTCCAGCACCGTCAACAACAACGGTATGGACGTCATCGTTGGCGTTGGCCACCGCTACCGCCTCGATCAATTGACCCACAACGGTGACGTTGAGGGCGTTCATGGCCTCGGGTCGGTTGATGGTGATGGTCGCCACCCCGTCATGAACGGTGCTGTCCACGTACGAGAAATCCCATGCTTGGTTGCCCTGTTGCGAGAAAAAGGAGGGGACGGTCCATCCCTCACCGGCGGTTTCTGCATAGGCCTTGGCCATTCGACAGGCTTCTCCAACACCGATTCGGTTCATCATTTCAAACGGACCACGGGCCCATCGGAGTCCAACTTTGGCACCGCGGTCAACGTCCTCCATGCTGCAGATGTCTTCGTCCACGATTTGCGCTGCCACTCCAAAGACCACACCGAGCAGGCGCTCGGAGACGGCCGTGTATTGTTCATCGGAGTACGCTGCATTTTCCGAAACATCCCACTGTTCATTCGCCTCGACCAAAGCGCGCAAATTCGCCGCACCGGTGTAGCGAGGCGTATGGAGTTGTTCAGCGAGGTAATCGGTGGAATGGAGGGCGATCGGCGGGCCGGTGAGGTTCATCAAACCGAAAGGCCCCAGTCCAATTCGGAACGCCTTGCACGAAATGGCGTCAATTTGAGCGGCGTTAGCAATCCCCTCTTCAAGGAGCAAACAGGCTTCATTGAGCCAAGGCACAAAGAAGCGGTTCACAACAAAACCAGGGCGATCGGCACACACGATGACCACTTTTCCAAGCATCTTGCAATACTGAACCACTTTGTCGATGGTTTCCTGACTGGAGGATTTGGCGGGAATGACCTCGACGAGACGGTTCTTGGCAGGGTGGTAGAAGAAGTGCAAACCAACAAAGCGGTCAGCACGGCCGGTGGCCTCAGCCAAAGCGTTCACGGAAAGGGATGAGGTGTTTGAAGCAAGAATGGTTCCTTCGCCGCATGCTTCATCCAAGGCATTGAACACAGCGGTTTTGACGTCAAAGTCTTCAAACACGGCCTCAATGACCAAATCGGTGTTCTCTGCCGTGTTTTCCACGCCCACCACGCCGGTGATTCGACCCTGAATCGACTCCACTTGAGCAGGTGAGAAAATGCGTCGCTCAACCGCCTCACTCAGGAAATTTGCAATGATGGATTGACCGCGCTCGACCCATTGAAGTTCACGGTCGACCATTTGGACATCAAATTCTTCTTGAGCGCTCTTCTGAGCAATGCCCGAGCCCATGTTTCCTGCGCCGACAACGGCCACGCGTTGAATAGGTTGCATAAACGGTCCGAATCCAATTCACCTAATAAAAATCGGCAACGGTGTTCCTCAACCGTCACCACAGTGCATTGTATGCAGCCGTCATGTTTTGAACGAAAACATCGGCTGAAAATTGGCGTGCATGCTCCATCAACCGCTCATCGGGAACTTTGGCCGTGGTGGTTTCCCAAGCATGGAAGTTACCGCTCAAAGCTTCCCTCCACCCACGGAAGTCACCGGCGGGCAAACACGCACCCTCCGGCATCAATTCGTTGTGAGCAGGCAGGTCTGAACAGAGCACAGGGCAGCCCGACGCCATGGATTCAATCGGCGGGTACCCATAACCTTCAGCGGCGCTGGGGAAGAGCAAAACATCGGCTTCTTGACGCAGCAGCATGAGGGCTTGATCGTCAAGGCGGGGATGGACCATGACCTCCATGTCGATGCTTTTGGCCAAAGCGTGCGCCGTTTGACTCTGGTCGCCGACCACGTGAAGAACGGAGTGTTGACGAAGTTCCTCATCGCAGGTATGGAGCAAATCAAAGAGGAAATCAAGGCGTTTTCTCGGGTCGGACGACCCAATGAAGAGCATCGAAAACTTGGGATTCTTCTGAGGTACGCCCGAAGAGGCATACGCGTCGCAATCCAATCCAAGCGGGACAGCNACGGCTTNAACGCCTGGAAATTCCCGGCGGCACACGTCTCGGGTAAAGGTTGAATCACAAACGAGGAGGTCCGCTCTGGAAAGCCCTTCACGGAGCTTGTTCAAATCCCTTCGGCGAACGCGCCCNGGTCGGTGCTCACCCACCTCNATNAGGGACTCNCCCANGGCATTCTCTCCGTCGGTCAGCATAACTCGTTGCTCAAAGGGGAAGAGGTGGAACAAGTCGTGAACGGTGATCACGACCTTTGGACGCTGGGAGGAACGGGGTGGAGCAAGGTGGGCTTGTTCTTGGTCGGTGATGTGAAGGACATCGTTCGGGCCAAGGTGCTGCTGGCAGTAAGACCGGACCCGTTTGGGTTGCTTGCTCCACCGATGGCGCACTTTACCGAAGGCTGACCTTTGTTCTTGATACTCGAGAACATCGAGCAAATCGAAGCCTGCAAACCGTCCCTTTTGGTGATGGTTGAGAAGAGCATGATGGGCCCCTCCAAGTCCAGAAAATCGAGTCAAGGCCCCTCCGCGTGCCAACACCAAACGCCGCGTGGCTGTTGGTGTCGGTGCAGACTCCATGGAGCGGGGAGGGGTGACCTCCTCTTCAAGGGATGACATTCTACGCATGATTGAGGGCGAAATCCTCCCCCTTTGATTGCATCAGGTGTGGAAAAGAAATCAAGTAGTCAAAGAGACTCGGGCCGATTGAGTAAGCATGCCTGAACCCCCAATGACCATCCCAAGCGAGCACTATGAGGCGATTGAAAACGGGATTCAAACCACCATTGACCAAGGAACGACGATTCGGAAGCTTCTCGCCAAACACTCCAGCCAAGGCCCATACAACGCTGATTGGGAAGTCGAGGCTGCGGTCGAGGCGCTTCATGTCTTTGCCTCAAGGTGGACCATCGAAATCTTGGCCACGCTGTACATCACCGGGCCTCGCCGCTTCAACGAAATGAAGAGCATGCTCACGGGCATCTCCAGCCGAACCCTGTCGGATAAACTCCGTTTCTTGACCGAAGAAGGCCTTGTGCTCCGTTTGGTCAGCGATGGGCCGCCCATCAAAGTCAACTACGAACTTAGCGCTCATGGGAAAACCTGCGGTCGGCTCCTTTCTCCGCTTGTGGCTCATCTCAAGATGGTGGCCGGTTCGGTCGTTCAAGGCTAAGCCTCAACCCGGTGTTGTTGCGCAACTTGGCCCGTTTGCAGGTTCAAGGCGGAAAGAACCCGGCGGTCAGCCGGGCCCTGGTAGAGGCAAGTATCCAAACCCGTTGCAGCGGGCCGTTCATCCTTCAGGCGAACATCGCTGTGCCACACATGACCCCATTCCTCCTTGGTATGACCGGGTAGGGCCACGGTAGGCGTGTGACCAAATACGATGGTGCGCACTGGGTCGATGGGCTGCGTGGCCGTGTGGAAGGCCCTACGAATCCAGAGAAGGTCGTCCGACGTCTGTTGCTCCAAATCGTGGTTAGGTCGGTATCCAGCATGAACCAAACGCCACCGGTCGAGCACCAAATGGGTCGGCAGTTGGTCCATCCATGCCGTGTGGCGAGCGGCGCATTCCTCTAAGGCTACTTCGTCNAGTTCACCCTNGNCGTNTCGGGCAGCGTCGATGTACGAGGCGATGGTGGTATTGCCTCCGTTTTTCATCCAAAGCATCACGTCCATATCAGGATGACGAATCTTCTCCATCGTGAACTGTTGCACCATCATGTCCTCATGATTTCCTTTGACGGATGCAAAACGGGGATTGGTCATGACCTCATGAACCACACCAAACCCGTTTGGGCCCCGATCGATCAAATCACCAAGGAAGACCACCCAATCACCTTCGCCCAAATTCAAGCCTTCGCAGAGTTCGACCATGGATTGAAAGAATCCGTGGACATCACCGACCACCCAAACGTTGTCGCCCCGGTCGAGTGCCGCCTGCAATTTCAGTTCCAATTCATAATCTCTCATGCGTTCACCACCAACATAATCAATGGACTGCGACTGTATTTAACCAACGAAAAAGCCCGTTTCAGAGGAAGGGCGGACGGGCACAAAAGAGCGATGGATTAAGGGAGGAGAAGGAGAACCTCACAGCATGCCTCTTCTCGCCCAATGGACTCGTCAACGCCCTTGGTTGGCGGCGGGNCTTACCGGGGCCGCCAGCGGCGTGGTTGGCATCGCAGGCGGCTTGGCGACCTTTGCGGGTACCGTTGGAGCCATGGCACTGGGAGGCATTTCCACCCGGGCCACAGCTTATGAGCACCCGTTGCGGCGACGAATCCTTTCAACGCTTGAATCACGACCCGGTTTGTGTTATCGGGAACTCCAAACCGTTCTCAACACCGCCAACGGGACGTTGCGTCATCACCTGGATGTCTTGCAAACACGCAGGGCGGTCACGGTGATGCCCGTCAACGGACGCACGTGCTANTTTGCCGGAGGACCAAGTCAAGTCGAAGTGCTTCGCAGCAAAGTGGTCGGTGAGGAACGCATGGCGCAACAATTGCCCATTGGCCTCTCCCCCGTCCAACGAATGATCTTGGAAAACATCGACCGAGAAGGTGTACCTCGTTCACAAGCAGCCCTTGCCCGCCGNCTTGGCCGAACCCGTGCAACCGTTCATAGCGCCGTAAAAGTGCTGCGACGACGGGGCATTCTGCGAGAGGACCGCATCGAATTGATGGCTCATATCGACTTGGAAATTTACGCACGTGCATCGACCGTGGATTATGAATTCGTGGACGAACGTCGCTGCTTCTCAGAGTGAAGCGCGATTTACGAAATCTGTCGCTGGAGCGGCATTTGTTGCATAGCCTTCAAAGACCCTTGGCGATGCCCTCCCACCATGTTCTCCGTTCGACTCATTGAGCACCCGTTGCCCACAACCGAACGGGACGTTGACGGGCTCATCGCTTGGCTCATCGACACATTGGCGCTGGTTCGCAAACGCGGCGAGGCCACCGCCGACCACGGACGGGCTGGATCGGTTCATCGGTTGTTGCGTGATCATTTGATCGGTCGCCCCGAACAGAGCTGGGACGCCCAAATGCTCGCTGATGAGTTGGCACAAATGCCGGCTTCCCTCAACCACCACCTTGCCCGATTGGTGGAAACCGGTTTGATTGGATTCACCAACGAAGGCAAAGGATGGAGGAAGTACTACCTGAGGGGCGGTTCACTCTCCAATGCCGTCGCCTATCTTCAACAGCACAGCCGACTGCTGCTCCAGCAGCGATTTGAATTCATCAACCAACGTTGGAACCGGTCGGGAGAGCCACTTCCTGTTGAACTACCTCAAGAAGAGGGGGCCCCGTTCTCCTTGGGCCTGGTCGACCATCGCCCCATAAACGATGGGAGCGAAGGCGACCTCTTGTCGCATTGGATGAACGATTTTGGCCTCTTGGGTGAACGCCCCGGTGGGGAAATCAAAGCGGATTCCCTCTCCGTTCGACTGTTTTCCACCCTGCTTGAACGAAATCTACCTCTGTCGCTGGATGAAGCGGCGGAACTGCACGGTGGGCAAAAAGCACGTGTCGGACGCATATTGGAACGGTTTCGAGCCACTGGAATGGTTGAACGTGTACCGCGAACCGACCGATTGAACACGGCCTTGTGGACCGCCATGACCACCCAACACCAGCGGAGAGGAGAGGATTGGATGCTCAAAAAAGGAGGTTTTCAACGCCTGCTCAACGAAGCACAGCAGTCCGTCCTCCTCAAAACACTCGCCAAAGGTAAACTCTCGATAGAGGACGTTTCCAAGCACCTCAGTACCGTGGAGGCCAGGGACCAGATGCTGTTGCTGAACCTGCTCGGAGGGCGCTTGCCGATGGGTTATCGGATGGCTGGAGGCTCATCCTCAGCCGTGCAGCAACGGGTTCAGGACCGGTTGGACAGGGTGCTNCGCCGAATGGTTCGGGTGGCGGGATTGCTGGATGAGGCCCTTTCCAATTCACAACCAAACGAATGATCGGTGAGGAAATGTCCGAATTCATTGGCTCGAAACGTGGAGCATGGGACGGAGACCCGCGCCCATTGCACCTCGCTCCAATGTCGGGTGTCACCGACCTTCCGTATCGCTTGCTGGCCAAAGAATGTGGAGCCGATGTCACCATCACGGAGTTCACAAATTCAACGGCCCTCACCCGAGAAGCTGCGACGTCGTGGCGCCGCATGGAAACCCATGAGACCGAAGTCCCCTTTATTCCACAAATCTTCGGCGGTGACCCAGGAGACATGGCAACGGCGGCTGAAATGTTGGCCTCCGCCGCCGACATCATCGACCTCAACTTTGGATGCCCCGCCCCAAAAGTCACNAACATCTGTGCTGGAGCGGCGTTGATGGGAGAGCCCGACCGTTTGGTCAGCATGGTGGAGACCATCGTTGACCGGGTCGATGTCCCAGTGACGGCCAAAATGCGATTGGGAACCGGCCAGCGTGCCAACAATTCAACCGAGATTTGCAAACGACTGGAAGCCGTCGGNGCGCAACGCCTGTGCATCCACGGACGCACCCTNAAGCAACGCTATTCCGGTGAGGCCGATTGGTCCAGCATCAAGCAGGCCGTGGAGGAAGTGGACGTCCCTGTTGTCGCCAACGGTGATGTCGTTGATGCCGCTTCAGCNAAGGCCTGCCTCATGCACACCGGAGCCTCGGGGTTGATGATCGGCCGAGGTGCCATCGGGAGACCAACGGTGTTTTCAGACATCAAGGTCGGCTTGGGATGGATGGAATTGGACCGCCTNCCTTGGGTAGCCAACCACGATGATTGGCACGGACTNAGNGAAACCAGCAAGGCATTCGCTTCCCGCAAATGGTGCTGGGACCGTTATATCCACCTCTCCGAGGCGACCATCGGCCTCCAAGGCAAGTGGATGCAACGCCACGCCATCGCCTTCACCAAAGGATTGCCCGGCGCAAAGAAAGTCCGTACGCTCATGCACGAGCAAGAGACGACGAAAGCCATGGCAGACGCTATCAGCGGCTTTTTGNCCAGTCCGGTTTGATGCTCAGAANGTGGATTCCCAATCTTCGGGAGTGTTCTCTTCTCGAGCGGCCCACTCTTCATCGGTGGTTTCNNCCCGTACCTTGAGGACTTCTCGAGCGAGGAGCCAGTAAATGAGGGCAAGAGAACGGCGTCCCTTGTTGTTGGCTGGTAGCGCAATGTCTACGTTTCGAAGGTGATTGTTGGCGTCCACGATACCGACGATGGGGAGGCCGGTGGCCACGGCTTCNCGGAGGGCTTGCTGGTCGTTGGCGGGGTCGGTGACAAACAGGATGTCGGGTTCAATGTAGGAGCGAAGAGCGGGGTTGGTCAAGGAACCNGGAATGAAACGACCAACCGCCGAATGGGCACCAANAGCCTCGGCGAATTTTCGTGCTGGGCGTTGTCCATATTGCCGAGCGCTGACGACCATGATGGACGGTGCGTCAAAGGTGTTGAGAAGCGCAGCGATGGAACGGATGCGGGCGTCCGTGATGTGAATGTCAAGGAGGTAGAGACCGTCTTCTCGGACACGGTCAATNAAGCGGCTCATGTCAGCACTCTTTTGTTGAGTACCGATGTTAACAGCGTTCTCCTCATAGGTTTCGGCGGACACGAGCAAACTGGCTTCTTCGGACATGTTGAACCACAGCAAGCCGCCCACAGACCCCCTGTATTAAACCGCTTCGTAGCAAGTTGTCCTCTTCACAGTACCAGAATTGGCTCGCACACTTCGGAAAAGGTCTCAAAAATGAAAAGCGAGTTGGCACGGTCATGTCGGAGACGAAAAGGGGCACGGAAGGCTCATCTCCGACGCACAGGGACGCAATGAAAGGCGAAGATGGTCGTTGGCGAACGGCCAAAGGCAAACCGCTTCCGGTCAGTGCAAGCGACTTGGAACGGTTCACCTACTGCCCGGTGTCATGGCATTTGGCCGCAACCGGAACAACTGGAAAGAGTTCGGCCATCGACCGTGGTATTCAGAAACACCAAGCGATTCATGAATCAATGATGGACTTGAAAGGACATCAATTCCAAGCAAAGCGGAACCTTCTCATTTTGGAATGGTGGTATGCGATCATTCTTGTTCTGCTCGTTGATACATTGGCTGTTCAATACATTGACGACCTGGAACTCAACGTGGTTGAATTTTCGAAACTGCTTGCGGCAGGAGCCCTCTCATTTTTGCTGGTCGGTATCATGGCTGTCCTGGCCCCTTGGCGCAAAATCATCGGTTTGAAGGAACCGTTTCGCCCTAAATTGAACGGGAAAATCGAGACCATCGAGCCGGTGTTCGAACCCCGGGGCTTCATGGGGGGTTGGTTTGAAGGCGGTATTTTGGAAGTGTCCATGTTCGTTTCTGCGATTGTGCTTGCCTTGCATTCCAGTGCCCTCCTTTTTGCCGACAACCGCCAACAAGCCTCGTACGTTCTGGCCATCACCACCCTCGCATGGACACTGCTCGCTTCCATCGTCCTTCGGCGGGCCCTCAAGAGCAACGAAAAGGCCCAACGTCTTGCGTTTGAAAACGATTTCAGCATGAGCGACGAGGTCTCGTATTCCGACGATGAAGAAACGGCTCAACTCCTGGTGGATGCAGAGACTGGACTGCGTGGCCGACCTGACCAAATCGTCATCATTGATGCAGAGTTCATTCCCGTCGAACAAAAAACCGGTAAGGTCCCCAAGCGCCCTCATGACTCACATCGGCTGCAAGCCTTGGCTTACGCTCGACTGGTTGAGAAAACAACTGGCCGGGCACCACCCTATGCACTCCTCCGATACGGCCCGGACAACTTGCACCAACTCATCTGGGACGATGAAGCAAAGAAGGAATTGGACGAACGGATTCACCAGGTTCAGACCGCCATGGCCATCGGAGGAGCGAAGCGCAACCACGACCGGCCCAGAAAGTGCCAAAACTGTTCACGTCGCTATGCGTGCAGCGAGCGGCTCGCATGATTCAGTAACACTCGTCAACCAGCGGATACTGAACACAACTGTTGGTGACCGTGACGATGATGATGAAGTTGTCCTGCAACGAACCGGTGAAGCCTTCGCCACCACCTCGAGCCTTTACGTCAAGTTCCCACTCCCCCATGGCAAACGAAGGATTTGGCAGAAGCGTTTCTTCAAGCGGGCTGGCGTCTTCACTCACGTCCTGTTCCCACTGAACCATGCCCTCACTGTCGGTCAAGGTGGCTCGGACATAACGGCTCTCGTTGTCCCAAAAGGTGGAGGGGAGATTGCGGGAAAGTTCGAAGGAGACTTTGAAGTAGACATCGATTTCAGTGGTTTGATCGTCGACCACAAACGTTGACCGATTGGTGTATTCCTCAGCGTAATCCTGGAAATTTTGGAACGAATGATCGACGGTGATTTTCTTGTTGTTTAGGCTTTCATAGGCCGGTTCTCGAAGGGATTCGACGGTCTCCCTTGCAGCGATGAGGCCCATGCAACCTGAAGTGGAGGCCATGAGGACCGCCATGATGAGGGCCGCACCGAGGCCGGGTCGCCGCATGCCACAACCACCGGCCACGACCCTATGAAGCCCTCGCTGTGGACTTGCGAGCATTTGAAAACCAAAGTGAGATTGGTAGGAAGCGTCTGAATGAAGCGAAGTGAAGGCCGAGCGAAGGCGATGACGAGCCCTATGAAAGCTGACAGACACTCAACTGAACTTCGCACCGCAAACACCGCACTCCGTTGCTCCAGCAGGGAGTTCTGCGCCGCACGCACCGCACTCATCGGTTTGGGTTTCCTTCGGTTTCTCTTTGGATTGACGCGTCGCACGTCGTCGAGCAGGTTTTCTGGCCTTGGATGTTAAAGCAGAAGCATCGTCATCACTTGAACGTGGCAGGGGCTTCTCTTCGGCGTCATTGAACGAGAAATTCGCCGTCGCTTCACTGACTTCGTTTCCAGCGAAGGACGAATCGGTCAAACTCATGCCAACTTGCACCTTCTCTCCGGGTAGAACGCCTTCTTCACCGGTGATTTCGAAGAGTTGTTCGCGAATATCAGCGTCCGATGCGCTCAATTCGCCCGTATCCTCGCCAAGTGACTTGAGTTCGCCCTTCTCAGAAAGGATGGAATCAAGGCCTTGTTTGTCGTCTTTGTTTGGCATGTTTAGCGTCGTTGTGACCTGTTCTTTGTAGGCTTCAATTTCCTCTTCGGTCATGTCTTCCATGGCCAAATCATCGGCAAACCGTCGGTCGTATGCCGCCTCGACTTCCGCTTCTGCGGCTTCGATGTTGGTGTCCCATTCCTCTTCGAGGTGTTCTTCATCAAAGCCGAACTCCTTGACAGCATCGGCGAAGTTCTGAGTACCAGTGACGATTTCATCCTCGTCGTCCTCGGGAAGAGCCACTTCTTCCTTCACAACTTCCCGGGGTTCACGACGCTCCCGCCGTTCAAAGAACGAGGAAACGTCTTGATGAGCGCCGCAGTAAGGACAATTCTCCATGAGGTCGGGGACGGATTCCCCGCATTCATGGCAATCGTGGAACTGGTTCCTGGCTTTCTTGAGGTTAAAGGAACAATGGGGGCAACGGTCCTCTGTGCCTTCCAATTCACCGTCACATGCTGGGCAGTATTCGAAAATATCACGCTCGACCTCTTCCTCACGCTCTCGGGTGAGAAGAACAGCAGCGACCAAAGCTGCAATGAGCCCCACGGCGACCAGACCGAACAAAGTCACCGTTCCAGCCTCAGAGGAGGAACCCGCTCCGTCGTTGTTGGTGTTGGTGGCCAAGGTCGCAAAGGAACGTGAGAAGGTGGAACTGATCGAGGCGTCCTCTGGAATCAAGCGAACCGTGGTCATTGAGGCGGTGGCGGTGAACGTGCACGACAATTGAGCACGGTCTCCCCTGTTCACGACGTTGACCGCCATCGTTGACATCACGGTGTTACTGCTGTCTTGGCAGGTGTAGTTGGCCTGGCCGGTCTCTTGGCTGGTCAGGCTGATGCTCAGGGTGTAGGCCTCCCCGTCATCAAGCGGCATGTCGGGCACCTCACCTTCGGCATCGAGGAGTTCCAACGAGGCATACTCCCAGTCCAGTTTCAGTTTTGATTCAACCAATACCGACCCGGTGGCAAAGGAATTCTGCTTGTTGGCGTCCCAACTGCCGGGGGCAGCGACCCATTGGCCCTCAAAATTGGCTGTGTGGGCTCCCAACGCCGTTGGAAGCGTGATGGTCCATGTGAAGGCCTGACCGGCATCCAGCAAAATAGGAGGGGACTGTCCTTCAAGACCGTCAAAAATGTACTGAATGTTTCCCGAGACGCCAATATCACCGGTGTTTTCCATGGTGACTCGCCATTCGATGTCCTCACCGGATTGGACCGAGGGCACCGTTGGAAGCGCATTGGCATCCACGTACACNTCTGGAATGGGGAAGATGGTCAGCACNCCCGATGCGACGTCGTTATCGGTGCGTTCTTGTTCAAAACCAGCCACGTTGAATGGATTGATTTTTGCCGTGACGACATGATCGCCTTCGGGCAAAGAGCTGAGGGTGGTTGAGGTGAGTTGGGCACTGAACACCTGCTCGATGTAGCCAACACCCGTTAAGGAAACGGTGAACGGTTCACTGGTGACCAAACCTCCAGCAGGGTTTGAGAGTTGGAGCCAAACCGGGACGTCCAAAGGACCGGTGCCGTTGGTGCGCACAAGTGTGCCTTCGACCGNCCACGGGCCTTCAAGCGCCCCTTCAGCGGTCGTGATGGTCAATTCGTCTTTGAAACTCAAATCCATGCGAGTGGCCACCACCAATTCAACATCGGTGGCTTTGTTCATCTCCGAGGCCTCTTGAACCACGTTCTCTGCATCGGGCGTGACAACGACATCGTGGACACCGCTGCTTGGGGCGACGAGGGTGGTGTTTACCCACGCCGATGAACCGGCGGTCAAGGCAGGCGTGGTGAGAAGAACATCGCTTGATTCGGGAACCTCAAGCAGGAGTTTGGTCTCCGGTGCGTCCACGCTGCCCGAATTCANGACCAACGCAGAGAGGCCAACGGTGTCGCCGGCGTACACNGTCGANCTGGTGTCCAACTCGAGCGTGTCGATGCGAAGATTCGCCAAACCAGACACGTTGAACTCCTTGTTGAAACGGGCTTGAATGTCGCCCCCGGCTGAAAATTCAAACCAGACCTTGTGGGTGCCTTCGGTCAAACCCGACCAGGTCGTGCTGACGGTGTAGAACGATTCTGCGTAGATGGTCACCGTATCGAGGATCAGCCGGTTGCTCTGGGCGATGTTTTCTTTGTACACCGCCACTTCAACGTTGAAGGCGTCGCTTTGTTGACTGTTGTAGAGCGTAACATCGATGTCCACGGAACCGCCCATAACAGGGTTGGAAGGACTCAGCGCCATTTGGGCGGCAGAGGATTGGATGCCACCGCTTTCTTCGGCTTGCACCGTCAAGGGCAACACGCTGAACAAAAGAAGGCCGAGGATGAACACTGCCTTGGCTTTACGCTCCATACTTTGCCTTGGTCGTTCAAAGCACTTGAACCCATCTCCAAAATACCTGACAAAACGGCCATGCAACCTCCTTTTTTGTGTGGCGAAACCAAATCGACTGAACAACACCCTCCTCATCCAGTCATGGAGGGGAGAGTTGAAGGCTCACCGAAGGTGTGGGAGAGGCATGGGACGAAGCAGTGCGGCCGTTTGGCTGGTCACCCTCTTGCTCTGCTCCCTCTTGCCGGTGGCCAAACATCATTCGACGGTGGAACATCCTTCNCTCAACGATGCCGTGGTTGTCGAAGCGAGCAGCCCCTCAAACCTGGCCATTGGTTTCTCAAATGGACCCGCTCAAAGCGACGAGGTCAAGGGCACCTACGCCCTTACATTCAGCGTCGCTGGAACGGGCACACTCGATTCGCTGCTGATTGAAATCACGTCCGATGAATCCACGTGGACCACCGTGGTGAACTTGACCACCACGCCATGGATGTACCCCTTTGACACCACAGGTTTGACCAATGACACCTACAAACTCCGTGCCTCGGGTTGGGACAGCGACACCGAAAGTTTCTCTCAGGCAACCACTGGCTGGTTTGACATCGTGAANCAGGTCCCCTCCATCACGACCTTCACCGTCCTCAACCCAGATGCTGGCAACGGAGCCAGCCTTTCGGACCGGGCATGGTTCAACATTGGTTCCCAAGATGCTCTTTCGTTCCGTTGGGGCGCCAGCGATGATGACCTCAAGCAAGCCACCCTGACCAATGTGCCCGGACCGGGCTCCCCAGCGACCGATGGCCCAACCTCGCTGAGTTATGGNTGGGATTGGGCCAGCGGCAACATGCAAGAAGGGACCTGGTCGCCACGGTTGACCGTCTTTGACCACTCAGGATTGTCCAACACGTCCACCGTGTTCATCGGCATCGACCGAACCGGNCCAACCATTGGAAGCCTAACCGTCGGCGATGGTGGGGCTTGGCAACAATCGACCACCGTTTCGGTGAGTGGCCTCATCAGCGAATCCGACGACGGTCAAGGTTCAGGCGTCGCCAGCGTGGACTACGCCTTGAACGAAGAAGCATGGACAACCACGACGAGTGATACGTTGTCCCTCACCTTGGCTGAAGGTGTGCACACGTTGAACCTGCGAGCAACGGACCGGGTGGGCAACACCGGCGCTGCTACGGCCGTGACCGTCCGTGTTGACCAAACCGCCCCCATCGGTCTTTCATGGACCGTCGACGAATTGACCACCAGCCGAGTTGGGCCCGCCAACATCACCTTCAACGCAGAGGATGCCGATTCNGGCATCGACAATTCAGCATCCTACATCCAATACGGATTTGACTCCAACGGAGTGGGTGAGACGCCCGACCTTTCCGGCCGATGGTTGACCATGGGCGTCAATGGCCTTTCTGGCCAAGTTGGCCTTGCCAGTTGGGCGACCAAATCACGCCAACACCTCATGTTGAGGGCGGTGCTCGTCGATGAGGCTGGAAACTCGTTTACCACTCAAGCATCCTCGTATCAAATTCTGCCTGGACTTGACTTGTTCTGGAACGTGAGCCAAACCAACCTTGACCGGAACGTGGTGAGGCCGGGTGAACAAACCGGTAACGTCACCATCACGAGTGTTTTGGAATCAAATGAGGACTACGGTGGAAGCGTCATCGTCCGCCTGGAGACCGCCCCGGCTGACCGATCATCAACCGTTGACTGGACGGTCATGGAGACCCGAAACCTTCCCGCTGGCACCCTCTCAAACAGCACCGAGACCATCATTTGGCAATACACCGTCCCCCGGTCAGGACAATTCGACCTCCGCTTGGTGATCGATTTCGCCAACGTGATCGATGAATACGATGAGGGGAACAACAACAACTACCTCATGGTGACCGGAGCTTCCCTTGATGCCCCGGGTCTTGTCCCTTCCTTTGCGCCATCCTTGTTCGTCATCGTGCTGGTTGGGTTTGCCCTTGCCCTTCTCCAGCACAGGACAAGGGATTGAAAAGCATCGGGCCTCACGCCCGACCATGCGCCAGTCGCTCCCACGTGTACCCAAAGACCGCATCGCGGTCATCATCGGTGCCAAGGGGGCGACCAGCAAAGCGATTCACAAGGCCGCAGGTTGCAAGAAATTCATCATCGATTCCGAATCCGGCGACATCGATGTGGAATGGGGTGAACCCGGAACCTACGACCCCGTGAAAGCCATGAAACTGCCCGATGTGGTGAAAGCCATTGGCCGTGGCATGGCCCCCGATGCCGCCGTACGCTTGCTGGACGATGACCATTTTTTTGAACTCGTTGACCTGCGAGAATACGTTGGAAAACGCTCCAACCAACAACGACGCATTCGGGCTCGAATCATCGGCCGTCAAGGAAAGATTCGCAAACTCATTGAGCAACTCACGGACACCCAAATCAGCATCTACAACTCAACGGTGGTGTTGGTGGGAGAAGAAAGTGGATTGTTTGCCGCACGCCAAGCCATCGAAATGTTGGCAGGGGGCTCGGAACACGGAACCGTCATCGGGTTTTTGGAACGCGACCGAAAGCGTGCTCGACTTGAATCCCGCTCGCTTGATGCCTACGAAGAGCGAACCTCTGCGGCTTCGCCCTCAACTGGATTCGAAGGGTTGGTTCCCGGACTGGCTGAAATATCGCAGGAACGACGAAACCGACGCATGAAAGCCTCGCAGGTTGACCCCGAAGATGACGAAGCGGTCGAAGAGATGATGCAACTGGCCGATGATGAGAACATCACCTGGGAAGAAGAGTGATCACTCCAGCAACTCAACCTGTTCCACATCGGACAGGTCCATGTTCAGCACCTCGTACATGGCTCCTGCTAAATCGACGTCCATGCCGTTCTTCTGCCCCCACTCCACAAGGCGGGTCACGTCCCGAACAAGGAATTCTTGGGCCTTAGGATGGCTGTCTACAACGGCTTGGCCCACATCGATGATGCAGGCTCTGCCGTCATGCCAAAGAATGTTGTAGGGTGAAAAATCCCCGTGCACGAGGTTTGCTTTCTGCCAAGATATGGCCAAAAAGCGGAGGAGGTCATCGTAAACGGGTGAAGGGTCCTCGATGACCACATCTCGGAGTTTCGGTGATGGCGACGTCGCACTCCCGAGGTAATCCATGATGAGGACGTTTTTGTGAACGCCTCTTGGAAAGGGAACGTTGAGTCCCCAGCGAGCGAGTCGGTTCAGGTTACGGTATTCTTTCCTCACCCAGACCTCGACCAAATCACGATGTTTTCGGCGCAAGCCGGTGAACCGAGGGTCGCCTTCGATGTATTGAATGAGGTTCTTGAACACGGCATTTGAGGTGTGGAAGATTTTCACGGCCACCGGCTCTCCAGCGAGGTTTGTGCCGTGGAACACGTGAGCTTCTTTGCCACGGGCAACAGGAAAGTCAAGGGTGTCGATGACCCCGGATTTCATCATCTTGTAAAGCGCCATAAGGGTGAGCCGGTCAAAGACTTGGTCGAAGACACGACGGTCAACCCAATCGTAGGTACCCGTCCCCATGGCCCCCTGAATTTTGGCCTCAATGCCACGAAACATCGTGTTGTAGCGTTCTTCCTTCATCCACTCATAACGACCCTGACGGTCGTTCAAGCCACGCAGAAATTCATTTTGTTCGGCACGGTGATGTTCAGCGTCCAAGCGGTCAGCTTTGGAGCGGTGTTGTTTCTTCTTGCGAGGTTTTCGTCCTTTTCGAGGGCGACCGGCCAATTCTTCCCAGTCGTCATCTCCAACCATGCGGCTTCCTCATCGTCTCAAGCAAACAAAGCATCGATGTCGTCATCGTCGTCATCGTCGCCTTCGGGTTCGTCTTCAACAACGCTGTCCGCCACGGGAGGGGTTTCCTCTGCGGGTTCCTCTTCGGCAGGTTCCTCTTCGGCAAACAGGTCATCGTCATCGTCGTCTGCGAANAAATCGTCATCACCATCATCGGCGAACAAGTCGTCTCCGTCATCGTCCCCTTCGGCTTCTGCCTCTGGTTCGTCATCGACCGCACTTCCTGAAGCAAACAAATCATCATGCTCNCCGTCATCGTCAAGGGAGACACCCATACCAAACATGTCAACATCGTCCGGAAGGACTCCTTTTCGGGAGAGGTACATGGCCTGCGTCTTGGTGTAACGGTGCTTCACGTCGGCCTTGGAATCTTGGAAGTCCCATGGCCAAACGATGATCAAGTCACCTTCTCGCACCCATTGGCGACGACGCATCTTTCCGGGNATCCGAGCCATGCGTGTTTCACCGTCTGCACAGAGGACGGTGACGCGGCGNCCNCCCAAGATTTGAGAGGCCAAAGCGAACATCTCGTTCACTTTCTTGTTCGGCATTTTGACACGGATTTTACCGTCGCTAGCGTTTTCAGGATTCTCAAGACGTGCGAGTTCTTCGACGTCCACTTTTTCCTCAAATCTGCGACCCAATCAGTCTCACCTATCTCTGCCAACCGTCTACCCTTCTTGAACTCATCACCCAAAACGGGGCCTCAGGCTGCGCAAGGGGTTTTTGAAATCACCAAGCGCCAACAAGGGCGTTTGCCGCTGCTTCGCACAAAGCGATGAGTTGACCAGCGCCAACGCCGAAGTAGATCGTGGTGATCAAACAGGCGATGATGGCAAAGCGAACCGAGGAACCCTTTGGCAGCGGGCCTTCTCGTCCTTCTTCCGGGTCGTGGAAATACATGACCAAACCGACTCGGAGGTAATAGAACACCGAGATGGCCGAATTGATGACCATGAGCAAGGCAAGGAACCACACCCAGTGGATATCACCAAACACGAGGTCGCTGTTGACGGTCACGTCGAGCAGAGCGACCTTGACGATGCCCATGATGACGAGCAATTTGGACACAAATCCGGAGAGGGGCGGAACGCCAGCAAGGGACATCATGAAGATGAACATGGCCACGGCGATGAACGGGTCTCGCTTGGCCAAGCCGCCGAGCGACTCCAAGGTGTGGCCGCCCTTTTCTGATTCGAGCAATGAGAGCACGAGGAAGGCACCGAGTTTGAAACACACCAGAACGGTGAGGTGGAAAATCAAAGCCGTGACGACCACCAAAGCCGCATCGTTGCTCATGTCAATGTGCCCATCTTCCCAGTTCAGGGCCCCAATGGCGGTGATGGCGGCCAGCATGTATCCGGCGTGGGCGACGGACGAGTAAGCCAGCATTCGCTTTGGATTGGTTGAACCAAGCGCAGCGAGGTTGCCCCACGTCATCGTGATGACGGACAATACACCGAGAGCAACCAACCAAACGGCTGAACCATCGGTGGCCTCGGGGGAGGCGATGGCGAGGAGAATACGAAGCAGACCGAGCACACCCATCGCTTTGCTTGCGGTCGCCAGAACACCGGCGACCGGTGCGGTCGCCCCTGCGTAGGCATCCGGGGCAGCGAAATGGAACGGCGCTGCACTGACCTTGAACCCAAAGCCAACCAGCAGCATGCCCAAGGCGATGAGTGGTAGTGGTTCCATGCCGTTGGCGGCAAAAGCGACGGACAGGTCAGCAAATTGGAGGGAACCGGACCAAAGGTACAGCAGGGACAATCCGTAGAGACCAACACCGGAAGCGACCGAGCCGACGATGAAGTACTTCATGCCCGCCTCGGTGCCTTCTTTGCTCTCTTTCATGAAGGAGACCAAGACGTAGGTCGAGAACGACGCCAACTCAAGACCGATGAACAGCATGAACAGATCTTGAGCCAGAGCAACGACGGCCATGCCCAATCCGGTGGTCATCAAGAGGATGTAGAAGTCGACTTGACGGCGGTTGTTGTAGAGACCACTGAGGCTTCGGTCAGAGCGACNAGTCGCTGGAAGACGGTTCACTGAGGCAGCACTGGCGAGTGCAAGCGCACCAAAGAAAATCAGTTCAAACATGCGGCTGAACTCATCGATNTGCAGCATGGGTGTACCACTTGGAGTGACAATCTGCGTCTTGACCATCCCGTTGACAAAGGACGTCGCCGTGAGGCCGAAGGCGATGGTGAAGAAGACCGTTGCAAACAATCCTGGAAGGCGTGGGTCGCTGTCAAGCTTACCACGCTTTCCACCGAAGAACCAAGGAATGCGGATTTGCGTCAGCGGTATGCGGAACTTGGCGTTGCCCATGTTGGGGACAATCATGAGGGTGAACAGACCNATGACCAATACAAATTCAGGTGCAAGGGCCAACACAAAGCCTTCAGCAAAGGGTTCAACTTGCTCCATATCAGGCACCTCCTGTTAAGATTGGAATCAAGAGCGATTCAAAGAACGCAACGGTCCATCCNTTCATCATGTCCAAGGCAATCCACGGCATGATGCCGAAGAGAATGGTGAACACCGCAAGGATGAGCATNGCGACCTTCTCAGCGTCCCCAATGTCCGGAACCCGCTGNCCCTTGAGGCTCTCAGGNGGTTGNGTTTCATCGCCACCCTCAAAGATGGTGCGTTGCATCGACCAGAGGTAATAAGCAGCGGTGATGGCCAAGACAAAGGCTGGACCGACCATCCACAGCACGCTCCAGCCTTCGGCTGAAAGGAAGTGCCACAAGGCGAGGAACATCATCAGCTCAGCCACGAACCCAGCCAAGAGCGGCAGGCCGAGGGAAGCCATCCATGCAAACATCATCGATGTGGCCAACCAAGGCGAGTGCTTCGCCATGCCTCGCATGGACCCGATTTCCATGCTGTGGTAGTGATGCTTGAAGGCACCACAGACGGCGAAGAGCATCGGGCTGATGATGCCGTGAGCGAACATCATGAAGAGAGCTGCAGCCCATCCAAGCGGTTGCATGGTCGCAATACCGATGAGGATGACACCCATGTGGGAAACCGAGGAGTAGGCGACCATTTTCTTCAGATTGGTTTGGCCGAGACAAACCACGGCACCCCAAACAAGGGAGATCATACCAAGGGCCATCAAGGCGAACTGGAAGTGATGAGCCGCATGCGGGAACATGGCCAGTGGAAGGCGGAACATACCGTANGCACCCATCTTCAACATGACACCAGCCANCAACATCGAACCACCGGTCGGGGCTTGGACGTGCGCATCGGGCAGCCAAGTGTGGAACGGCACGGAAGGCAACTTGACGAGGAATCCGATCATCAGCATGACGAACAGAATCTTTTGCAGGCTTTCACCGAGGAACCAGGCCCCGTCTGCGTTGGCGGATTGAGCNTGTGCCGTCAANGTAGGGATATCGAAGGTGCGACCGGTCCAAGCTCCAGCGTATGAGAGGTTCTCGGGTTGAAGGAAGTACACGGTGACCAAACCGAGGAGCATGATAACCGAAGCCGTGAAGGTGTAGATGAAGAACTTCTGAGAGGCGTATTTTCGGTCGTANCCACCCCATTTGAGGATGAGGAAGAACATCGGAATCAAGGTCAATTCCCAGAACACATAGAACATGAACAAGTCCAAAGCGACGAACACACCGATGAGCGCTCCACCCATCAAGAGGATGAGCGGGAAGTAGACGGCGGCGTTCTTCTCGTTCCACGTGGCCACGATGGTCACGGGCAACAGGAAGGTGGTGAGCCATACCATCGGGAAGGACAAGGCGTCCATGCCAACACTCCAATGGATGCCCAATGATTCAATCCAGACATAGCGCATGTCGTAGTTGAATTGGTCAAACTTCATCGAAGCCCAATCAAACTCTCCAGCGAACTGGTCGAAACCAAAGAACATGGCTGTTGTCAGCGCGAGCATGGCCAGAGAAATCAAGAGAGAAACCATTCGGATGTTTGAACCCAGGCGGTCACGAGCAGCTGGAGAAACACCGGCAATAAAGGCCAGCAAAACCAAACTGCTCACGATGGGCAGACCAACGAGTGGAATGGAAATCCAATCGGTCGTCAAGCGACCACCCCCCAAATCAACCCAAAGAGAACCAAGGTGCCCAACGCCGCCATCAAGATGTAATCACGAGCCGAGCCGGTGGTGAGCGAGCGGATTTTTGTGGACAGTTCCTGTGAGGTTCGTTCAATCGTCTTCACCGTACCATCGATCACCTTNGTATCGGCTTCAGCGGCCTTGAAGGAGAANGCGGCCACAATTTTCAGCATGGCCATGTCGTAATAGTGGTCGAAGTACAGCCGATTTTCAAGCGCCGTTGCAAATCCGGACTGAGCAAACGATGAGTTGTCCCAGTGGTAGCGCCCCTTGATCATCTGGTTGAGGGCGAGGACTGGCGCGAACCATGGGAGGGACGCTTCCCCTTCGTCCAGTTTTCCACCGTAGAGGGACAAGGCCAGGCCAGGCCCAACGATGGCGCCGAGAAGGATAGCGACGTAGGTCAAGACGAAGAAGAACGCATCGCTGTTGGCGAAGGCGTGTTCCATTTCGTAGACAAAGCCCTCAATGAAGCTCTTCTTTCNGTCAAAGAACGGTTCGTAGTATTCATCAGGAGCCCAATGGGTGAAGCCCATGCTGGCGAGGACAATGGCGCCCAGACTCATGAAGGTCAGGACAAATAACGGGGTCTTGATCCAGGTGTTGGTGGGNTGAACGTGCGCNGCGACGTCGGTTTTTGGCGAACCTGCGAAGGTCTTCAGCCACATGCGGGACATGTAGAAGCCCGTCATGGCGGCNCCCANGAGCACGCACATGGCCGGGTAGAAGAANCGGGGGTCATCCAAAGCGACACGCCAGGTGTTGGCGATGATGCCTTCCTTGGACCAGAAGCCACCGATGAGCGGGAAGCCCATGATGGAAAGGGAGCCGACCAGCATGGCGGTGGCCGTGAGGGGCATCTTTGAGGCCAAACCTCCCATGTTCTCCATGGACTGGGCGTCAAATTCGTCATGGTGGTCGTGGTGGTCATCGTCGCCAGCCAGCGAAGCNAGGTGGATGCGGCCAAGGGTCAATTCCAACTCAGGAACGTCNATTCGGCCATTGCCGTCCATGTCAAGGGCTTTCATCAAGCGCTGCATTTCCCATGGAGGGAGGTCAGCGATGTCAGCTTCCTTCAGCGCNTTCTGNAATTCGTACGTGTCGACATCACCCGATTGGTCCAAGTCAATGGAATTGAAGAAGCCAAAGACGGATTGTCCGGTNTCCGCCAGATAGTTCGCCAGAAGNAACAACTCTTCCGGGCTCTCNTCGTGATGGTCGTCGTGCGGGTGGAGNTGATGGTGCGCATGGTGCACTTCGTGNATGACGGCACCGCTCGCCATGAAGAGCATCCCTTTGGCCATGGCGTGGTTGAACAAATGGAACAAAGCCGCACCAAAGGCCACGACCACGATGGCGTGGTTCNCGTAGTAGTCAGGNTTCTTGGTGCCATCAGCGAGGTATTCGTGCCAGTGCANNGTGTTNGCAAGGTAAAGCGCCGCTCCAAGNCCNGTGAANATGTAGGCNANCTGGGACATNGTCGAATANGCGAGGACCTTTTTCAGGTCNTGCTGNACNAANGCAATGGCNGCNGCCATAACGGCGGTGGTTCCACCAATNGCNGCGATGATGAAGGCCAAATCCGCCANNTCGCCNTGNAGNGCTTCTGCNCCNAAGAANGGGAACATGCGTGCCACGAGGTAAAGGCCAGCGTTGACCATGGTCGCCGCGTGGATAAGAGCTGAAACGGGGGTTGGGCCTTCCATGGCGTCGGGCAGCCATACGTGAAGTGGGAACTGAGCTGACTTGCCAACCGCACCGATGAACATGAGTCCAAGCGCCCACGCAAGTGTGCCGGAGCTCGATGCCGCTACTTTCTCGATGTTGCCTTCATAGAAGACCACGGAGTAATCCAGGGCGCCCTGTCCAGCACCGGCGTAGGGGTGGAAGAGGGTCCAAAGCATCGCCAATCCGACCATCAGGAAGACGTCCCCTACACGGGTGGTGAGGAAGGCTTTCTTGGCGGCGTAGGCAGCACTGGGGCGCTCGTAGTAGAAGCCAATGAGGAGGTAAGAACACAGACCCATCAATTCCCAGAAGATGAAGAGCCAGAGGAACGAGTCAGCCAGCACCATGCCGAGCATACCGGAACAGAACAACACGAATTCAGCGTAGAAGCGATGGTTGCGGTTGTCGTTGATGGGGTCGGTGTTCATGTAGCCGATGGCAAAGGTGTTGATGAGCAAACAGAGGAACGAGGCGATGAACAGCAGCATCACGGTCACGTGGTCGATGTAAATCCCGAAACCAAGCGATATTTCCGTCACCGTCGTCTGTCCTGAGTCCCACATCCCAGAGGTGAACCAGGTCCACTTTTCTGTTTCACCTGTGCCACTGCCCCCGATGAAATCGGTGATAAGCCACAGCGACAGAACAAGGCTGCCGGCCATGGCAGGGAGGGCGATGAGGCCGCCCTCCTTGAGGCCGTTTTTCCACATGTTGTTGCCGTTGAACATTTTCCCGAGGAAGAGAATCACCGGGAAAGCCAGCATCGGCAAAAGGAGAATGTAGGGCGCGTATTCCAACGCCGTGCTTTGAACTGCTTCTGTGCTACCTGAACCTGCCATCATACCACCTCAGTTCTTCAGGACGTTCACGTCGTCCAGTGTAATCGATTCATGTTGGCCGTACATGGCGAGGAAGATGGCCAATCCAATGGCAACTTCACTTGCCGCAATGGCGATGGCGAAGATGGTGTAGACCCATCCTGTGGTGTCGCCGTGGTGCACGGCTGCAGCGGCGAATTGCATGTTTGCGGCATTGAGCATCAACTCGATGCACATCAAAACGATGATGGCGTTCTTTCGGGTGAAAGCGCCAGCGAGACCGATGACGAACAAGAGAGCGGACAAGCCTGAAACCCATGCTGGATCGATCATTCTTCTTCACCTCCGAATTCCCACAAGAGGTTCTCCATTCGTTCATCACGAACCAAGTAGGCGGCGCCCATCATGGCCATGGCCATCAACAGGCCAAGCACGAGCAGCGCAAAGCCCCACTCGGTGAGCAACGAATCTGCCAAACCAGCGGTGGTTGGCTCGCTTGTGCTGGCGTTGGCCCAAACGCTGTCGTCGTTGACCACAGCGACGAGAATGAAGCCCAACGCCAAAAGCCCAAGACGAGTGAACAGGGAGATGAACTTCATTCAAAGTCCTCCTCGAGAATTTGGCGACGCGTCAGCATGATACCAAACAGCACCACTAAACCGACGCTGGCCAAGTAGACCAGAATCTGAATGGCAGCAAGAAATTCTGCTCCGAGCAAGATGAAGATGCCAGAAACGGCCATGAAACAGAAGATGAGCGAGAGCATCGAGTGCGCAACTCGTTGAGCGAAGATAAGGCCAAGCGCTCCTCCAAGCGTGATGGCTGCAAACAGGAAGAAGACTCCCGTTTCGGCAGCGCTGGCCACGTCCATCTCAAGCGTCCCCCTTGGCGGCTTCTGCTGCGGCCT
>PAWY01000010.1 GCA_002714305.1 Methanobacteriota archaeon | reverse complement strand
TTCGGGGCACTTGGTCAACAAACCGCAACCGGCGGCGTCGTTATCACAGAAGTGATGGATGACCTTGCCATCATTGAGGTCTACAGCGAAGAGTCCGGATGGAACCTCATGGCTTGTCCGGGGCTGGCCGCCGTTCAGGGCGCCTGCTACTCCGGTGCCTCCATGTGGGGTGGCTTTGATTGGGAGCGTGCAGACAAGCAAAGGTATGGCTACTATGCAGAAAGCCTCGTGTCTGGTTTGCTCAACGCTGGCACCTACTATGGCTGGGATAATTTCACCGAAGAAGGCTTTGGAACCTTTGACCTCTCTCCATGGGCTGGCGAGACCGTTGACATTCGGTTCCGATTCAGAACTGGCTTCACCGGCTCGACCGCCGACGACAACGAAAGCCGCTGGTCTGGACGTGATGGCTTCGCCGTTGACAACCTCTCCATCTGGAAGCAGAACACGGCGTTCCTACCCAACCCACAAACGCAATCCACAACCATCGGTCCGTTCACGAACCTCCAACCCGGACAGGAATACACCACGTCCATTCAAGCAGATCTCCTCAACGACACCACGTACCGCATCTCTGCAACACTGTCGAACAATGCTTGGGATGAACAAAGCATCAACGACGATATCGTGGCGTATGTCACGCCGTTCAACGTGTACGACCCGGCGGTTGAATCAATTGATTACTTCAAGCCTGGCGGCCTTTACGCAGAAGGTACGTTTGACATCGGAGTGGTCACCAACAACTACGGAAACACGCCCGTTGACTTTGGCATTGAAGCCACCGTCTACTCCGCAACGCCGTCCGATGTGTATTGCGGTACGCCGTCAGCTGTGTGTGAAGAAACCTTTGAAGGCGGCAGTGAAGGCTACCGCTACGAAGAGAACCAGCAACCGAAGGGCGCCATCTACAACGAAGATTCGTGTTCAACGAAAATCTTCAACAACAATGCCTACTGGTTTGGACACCCCTGTGATACCGGTACGCTCGGCTACGATGATGCATGGGCTAACGAGACGCTCACCATCCCTGACATCGACTTGACGAGCATGAGCGGCGACTTCGTCTCCCTCAACTTCGAGTATTACGCTGACACCTTCTACACCATTGACCAAGACGGTGATGTAGACCCGAGCGACTACGCCAGCATGTCCGTTGATTACGACAAGGACGGTGCCAACTACACCGGTTTGGTGTTCGCACAATGGAACGATTACAACGAGGATGGGACCTGTCGAAACGACGATAACGGAGACGGCATCGTCAACAGTACGGAGTCCATTGACCAAACAGAATTGGCCTTTATCGGCGACCCATCCAACACCGATGGCACTGGCAACTACAACGTGTTCTTCAATTCCGATGAATTGGTGAAAACTGCCAGCATTGACTTGACTCACCTGTACATCCAAAACCGTTCCTCGTCTGACTCCAGTCAGTGGCGCGCAGAGTGCATGTCGCTGCAAGGTTCAACGGTCGATGTTCACTTTGATTTCCAATCCGATGACGATGGGCGAAACGGTATCAACGACGGCTTTGCGGGCATTGGTTTCAACAACATCTCCCTGCAAGAGTACACCTTCGTGCAAGACGCCGTTTACACCGACTCAAGAACCAACGTTGACGCTGAAGAATCCGCCACCTCGGTCATTGCAAGCCACGAGTTCTTCTCAGGTGTGTATCGACTTGACGTGAAGACCGTGTTTGACAACACGACCATGGGCAAGCCTTGGTACAACGACAATGAGATCTCAGAAGCCAACAACATCAAGCGTGTTATCTTCAACGTTGAATCGGTCGATATCTCCATTGGAAAGCCAAACATTCTGGCTTGCCATGACGACCAAAGCCTCGAGTGTGTCCTCCCCATTGATAGCGCTCTCACCCACTCATGGGACTTCCAAGCGACCAACGGTGTGCTTGCCGGCGACTACATCTTCTACATGGAAGTCACCGACATGGCTGACGGCAGCCAGGCTCACCTCGTGGACTCTGGCCCTGCAGTCACCTTGCAAAGCCAGCAGAAAACCTCCGTCTCGTTCACACCTTGGAACGGATGGATGGACGGAGCCACCTACAACATTAGTTTCTACGGACGTCTTGCTGACGGCTCTGAAACCGGCAACGAGCGGTACTTCCATGCCACTTTCGCTGACAAAGTCGACGTGGCAATTCTTTCGGACACTTCGTCCAGAACCACCGCCATCAAGCAGGATCTGGCCATCTTGGGCATGAGCTACACCCAATTCGAAATCAACGATTGGAGCACCTACTTCGACGCAGGATGGTTCACCCACTACGACAAGATTATCCTGCCTTGGCAAGACATCTTGGTGGCGAAAGACACTCAATTTGGTGGCGATGGCTACTATCAGTACCTTGGTGAACCAGCACGAAGAACCGTTCTAGAGAACTTCATGTCCGCCGGTGGTACGGTCCAAGCTCACTTGGGCCCACTCGGTAGCCAAATTTACGGTCTTGACCAAGGTTTGGCAGGACGTCTACCGTTCGGATTGGATGTGCAGAGCCGTGATACGACCAGCACCCAGGTCACCTACAGCACCATGGACCTCGCTGACCCGTACCACCCCGTTATGGACAACATCGACGTGAACGCCTTCCAAGGCTTTGACGCGAACTCTGGCGTGGCTCAAGCCGTTCTCAACACGAAATCGGTGAGCACCAACAACGTCCCCGAGACGTGCAATGGATACATGGAAGACGGTGGCTATTTCCAGCGACTTATCCGCTCCACAGAAGACATTCAGGACACCGTGTTGGGTGTGTGCAGCTACTTCTCTGGTGGCCTCATCATCTCGACCATTGACGTTGCCACCCACTCAGAGCGAGCTGACAGTTCGACGTTCCCACTCTTGGGCAACCTCTTGCAGTACCACGTCAATCCTTACCCTTACGGCTTTGGAACCTTGGGCAACGGGTTGGACTTGACCATCAACGGCGATGTTCCAAGCATCGACCCGAGCACTGGAAAGTACGCTCTTCGCTACATGAAGAGCGACGCTACGCTGAACTTTGGCTTCACGACAACCACTACGGAAACCCTCCACACCGACTGGATCATTGACGGACCAACCAACTGGGACGGTAGCAGCCTCGCCAGCGGAGTCACGGGCCATTCCACCGAATCCTCCCCGATCATGACCTTCTGCAAGGCCGATTTGGCCTCACAGACCGGCTGTGCACAGGGCGAACAATGGCACATCACGCTGATGCTCCACGATGACAATGGCCACGCACGAACCATTGATGTGGTCGTTGAAACCAACGACGTCTATGCTGACGAATTCCGCCCAGAAGCCGATGCAGTGATTGACATTCGACCTGACTATGAAGACAACGTCGAGTTCATTGGCACCAAGACCGTTTCCAACGTGGAATGGGATGTCAACCGCATCATCCTCCAAGGCGAAGGCGACGATGCCGAGTTGGTGGTGCACTTTGACGCCAGCGACTCCATGGACATGGATGCCCTCGAAGGAAACGGCATTGAGACCTACGAATGGAAGGTCCTGTTCGATGCCCCATACGGCGACGACTCGTTTAATCTGGATGGACACACCTTCACACAGACGGCGGCCAGTGGCGGCCAGTGGTCGTACAAATTCCAGAACGTGACCGTCGATTCAACGGGCACCACGGAGAATCAAATCCGAATTGAACTGGTGGTCTACGACAGTGCAGGGAAGTTCTCCGAGAAGCACCGAATGTACTTCGTCATCGTTCCAGACGGCTTTGGTGATGAAGCACCCGATGTCCAATGGGACAATGCCAACCTAAACGACACCAGGTTCGTCGACGATACCATCACCATCTCTGGTAAGGTCTTGTCCGGCTCAGAGACCGGCGAAGTGTACGTTGAAGCAGCCTTCTATCAAGACAACCTCAGCGCCTCCGCCGCTACCAAGTACCAACTCAGCCTCCAAGATCTGTGGGCCAAGAGCAGCAACCTGAGCGACGGTGAGACGTTTGAACTCACGCTTGACATGAGCAGTTTCTACACCAACACGTCCACGCGCCAATCGGTCTACATCAAGTATTACGAGGGCACTTACCCCAACGAGCGATGGGTCACCATCAAGTGGATTGAACTTGACCTTCCTGCTTGTCAAGGATTGGAAGCCGATCCACAGGCCATTGATGCTGGCGGCGAGTTTGTTCTTGATGCGAACGGCGATTGTCAATGGAGCGGGGCTTGGTCCTACGACCCAACGACCGGAGAATGGACGGACAACTCGCAATCCACGGACAATGGTGATGGCGCATCAAGTGGGCTGGACCCAACGATGCTCATCATCGGTGGTGTGGTACTCTTGCTCATCGTCGTTGGTTCGTTGATGTTCATGCGTCGCACTGATGACAAGGATGACGCCTTCGGCGGCATGGAAGGTGCCTTTGGTGCCGATGCTCTCGACCCAACCGAACAATATGTGCAACAACTCATCGCTCAGGGATACCCCGAAGAAACAGCGCGTGCGTTTGCAGCTCAGTACGTCGGAGGAGGTGCGGCCGCACAACCAGCCGCCGCACAACCGGCAGCCGCCGCACAACCAGCGGCTGCTCAACCGGCAGCCGGATACGATCAGGCGGTGTACGAGCAGTATTACCAGCAGTTCGTTTCACAGGGCTATGATGCAGCTACGGCAGCGGCTTATGCACAGCAATATGCTGTGCAATATGCACAATCCCAGCAGTAGACGTGAGCACCCCGTTGCCTTCGTCTTGGCCGGTTTTGAATCATGAAGGCGGCACGCTGAATCTATTTGACCAGCGAAAAATTTGGGTGAATGTTGAGCAACCTATATCTTTATGAGGATACAAAAGATGGAAGAAGCATGCAATTGAGTGAAGATGGACAGTGGATGTGGAATGGAACCGAATGGATTCCTGCGAATCAACCTCCAGTCTCAGTTGCTCAACCCCAACCTACGGTGGTTCACGCACCTGTTCAACAAGCAACAGCGACCATTTCACCCCAAACCACCGTTTTCCTACCAAACATGGCGGCTGTTGAGGAATCCAAACGGAAAGTTGTTCCATGGATTGGTGTCGGTCTGATTTTCTTTTCTGTTTTGATGCCTTATGTCAGTGTTTTTGGCTTCTCAGTGTCGGGGCTTGATCTCCTTGGTCTGATTGGTGACGCCATAGAAGCCTCGAGTGATTTAGGCGGTGAATCCGGAGGCGGCGGAGGCGGCGAGGGCGGCGGAGATTCTGGATTTGACTTTGGAATTACCATGTTCGTCATTGCTGCAGCCATGCTTGTTTTATCTCCAATCGTCTATGTCCTCTCCGCGATTATTGCGTGCGTACTCATTGGAACAAAAAAGAGCACTAAGGTTCTCGCAATCCTCCATTTCGGATATTTTGGTTTGTTCCTCATTGCGTCGGTGTTAGGAGCTGTTGACTTGTTGGGAGAGGATCTAAGCGTTCTCGGTTTCGTAGGTATCGGATTTTACGTCGGTAGTCTCGCACCAGGGCTTTGGTTTGTTGACCAATGACAATGTGTTCGTTTCAACATGCTCGCCACCGTTTGATGCCGTTCTGCGAAGGAGGACGAACTCTGCAGCATGCCAACACTCGTTCTCGGCACAAAGGAGTGTGTTGTTAGGAAGTGCGCCCGTCACTCTTCTTCGTAGGCTTGGAGCAACGGACCGTCTTCGATTTCAACTTCGCCATCGTCGCCGAGATGGGATTCAAAGTCCGGGAGGCGCAATCGCCAATTTTTAGGTAAGGGCGTGCCTTTGTCGATGATTTTGAGCATGCGCTCCTGCCATGATTTGGGTTTTCGCTGCATGATGTACATGTAGAGGACTGAGGTTCGAATGTCCTCGGTCATGACAGTGTATCCCGTGGAGGCCTCAAAATTCATCGCACGCAGGAGGTTAAACGCTGGGCGATTGATGATTTGGAACCAGCGTTTGGCGTTTCGCATGCACACCATAATGACAATCAAAATGATGAGGGTGTTCAGGCACAATGTCCCGATGTTGAAATTTGGTCCACTCATACCTTGGAGNAGGATGATCAAAATGAGCAGAAGTGGAACGGCCGTNATGAGGAAGATAAAATTCTCNGAGAGCGGCGGTTTCCTCATTTTTTGTCGAATGGCTTCCCATCCGTNGTGGTGTTTTTCATTCGGTTTGAAGATNTCNNGTTCTTGCTGAGCAGCAGCNGCTCGNACCAGTTGAAGGAGTCCNTTGATCTTTCGAAACTGCGTCATTCCNACGTCCATGTTGTCATCGAGTATGGATTGAAGGCNATGCTGGGCGTTCGCATANTCACCCATGTCTGCCAAGATTGAGGCNATTTCCACCACGGGCGTCACTTCCCTTGGGGCAATCTCACGGCAAGCTTGCCACCAATGCAATGCATCGTGAAGCATACCGAGGTCATCGGCCATCAATCGCCCACCACGAACCCACATGTCCATTCGGCTTGGGTCTGCAGCCACGATTTTCTTGACCGCCGATAGTGCNTGAGCGGCCTGAGCCATGGTTGGTGGTTGACCGGCGGGAGGAAGGCAAGCCTCAACGAGTATGGACCATGCTTCAAGGTGGTCTGGGTCGAGCGTAGTGGCCTTTTTTGCTTCGNCCTTCGCACGGTCTCTGTCGCCTTCATCGAGTGCTTCAAGGGCGTTGAGGTAGTGTGATTCTGCGCTCACGTGGCCACATCCATTCACTCGTCTTTTCGCTCAAACTTGCGNGGGGTTCGGAAATCACGGGGTGGTCGGTTGTGTGCATGACCTGACCGTTTCCCCTTCGCCCGACGAAAATCGNTGTCAGNAGAGCGTCGTTGAGGCCGTCCGTTTCGCTGCCAGTTTCCACCGGTTGGACGGCGTTCGTTTTGTCCACCTCCATCTCGTTGACCNCCACCGCTGCGGAATCCTCGGTTNTCCCGTCCGCCTTGGCGTCGGTCGTCTCTCCGGTCGTTTCTGGGTCCACGGTTGTCCCGTCCGCCTTGGCGTCGGTCTCCACCGTTTCGGTCGTTTCGGAATCCTCGGTTGTCNCGTCCGCCCTGTCGTCGGTCGCCACCGTAGGAGGACCGCTGGTAACTGTCTCGTCCGCCCTGTCGTCGGTCGTTGTTTCGTGGCCCACCCCGACCGCCACCTCCACCGCCAGGGCGAGGTTCATCGCATCGGTTACACACGTTTCTGAAGGAGAAATTCGAGTTGTTGCACTTCGGGCACGTCCAATCGTTGTCGTTGAAGGTGCCACGCTGTTGCCGTTGTCCACCTCGATCGTTTCGGAACCCTCGGTTGTCCCGTCCACCCTGCCGTCGGTCGTGTTGATGGCGATGGTCTCGACGTTCGCCACCTCCACTTCCAGCAGGACGTGGTTCTTCGCATCGGTTACACACTGTTCGTCGTGCAAAGTTTGAGTTGTTGCATTTCGGGCACGTCCAGTCGTTGTATTCCTGCTGGCCGGACCCACCTCGGTCGTTTCGGAATCCTCGGTTGTCCCTTCCGCCTTGTCGGCGGTCGTCTCTCCGGTCGTTTCGGAATCCTCGGTTGTCCCTTCCGCCTTGTCGTCGGTCGTCTCTCCGGTCGTTTCGGAATCCTCGGTTGTCCCTTCCGCCTTGTCGGCGGTCGTCGCCTCTTCGGTCGTTNCGTTCTTCCCTCGGCTTTTTTGGACGNACCGAAACGGTGACACCAATCAGTGCATCCATGTCCAAAGAACGGTCGATATGAGCGATGTGGGCAAGCGGATGGTCGGTACTTCCAATGACGCCGTCNACCTTTCCGATGTAGGAACCGTCATCTGAACGAATCATGATGGCATTGAGCGCCGGCGACGCCCCGTCGAAATGCACGAGCAAGCCACCTTCATGGCTTTTCGATTCAACGGTTCCACTGAACATCTCAAGACCTGTTCAATCCTGCGGCCAAGTCCTTTTGGTGTTGTCGGTTTTACTCAGGCCTTCGTCGCTGAAGCAGAAGGGCAGCACCCAGCATCGAGAGGGTCGCAAGCAACGAGATGGATGGTAGGGCCCCGTCTTCGTCTCCAACGNTTGGTGGCGCCACAGGAGCAACGTCTTCGACCATTGGGCTGGGGATCCCGACGGCCAGTTGCGTGGAGGCGCCAGATTCGTCAACGGCGGTGATGAGGACATCGTAGTTNGTGAGTCCATTGGCAAGACAGATGGCGGTTGAAACCTCAACCACCCAATTGATNCCGTCAATGGTGAATCCTTGGTAGTCTGCACCGCAAATCGTCAGGCTCATCGTCACCGCTTCCAAATCCGGGTCAGAGACCAATCCGTACATCTCAAACTTGAGCTGGCTCTCATCCCATGTTGCGTTTAGNCCGTCAAAGTTGACCGCCACTGAAACGGACGGTGGTGAATTTGGCTTGGTCAGTCCGAGGGAGAATTCAGCCTCGTGAAGCAGCATGTTTGATGCTTCGGCTGATACGACGAAGGTAAAGGCTCCAGGGCGAATGCTCTGGAGGGAGACAGCCGTCATCGTTGATTCGGACGCAACGGCAACCGATTCTCCGGCACCACCCATCTGTCCGTTTTGGAGGGCTCTGGCCGAGAACAAGAATTCGTTCACCAAACCGGTGGGGGTGATGGTAAGGCGAGCGTTCTTTCCATCTTCGTCAATGGTTCCGGTNGCTGTGTAGAGNGTACCAAAGGTCCACGTTCTGGAATCGTTTTCGTNCATGGCCCCNAGCGGGTCAACCGGTGTGCAGGTCGCAGAGGCTTGCGTTGCACCTTCGGGTTGAGTGATGAAGAAATCACCCAACACGTTGGTTGAAACACTCCAGCCAGCATCCGTGAATTCGCATTGAAGCGACCATCCATTGTCGTCGCTGGCCCACGCATTTCCGGCGTCAGCCATCGCAAATCGCCACGTCCCTGCACCTGATGTCGAAATGACGGTGCCGTTGGCGGGGGCGGCTTCGGTCCATGCAGGTATGTCGTTGGTTTGGGGTTCCATGGTTGTGAAATCCATGAACATGTTGCAAACCAGGTCCCATTGTGTGCGATCAAAATCAACCAGTTGTGTCACTCTGAGGGCACCATCTGGAAGGTATGCGAACGATGGCTCTCCGATATGGTCGCATGTTTCTCCGCTCTCGGGTTGGTTGTCAACCACGCGGAAATCGTAAATTCGCAAGCCTTGCAAGACCGGGAAGGTGACGACGAGGGCTGCATTGCTCATGTTACTGATGTTCATGGCGAGCGTGAAATTTGACACACCGCTGTTGGGAAGTTGGTCCCAGCGGACGTTGTTGGCTTGGCCATCGGCCACAAAGAGACTGATTTCCATGTCATCGGTGGTTGAGGTTGGAACTTCTTTGCAATCAGCTGCCGCACCGAAGTTGGTGCACGTACGAGCATCAGGGTGGTTGTCGGGGACAAGATTCACTTCATCGAGGCCGATTCCGTCTTCAACGAATTCAAAGTCGTTCCAATCCACGCCACCGGAGTGAGGAATCCCTTCTCGCATGCCAAGCCGTGTTTCCATGTCAGCGATGCACTTTGGCCCAATGCCACGAATGGCATCACGCTCGTCGGTGCTGATCCATTCATTGTCTCCGCCCGGCAGGCCCTCAAACAATCCGTCAAGGTTGTCGCGAACAATCGGTGAATTGGAGCCGTTGACCCAAGCGTTAGCGAACATGTCGCCCGTGGCCCAGTCATCCAGTATTTGAAGTTCGAACAGGGCAAAATCGTACTCGAACAGGTCTTCAAAGGTGTATCCGCTGCAGTCGACGTCAAGTGTTTCTTGACGCCCTTCGGTGGTCATGACGGCGGGGTTATCGTTGAACGAGGTCAGGACGGGCGAGGAAGTGACACCAAGCATAACCAGCGCGATGAGCAACGAGAGCAAGGGTGCGGAAAAACGGCGTGTCATGAAGAACCGTTGCGTTTCGCCTTCATGAAGCATTGGTTGGTTTCATCAAGGAACGAGCCGTTCCATGCGATGATGAAGGGCCCACCACGGCAGCAGGGTCCACAACACGGCAGCGAACCATGATTGCCAGGCTGCAACCCCTCGGTCAACCGTGGGCAATTGGGTTTCCAAAAGGTGGTGGTACACTCCGTTGGGAGAGAGCAAGTCCAACATGCCTTCCAACGCAACCCAAGCGGGGTCGTTGGCCTCACCAACCGCTACACCTGAGGCATAGGCGACCATGGTGGTCACGAGCGCCCAAAGGAAGGTGAAGAAAAACCAAACGCCAATTCCAAATGCGATGGCGGTTCCTTGTTCCTTGGCCGAAGTGGAGGCCAAAAGGGCAAACAAAGTGTACCACAACACGATGAGCCCGGTCGAGAGCACATACACCACCAGTTCTCCGACCGTAGGCCATTCTCCAAGTCGTAGCCGCACCAGGAGCAGAGAGATACCAAGCAGGAGGTAGACTGGAACCAGGATGCATTGGGCATGACCGAGGATCAAGGCCGTTGCCTGGTGCTTTCGGGGCATTGGTTGGGCTAGCCTCACTTCCAACATACCACTCGCACGGTCTTTGCTCACACCATCAAAGGCCATCAAGACGGCACACATGGTGGCGCCAAACACCACGCCAAGGGAGGCATAGAACAGAACTTCCATCGGCGTATCGGGCTGGTGGCCTCCGGGAAGAACGATGTTTGGGTCCGAAAANCCCCAAGCCATACCGGGCAGAAAGAGGAGCAAGATGGGGAGCATGATTTTGAGACGGATGCCGGANAGACGCTCCCGGCGAATTCTTGCAGCAACCTTGAGGATTCGTGCTCGGTCACTCACTTTCTTCCCCTCCCTTGGATCGCATTGGGAGCATTGCAGAAGAGGCAACCTCCAACGTGATGTCGTCCACATCCATCCCCGTCGCAGCACACAACCATTCCACCAGGTTTGGTCGAACCGGCGCCCACGACGTCAAGGTAAACNTCGCATCAAGGGCGGCCATCAGCGTTTCGTCCGGTTTTCCGTTCACCGTCAACGTCCATTGTTCGTTCTCCGTTTGGAACGAGACGATGTCGGATTCATCGGCAATGGAGGTGGGCTCAAGCGTCCCGTTTCCGGTNAGGACGTACCTTCCATCAAGCCCGAGGCGTCGTTCAACGTCTTCCAGCGGCCCCTCATCGAGCAATTGTCCTCGGTGAAGCAGAGCGATGCGATCGATGAGCCCTTCCAATTGCGCCACCATGTGNGAAGAGATCACTACACTCACGCCTTTCGAAGCGAGTGTTTTGACCAAGGCGGTGAAGGCTTGCGCTGCTACCGGGTCCAGTCCATTGAAGGGTTCGTCCAACAACAACACCTTCGGAGAACCGAGCAGCGCAGCGGCAATTGAGAGGCGTTGCCTCATCCCCTGGCTGAGGTTATCCAACGGCTCGTCTCGACGACTACGGAGGCCGACAAGGGCCAACAACTGCTCGATTTTCTTCTCCGTCGTGCCTCGCATTTCTCCCAATTGGGTTAGGGCTTGAACCACGGTTGAGCGTCCTTGCCAGCGAACTTGTTCGGGCATGTGTCCAACCCAATGGCGAAGGTCGGGTACTTCTTGCCATGATGTTCCTTCAAACCGGGTTTGAATTTGACCCTCCTGAAGCGGCAAGACGCCAGCCATTAACCTCAGAAGCGTGGTCTTTCCCGCTCCGTTTGGCCCAATCAATCCAAGAACAGCGCCTTCGTACAGGTCAATCGATACGCCAACGATGCCCGGCCCGGCTCGTTTGGCCCATGGCCGAGTGAGTTTCGGTGCGGGTATGGCGTGCCGGTGCTGAACCGACTTGAAGGAAAGAATTGCTTCCGCCATTGACAATTCCACGCCAAACCCTTGCTTCAACCTTGGCGAGAGGCGAACCTCTATGGCGGACTTCTTTTGATTGTCGACCGGTATTGACGATGTGGCAGGGTGTGATTCAGTCTTTGGCTCCTCTTGCCGGAGGCGGACTCGCATTGTACCTTTACCATCGGCGAGCGGACGGTGCTGAGAAAGACCACTGGACTGGCGCCATTGGCCCCAACGGGGTACGCATGGCGTTCGCCTTCACCTTGCTTATCTGGATTTTACCGGGAGGTGCGCTGTTCGCGATTCCTCTGTTGCTGGTGCTTTCCCTACTGAGTCCAGCAGGACGTCAAGATTGGGCTGAACACCGAACACCCCGAATCTTGGCGCTCAGCGTTGCAGTCTTGTGTTTGGGGGCGACCGGTTTCCTTCCCACATCTCAACCTGTTGCGCCCGAAGATTGGGGCCGTCCCCTGTTTACCGAAAACCCACACGCCCCCGTCTACCCAGCTGGCCAGCAATACACTTGGGTGACCAGCGATGTGGTGGTGCTGCAATCCCTCACATTGCGCCTTCCGCATCAACCGGGCGTGATGGGCGCCGAGACGGCTGCGCTCACCTTGGCCTCGCTCATGAACATGGAAACCGGTCGTCTGCATCAAGCGATTGAGTTGATTGACGAAGAGGTGCCTTTCGTGCGTCTCAACCCGGAGGAGATCACGCTGCAACCGGTACCGGGGCCCTCAAGCATCGACATCATCATTGGAGGCTGGGACTCTGGAGACATTGAAACGGTGGCCTTCAGAAATTACAACATCAACACCACCGCTTTTGGATCGGACCCGGAAGGAACGAAGGTTGGGGAGGTGGTTTTGGTTGCCAAGGCTTCATGGGGCGGAGAGTTGGACGTGTTGGTCATCGTTCGCCCGCTTCAACCACTTGATGTGGATTACGACGGCATTGGTGAACAGTGGATTCGCGAGTGGCTCATCGCCCGTTGACAGCGGCCAAGGTGAGCTCAATAACGGACGTTCTTTCGCGTAATGGTCCGCCAAATGCGCTGCAGGGGATCGTAGTATCGGTCGACCACACGCTCTTTGAGTTGGATGATGGCGTCATCGGTGATTTGGATGCCTGCGGGGCAGACTTCGGTGCAGCATCGAGTGATGTTGCAGTACTCAACACCGAATTCCTTCTTGATTTCTGGAACACGGTCTTCGGTGTCAAGGGGGTGCATTTCGTATTGAGCCAATCGCACAAGGTTACGAGGGCCGGCGAAATCATCGAACAGGGCGTGGTCTCGAAGGACGTGGCACGTGTTGACGCAGAGGAAACATTCGATGCATTCACGGAAATGCTGCACTCGGTCGGCTTCCATTTGGTTGAATTCCCAATCCATGGCTTCCGGGCCGTTGATGGGGGCGATTCGTTGGGCGACTTCGTAGTTCCAACTGACATCAGTAACGAGGTCCTTGACGTGGGGGAACGTCTTCATGGGTCGGATTTCAATGGGCTGGCCTGCAGGCGTTTCAGCAACAACATCACTCATTCGGGTCATGCACATTAAGCGTGGGCGGCCGTTGATTTCAGCGGAACATGAGCCACACTTTCCTGCCTTGCAATTCCACCGTACGGCCATGTCCGGCTCTTGTTCGTGTTGGATTCGGTGAAGGCAATCGAGGACCACCATGCCTTCGTCGAGTTCGAGATCGTAGCCTTCTAATTCGGCCTCTTCGCCTTCGCCTCGCAGAATGCTAAACGATTGTGTTGTTCCTTTGAGCGACATCAATTTCCACCTCCAGCCTCGGCGGCACGTTCGGCAATCATCGTTTTNACTTCCGTGAGGGCCTCTTTGAGGTCAGTTCGCATCTCCTCNACCGGCTCTTGACGAATTTTCATCTCTCCGTTTTCCATCCAAATGATGTTCAGGGTTTGACCCCAATACTCATCTTCNGGGGTGGGGAAGTCGTCTCGGGTGTGGCCTCCTCTGCTTTCCTCTCGTGTGATGGCTGCTAGGGTGGCGGCGTGCGAGACATCGGCCATGTTGATGAGGTCAAGGGCTTGGTGCCAGCCTGAATTGTACTTGCGAGAGGTTCCCGATGAACAAGCAAGTGCACGTTCCTTGAACGATTTGATGTCCTCAAGGGCCTCTTCGAGTTCGTTCTTGGTTCGGATGATGCCGACCTTGGCTTGCATCATGTCGCGCATCTCGTCGTAGATTTGACCGGGGTTTTCCCCCCCTTCTCGCATCAAAGGAGCCAGCATGTCGTCAATGGCCTGTCCAACCTGCTCTTCGTCGATGGAAGGCTGTGCGAGGTCCTTGGCCCGTTTGGCGGCGTATTCGCCGGCCCGCTTTCCGAANACGATGAGGTCGGAAAGCGAGTTTCCACCCAAGCGGTTCGCTCCGTGAAGTCCCGAGGCGACTTCTCCGCAAGCAAACAAGCCGGGAACGGTGGTCTCTTGAGATTCAGCGTCAACGCGGACCCCTCCCATCACGTAATGAGCGGTTGGTCCGACTTCCATCGGTTCTTTGCTGATGTCCACACCAGCAAGTTCCTTGAATTGATGGTGCATGGACGGGAGTTTCTTCAAAATCGCTTCCTCGCCACGGTGGGAGATGTCGAGGAAGGCCCCCCCGTGCGGGGAGCCACGCCCGGCTTTCACTTCGGAGTTGATGGCCTTGGCCACAACGTCCCGTGTCAGGAGTTCGGGAGGTCGGCGAACGGTGGCGAGTTTACCGCTNACCACTTCTTCGACCCACTGGTCGGATTCCTCAATGGTGTCNGCATGGTCCCCCGCAAACATCTCAGGGACATAGTCAAACATGAATCGGCTTCCTTCGCTGTTGGTCAATCGACCGCCTTCGCCTCGAACACCCTCGGTTACGAGGATGCCCCGCACGGAGGGTGGCCACACCATGCCGGTTGGGTGAAACTGGACGAATTCCATGTCTCGGAGTTCCGCTCCTGCCCAAAGCGCCAGGGCATGACCGTCTCCGGTGTATTCCCAAGAGCCTGAACAGACCGACCAGCATCGCGTGATGCCGCCGGTTGCCAAGACNACGGACTTGGCGGAAAAGGCGTGAATGTCTCCCTCTACCCGGGTATAGGCTACGCAACCTGTGACTCGGTCACCTTCCTTGAGGAGGGTGCGAACGGTGTATTCCATGAAGATGTCAATGCCTTCGTGAATGCCTCTTTCTTGCAGGGTACGAATGATTTCGAGTCCGGTTGCATCGCCAACGTGAGCGAGGCGGGGGAAGGTGTGCCCTCCAAAATTTCGCTGGTTGATGAGGTTTTTGCGAGTGCGGTCGAACACAGCGCCCCATTGTTCCAATTCTCGAACACGGTCAGGTGCTTCCTTGGCGTGGTATTCTGCCATTCGCCAGTTCGCAAGCCATTTGCTTCCTTTCATGGTGTCGTGGAAATGAACCTTCCAGCCATCCCTTGGGTCAGCGTTTGTTAGGGCGGCTGCACAGCCGCCTTCAGCCATGACCGTGTGNGCTTTGCCGAGCAAGGATTTGGTGATGATGGCCGTTTTTGCACCGCTTCGGGCGCTTTCAATGGCGGCTCGCAAACCTGCACCGCCTGCACCGATGATGATCACATCGTATTCGTGGTTGGTAATGTTCTCGTTCATTGTCTCACCTCAAATGACAAGAAGCACCATGTCGTTGACCCGCCCTTCTGCGACCAGTAACACCCAGATGTCGCCGAGGAATACAAAGGTTAGTGATGTCCAAAACCAAAANCCGTGGGAGCGATTGGCAATGCTAATCTTCCCAAAGAGCACACCACGGACACGGCTGATGCTTGACGTCCAGCGGTCCAACATGCCTCCAGCAAGGTGACGGAGGGCGTGGCAGGAGGTGACGTACATGGTGAGGAGGAAGGCTTCAATGCCCATCACGAAGGTTCCGATGGAGAGGCCATAGCCCTCATGCGCAGCGGAATGAAAGTGCATGGTGTGGGTTACATCCCACCATTTGATGAGAATAATCACCATGGCTGCATAGAGGAAGTAGCGGTGAAGATTGTTGAAGAGGAACATCCTTCGCTCCCCTTGGTAGCCAATCGCTTTGTTGATGTCTGGTTCATCCACCCAACACGCCGTTGGGCTGGCAAAGAACGTGCGGTAGTAGACGCGGCGCATGTAGTAGCAAGTGCCTCGGAATCCAAAGGGAATCCAGAGGACGAGAATGGCGGCGTTGACCCATTCGGGATGGTTCCACGCTGAAAGGCCGAACAAGTCCCACTCGAGAACGTTGGGCGAGAAGATGGGTGACATCACGGTGCTCCCATGGAGCTTGTAGGAAATGTCGGCGTCGTAGAAAAACAACCGCCAGAAGGTGTAGATGAGGGCAGCGGTNAAGCCGGTTCCCATGGNCACCGGCTGGCTCCACCAGTTATCGATTCGGTTCGTGCGCCCCAGTCCGTTCAGGACGGGGAGTTTTATGCCTTCACCCATGCAATTTCCCCCTGTTCCCTNACGGGAACATGCTATCCGAGTGGCGCAGGGTCTTTGAGGTTCACCATTGAGCCGCAGAGCGGTTTTGGAAGAAAATCAGGCCAATTCCGACCAATTCACTTCGGCCTCGATCATTTCAATCTCGTCAACGTCCATTTGGGCCAGTTGCAGTTTTCCTGACAACTCGTCGTTGACAGCGTGCCAATACGAGTAGGCTTCAATGACCCAAATACCCGATTCACGGGTGCCGTTGCCCGAGCCCTTGACGCCGCCAAACGGCAGGTGGGCTTCTGCTCCAGTCGTTGAGTTGTTGATGCCNGTCATGCCCGCTTTGATNCCGGTTTTGTAGCGGTATGCTTCCAGTCGNTCGTTGGTGTAAATGGCTGACGACAATCCATAGGGGCTGGCGTTGGCCAAGTGGAGCGCGTGGTCGAAATCCTTGGCCTTCACGACGGTGACGACGGGTCCGAAAATCTCTTCGTGGAAGCACTCCATGTCTTCGGTGACATCAGCAAACACGTGCGGCCACATGAAGACGCCTTCGTTGGCATCGCCGAGGAAGTTATCTGGTGCGCTGTCCGGCGTAATGGGTCCTTCGCCCCAAAGTTGCGTGGCGCCGCTGGCTTTGGCCATCTCGAGGCCAACAAGGAAATCTTTGGCGTATTTCTCCGAGAGCATGGGACCGTAAAGGACATCCTTGTGAACCAGAGAATTACCGATGCGGGTGGATTTGACCTTCTCCATGAACCGTTCCATGAATTCGTCATAAATGTCTTCGTGAAGAATGAGGTTCCCAAGGCTTGTGCATCGCTGACCAGCCGTACCAAAGGCGCCCCAGTAGGCGCCTTCAACGGCGTTGTTGAGGTCGGCTGATGGCATGACGACGAGCGGGTTCTTGCCGCCCAATTCAAGCGAACAGGACACCAGGTTGCGTCCGCAAACTTCGCCGATCATTTTCCCAACGCCGGTCGAACCGGTAAAGGAGATCTTGTTGACCAAACCCTCGTCAACAGCATCGACGAGGTATTGTCCTGCACCGCTTCCTTTTCCGTGGACGAGGTTGATGACGCCATCGGGTAGACCGGCTTCGTGCATGATGCGAGCGAGCGCAAAGGAGAGTAACGGAGCGTCTTGGGGGCTCTTCCAAACGCAGGTGTTACCGCACATGATAGCGGGGATCATCTTCCAGAATGGCACGGCCGATGGGAAGTTGCAGGCATTGATGATGCCACAAACGCCCAACGGGCGGCGGTAGGTGAACAGCTCTTTGTCGGGCAGTTCAGAATTGACGGTTTGACCGTAAAGGCGCCGTCCCTCGGACTGGAAAAACAAACACGTGTCAATGGCTTCTTGAATTTCACCACCCGATTCTTTGAGGGTCTTCCCAATCTCTCGAGTCTCGAGCGCCACAAGGGCGTCTTTGTGCTCCATGAGCAAGCGTCCCATGTTTCCGATGATTTGACCACGGGTGGGAGCAGGAGTTGCTGCCCATCCAGGGAAGGCGGCGCGAGCGGCGTGGAGGGCTTCGTGGACGTCGTCCCGGGTTGACAACGGGAATTCTCCTAGACAATCGGCAAGGTGAGCGGGATTGCTTGAGGAGAACGTTCCTTTGTCGCTGGCTGAAGTCAATTGTCCGTTGATGATGTTGTACCCGCGCACGGCAGGTTTGCCTGTTGGGTTGTTGATTTCCATGTATTCCAAGCCGGTTTCGAGAACGTGAACCATGTCTTCGGCGACCTTGACCCGTCTCTTCAATGTGATGGAAGGAAGGTTTCCATCTCCATCCGTGGTTGAAAGACCCTCGGGCTTGGGTTTATAGTGGCCCATCCGTAGACACGTCTGCGGACAGACCTAAGGCCCGGTTGAATTTCATTATATACCGTAAATGGTTGATTCGTAAGAGAGGGAGACACATGGCAGACAAAGACGACACCATTGAATTGCGCGTATCCAAAGCCATTCCCTCCGACGTCGGCTTTGGCAGAGCCCGAATCTCATCCGAAATGGGCTTGGCACTCAAGCCAGGCGATTTTGTGGAAATAAGCGGGGAAGAACGCTCCACCGCTGCCATTTATTGGCGAAGCCGTCCCGAAGATGCGAAAATGGACATCATCCGCATGGACGGCATCATCAGAAAAAACGCAGGTGTTAGCCTTGGCGATCGCGTCACCGTCCGTAAGGTTGAGGCCAAAACTTGCACAAAACTCACCATCTCTCCAGTCATGGCCAACAAGCAGAAAGTCAAGTTCGGGCCTGGAATCGAAGGTTTCGCAAAGCGAGGCTTAGCCAAGCGACCCGTGGTTGCCGGCGACAGGATATTTATCCCCGGTATGACGCTCTTTGCTGAAGCGCTTCCATTTGCCGTCGTCCAAACCGTGCCAAAAGGCATCGTAGTGGTGACCACCGACACCGAGATCGTCATCAAAGACGAGGCCGTTGCCGAAGAGGACGTTGGGCAATCCGAAGGCATCACCTACGAGGACGTCGGTGGCATTGGTCAACAATTGCAAAAGGTTCGCGAGATGATTGAACTCCCGCTGAAGCATCCAGAATTGTTTCGCCGTCTCGGCATCGACCCTCCCAAAGGCGTGCTGCTTCACGGCCCACCCGGCACGGGGAAAACGATGATTGCAAAAGCGGTCGCTACTGAGACGAATGCCCACTTCAAGAGCATCAACGGCCCTGAAATTATCTCAAAGTATTACGGTGAATCCGAGAAACAACTTCGTGAAATCTTCGACGAGGCAGCTGAAAATGCCCCCGCCATCGTTTTCATTGACGAGATCGACTCCATTTGCCCGAAGCGTGAGGACGTAACCGGGGAAGTCGAACGGCGCGTGGTCGCCCAGATGTTGACGTTGATGGACGGTATGCATGGCCGCGACAACGTGGTCGTCATCGGCGCCACCAACCGCAGGGACGCCCTTGACCCAGCTCTTCGTCGACCAGGTCGCTTTGACCGAGAAATCGAAATCGGTGTTCCCGACCGAGAAGGCCGAAGCGAAATCATGGACGTCCACACCCGCCAAATGCCCATTGCGGATGATTTTGACATCGCTTGGGTCCTTGACAACACCTATGGGTTTGTTGGCGCAGACTTGGCCGCCTTGGTTCGTGAAGCGGCCATGCGGGCACTCCGACGCTACCTTCCAGAAATTGACCTCGAGGAGGAAACGCTTCCACCCGAAGTTCTTGAGAAAATGGAAGTCTGCATGGATGACTTCAAGGAAGCCATACGGGACATCGAACCGTCAGCACTCCGTGAAATCTACGTTGAAGTCCCCGAAGTTGGATGGGACGAAGTCGGTGGATTGCTGGAGGTCAAAGACCGTTTGAAGGAGTCCGTGGAATGGCCACTTACAAAGCCAGAACTCTTCGAACACTTTGGCATAAAACCTCCTCGCGGGATTGTGTTGTTCGGGGCACCAGGAACTGGAAAGACCTTGCTGGCCAAGGCCATCGCCAACGAAGCGCAAGCGAACTTCATCAGCATTAAGGGCCCTGAAATGATTTCAAAATGGGTGGGTGAATCCGAACGCGCCATCCGTGAAATTTTCAAGAAGGCCAAGCAATCTTCGCCCTCCATCATTTTCCTCGATGAGTTCGAGTCCATTGCCTCAATGCGAAGCGGTGGAAGCGCTTCAGAAGGCAGCGATGTAGGCAACCGAGTGGTGAATCAACTCCTCGCCAGCATGGATGGGGTTGAATCCCTGGACGGCGTCATCGTTGTTGCGGCCACCAACCGGCCTGAGATGATTGACCCCGCTCTTTTGCGAAGCGGGCGATTCGAGCGTGTGCTCCACGTACCTCCGCCCGATGCAGGCGCTCGAGAAGCCATCTTCCGAATCCACAGCGAGGGAATGCCGCTGAGCAAATTTTCGTTCAAGGATATTTTGACCGGCTTGGACGGTTTTACAGGTGCCGACATCGAGGCAGTGTGCCGAGAAGCTGCGCTTATCTGCATGCGGGCTGGCAAAAAGAAGGTCACGAAATCCCACTTTGAAGAGGCCATCTCTCGCGTTCGACCAACCGTCACCCCTGACATGCTGGAGTATTACCAGAAGATGGAGACCCGTTTGACCTCAGGTTTGACCAACATCAAGCGAAACCGAGATTTCAGCCGCGGCATTGAAACCATGTGATGGTTCTACACCGACGCATTCAAGGGATTCCAGTCCACCAACTGGAACAAGGAGCCGGAACACATGGCGATATTCGGTCGTGAAATCCTCGGAAATTCGGTGGTGGACCGTACCGGCGCCGTGATGGGCTCCCTCGTCGACCTCAGTTTTGACCTCAACACCGGGCTTATCAGTGAATTGCTTGTGGAGGTGAACGCTTCCATCAACGCCTCGGCGCTTCCGTTTGAACACACTGGAAACACCGTCAAAATCCCCGGTACGGCCGTTGCTCGAATCGCTGAAAACATCCACCTCAACGTGTGATGAGAAACGAAGCACGCGTGAGCATTTTCTCAACTGGGGTGGACAACCTTCTAAAGTCAGTAGGGGGCGTGTTTGGGTTGGGAATCCTCCCGCGTGATTTGTATGCTCGGTCTCCCCGCCAATTTCAATGCTCGAAGGGTTGCCCTTCAGGCCTCGTTTTGGGCGGTCATGCTGATCTTGCTGAGTACCATCCTTTTGAATTTCATTAACTTGAGTGCGACCGACCAACTCTCCGCCTACGATGATGACTGGAACGACATGTCAGCGTTCCGGGACGACATCAAATCCATGGGCATTGAAACTCGATCGTTGGTTAGCAGCCCACTTCTCCTCGCCGACATCGAGGACCCAAGAAACACCACCTATGTCCTGGCTGGAGTTGAACGTGATACGCTCTCCTTGCCACAGTTTGATGACGATGGCTTCATCACCATCGCCTCTGGAAATGGGTTTTCTCCCTCCGAAATCAACGCCATTGTGGAATTCGTTGAGGCGGGCGGCACTGCGATGGTCTTCGAGGATTATGGATACGCCAACACCATCGCAGAAGCTTTTGGAATTCGCTACACAGGTGAGCAGGTCTTCGACACAACCTACGCAACGGAACTTGACTTCAATTACATCTGGATGTGCATTCAAAGCAACCCTTGTGGGATGAACGGTACACAACTCGACCCGTCCACGCTCTCCAGCCATGAACGGTGGGCAAAGGTGGGTGGAGATGGAGAACACCCATGCTCAAAACTTGATGAACAAACCTTCGGCCCGGGTGAGGCGACGCTTTGCGAGCAACACATGATCAACGGACGAGTGGATTACAACGGAACCTACCAGGTGCTGCTCAACAACATCACTGGATTGGAAGTCATTCCCGGTGTTCGTGGCCCGCTTTCAGAAGTGGCCGTTCGGGCGCTCACGAGCAACGAAGCCACCGTCGACGTGAACGGCGATGGTGAGATTTGGGTCGGCAACGAAATCACTCCAGAAACCCCAGACCGATGGGGACAATTCAACCTCAGTATCGAGGTGTGCGCTCGCGCCAGTTGCTCACCCAGTGATGGAGGGCGAATCATGTTCGTTTCCGATGGTTCAGCCCTCATCAACGCCATGTATGACTACGAAGGCTTCAACGAGGGCAAGTACGGTCCAACCGATACGATGATGCCCGCCAATGACAACCGAAAGTGGGCCCTTGACTTCATTGCTGAGGCACTCATGAGCGAACGGATTGACGAAGTTGGAGAACCGGCCGAAAACGCCATGGTCATCTTTGACGAATCTCGGCATCCGCAAAGTGCCTTGGCTGCGGACTCCTACAACACAGTGTACTTCTTGTTGGTGTACTTTACAGGCGAAGGTTTGGCCATGCTCCTTCTTTTCCTCATTTTGTTCATCACCTTTGAGGCCGTTCTCATCAAGAAGCGGGACCCTGAACCTTGGCGACACGTCTTCAGCATCATCTACTACGGCTTCGGAGATGCCAATCGGTATGCCTACTATTCCAAAGTGGAAAAAATTCGGCAGGTCTTCCTCTCCAAGGTTCGCAATCAAAATGGCTTGAATCGAGAAGAATTCCAAGCGATGCAAGCCAATGAGTTGGTGGCGATGATCAGCGACCCTGTTCTGGCAAAATTCGCTGTTGAATCCAGCAACAAGTACACATTGGAACAGACGGTAGCGCTGGTCAAGCGCATCAAAGCGTGGGGGCGCCAGTGAGGTGAGAAGATGTGGACTCGTAAGGCAGCCTTCACCTTCACCGGCGGGATTGCGCTGGTGCTCATCGGAATGATGATTTCAAACCAGCAAATGATGATCCTCGGGTTGAGTCTCATCGCCTTTATTGTGGTGAATTCATGGATTTCTGGCCACGGCGATGTGGAAGTTCAGCGCACGCTCTCAGCCGACAATTTGTACAAAGGCGATGACCTCTATGTCGAATTGTTGGTGACGAACCGGAGCAATCGAAAGACCCAGATGTTGGACATCTACGACAACATTCCGCACGAGATGAAACTCCGAAGCGGCCTCAATCAGATGCAACTCAACCTCAAACCCGGAGAGAGTGCTCGAATTCGGTACGTCCTTCGTTGCCCCTTGCGTGGGCATTATTCCATTGGACCTGTTTCGCTTCGTGCTCGTAACACGTTCAACCTCGGTGTTGACGAAATGTACGTGGACCATCACAGCGACATCGTCATTTTCCCTCAAATCAAGGACATCGAAGAGGCCTTCCTTCGAAGCCGAACCCCAAAAATGTACACGGGTGCCACCACCCTGCGGACTCCCGGGCAAGGGTCTGAATTCTATTCACTCAGGGAATACGTTCCTGGCGACCCTTTCAAGAACATCAATTGGAAGGCCTTCGCTCGTACCGGCGACCTGATGGTGAACGAAAAGTGCAGGGACGCCGTCACCGACCTCTACCTCATCCTTGATAGCCGAGATTTAGCCCGTATTGGCACGGTCCTGAAGAATCCACTCGAAATGGGAACGGTTTCTGCAGCCAGCCTTGCTGCCTTTTTCCTCAAGCGTCGCGATTCGGTCGCCTTGGCCATCTATGATGAGAAACTCGCCTACTTGCCTCCCGATACGGGCGACAAGCAGTATTTCAAAATCCTGAGTGCGCTTGCTGGCGTTCGTCCAAAAGGTGCCATGCCTCTTCAAGCGGTCACCAACTCACTGAGCGGGCGATTCAGCCGAGGTAGCCCGGTGTTCATCATCTCCTCATGTGAAGGCGACGGTACCGTGCCTGCAGCGGTGAGGGACTTGGTCGGACGAGGGCACGAAGTGACGGTGCTCTCTCCTTCAAGCGTTGACTTTGAACGCCTCGTTAGTCGCATTCCTCGCATGTCGTACGAGGTGCTCAAGTTGGAGCGCCAAAACCGCCTCACCACGCTGGCTGGCTCTGGCGCACAGGTCATTGATTGGATGCCCGACATGGATTTGTCCCAGGCATTGATGCAGGTAAGGGGGTACTGAGATGGCAGGTGAAGTCGGTCTTCAGTCGGATGTTTACCTCGATGGCGTGGCCAAACCTCGCACCCTGCATCTGAAGATGCTGCGGCGGCAATGGCAAATCATCGCTCTCCAAGTGGTCGCAACCGTCGCCCTTCTCGGGATGTACCTTGAAGTGGTGTCCACCTACGTGGTCGGCTCCATTGACCACACCATCTTGTTCGATTCCATTGAACTCTTGATCTCCGACCAGCTCCCCCTCGGGGATTGGCTGACGGGTGAAGGGCGAAGTGGCTTGGGNCGTTTCTTTGTCCCCCTTGTGCTTGGCCTGGGCCTTGGCGGCATCATGGCCTTCATCGCCTTCCAATCTCCAAAGGTTCAGCAACGCATCAAACTCGGATTCATTGTCGGTCTCATCGTCCTGCTCGTTGGCCGTTTGGTTCTGTCTTGGTTTGCAGGTATGCTGTTTTCCTTCGAACTGAGGTTGCCCACCAATGGTGAACTTGAGACGTTGCAGTGGCCGTTGTTGATGATCATGTCGCTCCTGATTCTGTTCATTTACCTCCTCCCAGTGATCATGGGAACCCGTGGAATTTGGGGACTCTCTCGTCGTTCCATCGCTTGGGCCATCGGGTTCACGCTCCTGTTCCTTGGCATTCACGCCATTCTGACCTTCCCTCTCATCAAAGCACAACTGGGTTCCTATGGAGGAACGCTTGCTACACTGGAAAGCCAAACATCGGATCCCACCATTGGATTGTTTGGCCTCAAATTGGTCACACAGGAGCAATTTAATTTGATTCTCATCGCCGTTCTCATCATGGTTTTCCAAGAGGCCAGCTACGGTGTGATTCGCAACCTTGAGTACGCCTTCCGCCTTCCCGAATCCTGCAAGCGAGACCCTGAGTATGTACGTCAAATGGACAATGTGCTGAACACCCATCTTCGCCATACCTTCCTGTTTTTGGGGCTGACAGGCCTTGCAACCATGGTGGCTCTTGGCTTCCACAAGGTGCTGCTCACCATTGTTTCAGACACCACCGGAAGTCAATGGGCGGGGCAAGTTTCGGAATCCATTGAGTTGACCCTCACCTATGGCCTGGTGATTTCTGCCCTTTTGTTCCTCAGCATCATGGCTGTTTTGCGGTTCTTTATCCCTTGGCAGCGTGTCATCGGCTTCATTCAATCCCGAACCAACCGTTTGCCACCTGAGCCTGAAACCAAAGATTTCACGCAACTATGAGCCCATGGAGCGTTGCAGCATCCTTCCAAGGAGTTCGATGCCCGCCAACAGCGCCATCGGGAACACGATGTAGGTTACGACAACGCCGCCAATGGTATGGTCAACGCTGGCCAAAACATCTGAACGAAACAACGCAAACACAACCACGCCACCAAGAAGAAGCAGGCGTTCAATCCACAAAGGGTAGGCTGAACCTTCTCGTTCTTCCCGACCCATCAGCGTTGTTGCTTCATCCGACATGACAATCATCAAAATTCAATGTCTGAAAGTCGAGACTCAAGGTCGGCCAACGCCGAATCAGCTCCTTTGGGAGCAGAGGCTGGTGTGTGAGAAATCCGATGGCTTCGTTCAGCATCAAGCCGGGCCAGTTCAGCCTCAAGCATGGCTCGCTCATCGTCAAGGGCCGCCATGGGGTCAGAGGCGACGGTCTGCTCAACTTCTCCGGGTCCATCAGGTACGTTTTCGGAAGGTGGNGGCAAGGGCGACCAACCTTCATCGTCAACGGATTCAGTTTGGCCCACTTCGGTGCTTACCACCGCTTCTCCTTGGACCAGATGCGGTTCCAAATCATTNAGCATGGCTTCGTTCACCGGTATGCGTTGTTCCGCTGGAATTGATTCTCGCTCGAAGGGCAACAGGCCATCCCGTTGGAAGTCCCACATTGAGCCCCTTGGGCGGCCATCGGTCAATCCTGAGGCATCGAGCTGCGTGATAAGCTCCTCAAGCACACGAGCGGTTTCCTCCAATCCAATGGCTTCACCAGCGTCCCGTTGATCGGCTTCCAAATAGATGTCGTCCAGCGCAACTTGGATGAGTTTACGCGTGCCCATGGCGAGGCTCGGTAGCGCTTCAGGGCGCTGACAGTTGGCCATGAGGGCGTGCACTTCATGGGAAGGTGCACCCAGGCGTTCGACCTGCTCGAGGACGTTTCGGATTCGGCGCAGCATGGTGATGGAGCGGTCATAATCCTCAAGCAAATGCTCCAAATCAATCACAACGTGGTTGACGGTTTCACCCAGTTGTTGCTCGAGGCGTTGTTGGACCGACCAGCGGGCGAGGCCTCGAACAGCACCAGCCGTTTGGGGTACCTGGCGTTCCAGGAGCGTCATGACTTCCGACGAAAGGAGGTGCCGGGGCGTTGCAGCGACATGGTCCACAGTCCCTTGAATGACTTGGAGGGCACGTTCAACGGCACGGTCCAACATCGTGACAGAATAGCCAAGACTTCGTGCATGCTCAAGGCGCTCAAGCACAGGACCAAGTCCCTGGAAGGTGTTGTTGTCATCGAGCAGTGCCTGAGCCAGCGGTTCTTCGGCGAGGCGTGCACGAAGCCGTTCGGCTTCTTGGATGTCGGCCAGGGCTTCTTCATGAGCTCCGGCCAGAGCGGTGGCTTTGTCCACCAAGGTTGACAATTCAGCCTCTGCATGCCCTCGGCGAGCACCGAGGTCACCCAGTTCCCGCAGAACCTGGCGGCGTTCATCCATCAATTCACGCAATTCGGCTTGGATGTTGGAACGACGAGCCTCATCCTCAGACCGTCGCAACCGGTCTTCTTCGGTTCGTTGACGGGCATGCTTTTCCTCGGTTCTTACCGACTCCAGCTCAAGGTTGCTGACATGGACTTGCTCCTGAACACCAATCAAATCGGCTTGGGCTCGTGCGTGTCGCTCGCGACTGGTGTTCACCTGTTCGCTGAGGACGCGAAGGCGGCGCTCCTCGTCATCGCTTTGCTTTCGAATCGTGTCAAGACGTTCACTTCCTTCGGCGAGGTTCGCTTGCAATTCTGCTTCTTTGAGGGAAAGTTCCTCAATCATGGCTTGAAGCTCCGAACTGCTTTCAGCTTCTCCAATGGCTTTGGCTAACTCTGCTGCTCGCTGGCTGACCTGATGCTCAAGTTCGTTCACACGGCGAACCAATCGTTCGGCTCGTGATTCCGCTTCCTCCCATTGAGCACGAGCTTGTGCAAGGTCGACTTGCATCGTGTTGAGTTGGGCGTGGGCTCCCTCAAGAGCTGTGGTGTTTTCCTGGCGCGATTCAGAGGCTTCCCTTGCCACGATTTGTGCGGCTTCCTTCTTCTTCTCCAACGCCTTTACACGGGTTTCCAAAACGGACTTTTCTTTGTTCAATTCGTCAACGGATTGCTCTGCTTTTTCCAACTTTCTGCGCAAACCGGCGTCAACGGCACTGACGGCTTCGTCTCGCATGATTGGAAGCGGTTCGGCGATGTCGGCACCATCGGATTTGAACTTCATTTTCGTCCGAGCCTGTTGGAGCGTTTCCAAACCGGCTTCGAAGCCAAGCATGTCGTCCAACAAGGCCTTCAGCGAGGCCTGACGCGCTTCAGAGCGTGTGCGTATGGTGGACAAAGATTCGATAAAACCAGCGATTGAGAAGGAATCAACGGTTCCGGATTTGGCCGAGACGATGGTTCCAGCAGGGAATCGAATGAGCTTCACCTTGCGTTTCGATTCAGTGAGGGCCATCATGGCCTCTGCCTCGGTGTCGAATGCAGGAGCCCACAGGGCGACAGGAACGCCTCTGGACATGACCAATGAAACCGCTTTGCTCGAAGAACCCGATTGAATGTGGCCGGTGACTTCCTCTTCCATGCCGGCTTTGAGCATTGAAACAACGGCGTCTGGTCCTCCTCGCCCGTCTCGCAAGGTGAATCCTTCCGGCATTTTGGCACCGTGGGCGCCTGCGGCCACGATTTCACCTTCAAGGCTAATGGACGCAGAGGACAGCAGACGTGCATGGTTGGCGTCTTTTTCCGTCCAAACCGCGAGGGAGATTTCCCCGCTCCGAGCGAGCAACAAGGCGCCACTCTCCGTGTGGAGGGTCCAATGGCTCTGTCCGTTCATTCCCCAACCGTTGTGCAATTCTTGTCCACCCATGCCACTCATGAGTTCGTGAAGTTCACTGGCCAAGCGTTCTTCTTCTCCTAAACCGGGAAGATCACCAACGTGGTCGATGAGCATGCCACTGTCAATGGCCATGGCGCCTCGAACGGTGGTGTGCTCGGCAAGGGAGCGAATGACGGTCGATAGGTCCCTGGCTAACAGCCGCTCAACTGCGTTGGTGCTGGATTTGAGTCCTTGCCGGTCAGCTTGATGGACAAAGGCTTCTGGAACCAATTCAGCAAGGGCGCCAAGCCCACCAATGGAGTAGGACCATGCGAGATGTCGAACCTTTTGTTCGGCCTCAAATCCTTCCAGGGCCGTTTTGGCTTCGCTGCCTCCAAGGAGCACGTTCTTCTTGTCCGATTCAGCGAGATACCCCACGACGCGCCCAGCACGAATCAATCGATGGCCGACAGGTGTTTTTCGTCGACCGGCGTAGGTCGAAATGACGCCGTGGGCAAACGGTTGAAGAACACCTTCCTCCATCGTTATGGCTTCATTCACGGGTTTTCCAGAGGGTAATTCAAACATGTTCGTTCACCTACATTTCTTGGGTTGTGGCCAGTTGGGGGCGCAAATGATCCATCATGTGGCGCCAGCGAGCAATGTTGCCATCCTTTCCAGAGAGCATCACGATACGGTACGGCGTGAGGATGTCGACAAAGGCCAATGTTTCCCCCTCGACCCAGACCTCTTGCAGATCGCCATGTTCGTGGCCCTGAACCACATCAAGGGCGGCAACGGTCAGTTCCACTGCCTCTTGGATGGCGGGGAGTTGGCCTTCGGCTGCTACGCTTGACATGAGTTTTCCTCGGTCATCAATCATGGTGGCCTGGTGGACACCGGTGACCTTGAGAAATTCTCCTAACAAGCGCTGTAGCATGGCTGCTCAATCTCGCTGACACCGCTGTAGCCTTCAAGAAGTTTTGCGCTTGGACAGTGGTTTTTGCCGGTTTGGGCACCCTTTGTCATTTTCCAACTGCAAATGATGATATTCGAGATGCGAAGTTGAGGCTGCCAATCGCTTCCAGTGCTTTGAATTTCAGGAATCGCTTGCTTCCGTTGAGCATCGACTCGTCAATCTTCTNGCAAAAAATNNCAATTGATAAATTAAATTNCNAATTGAAAATTTTATTNCCCCTCAACCGCNTCGGACCAACCTGTAGGCCGCTGAATTGAAACCTTAGGCCCGGCGAGGCGGTCTCATGGGGGCAGAGGCGACGGGGGAGTTGTTCACCGTCCCAACCTGCGATTCGTGTGACAAGCCTGCCGTGGTAGAACAAGCGTATTCTGGACGAATTCTTTGCGGCAAACATCTTGCTAAATCTGTACGAAAGAAAATCAGCAAGGAACTCCGGGCCCAACTTCCGTTGAAAAAAGGGCAACACACCACGATCCTCGTGGCTGTTTCAGGTGGGAAAGATTCAGCGGTTCTCCTCGATGCCATTGTCGATTTGGTGGGCAAACGCCGGGATGTCACCATCGTGGCAGGAACCGTTGATGAGGGCATTGAAGGCTACCGCCCACCTTCCATTGAATGTGCGGCTTCATTGTGCGAACGCCTCGGTGTAGAACACCTTGTGGTGAACTACCCCGAATTGTCTTTCATCGAGATGGATGAGGTGGTCGAACGTCTTCCCATGGTGATAGCGAAGGACAACGATGCTCCTCGCATGGCCTGCTCCTATTGCGGCGTGTTTAGGCGCCAGGGCATCAATCACCTCGCCCAGAAAGTTGGGGCAGACGTCATCGCTCTCGGGCACAACCTCGACGACATGGCTCAAACCGTGTTGATGAACATGGCCAACGCCGACATTGAACGCACCCTTCGTTTAGCGCCCCATACGGCGACGCCGGTCGACGGTCTCGCACCGAGAATCGTACCCCTTCGCTGGGTTCCCGAGCAGGAAATACACCTCTATGCGCTTCACAAGGAATTGCCAATGCATCACGAGGAATGCCCCAATGCGCGCGGTGCACTCCGATGGAGGCACCGTGAAATGGTGGCCCACATGGAAGCTGACGTGCCAGGAACTCGGCACGGTCTCGTTCGGATGGCGGATCAAATCAAAGGCCTGCGCGATCAAATCGTTGCTTTGGGAGGCGAGGGTCAGCGACCCGCTCCGCCCACACCTTGTCCTCGTTGTGGAAGTCCAAGTTCGGGCGCTCAATGCAAGGCCTGCGACATGCGGGACCTGCTCGGCGTAGACGATGATTAGAGGACGTTGTTGGCCAGTTCATCCAAGTCTTGGGGGCGGCCACAATAGTGACAACGCAACTCAAGTGGTGAACGGGAGTACACCTTCAATCGGTGAGCAAGCGGTTCGCGAAGGTTAGCCGTGATGCAGTTTGAGAACGTGCAGCGGACAACGTTGACGATTTCTTCTCCGAGTTCAATGTTTAATTTTTCAGCCACGCTGTAGGCACGAATGATGGCAACGTGTGCATCTGGAGCCACAAGGGCAAGGCGGTTGAGCTCGTTTTGGTTTAACTCTCGGTCCTCAACTTTGATGATGTCTTTGGTTCCCATTTTCTTTGATGGGACGTTCATGACCAGGGACACCGGGACGGACGTGCCTTTGTCGATGCCAAGCATTTCCAGTACCCGCATGGATTGGCCGGCTGGAATGTGGTCGATCACGGTGCCGTTTCGAATGGCCGTTACACGGCGCATGTTGTGTTCTTGGGACATCAGGCCTCACCTCCGATTGAGGCGGGGACCTCAACGTTGAGAAGACGACATAGCAACGACATACGTGCCACAACGCCGTTGAACGCCTGTTCGAAGTATCGGGCATGGCGGGTCGCGTCGACTGACGGGTGGATTTCGTCAACACGAGGAAGCGGGTGCATGATGATCATGCTTTCTTTGGACCCTTCCAAGTTTGAGGCATGGAGTTTGTAGGCTCCGGCAACCTTGGTGTATTCGTCTTCGTCGGCAAAACGCTCTTTTTGGATTCGAGTCATGTAGACCACGTCCGCCGTGTCAATGGTGCTCAACAAGTCCTCGGTCTCGGTGATGTTGGCGCCGTGGGCGTTCAAATCAGCGACGATGTCTTGAGGCATCTTGAGCAATTCTGGACTGGCAAAGACCAGTTCACACCCAAACCGGGTAAGTGCATGGCTCAACGAGTGGACGGTGCGGCCGTAGCGAAGGTCGCCAGCAAGGATGACTTTCAAACCATCCAAACGGCCGTGAGCTTGGCGAATGGTGAAGAGGTCGAGCATGGTTTGTGTTGGATGATGGCCTGCACCATCGCCACCATTGAGAATTGGGACACGGGCAGCATCTTGTGCATATTGTGCAGCCCCTTGGCGTGGGTGCCGCATGGCGATGATGTCGGTGTATCCGTCGACCATTTGGATGGTGTCAAAGAGGGTTTCGCCTTTCACGACCGAGGAGGTTTTCACATCACCGAGGTTCACAACATCGCCGCCAAGGCGCTTCATGGCGGTTTCAAACGACATGCGTGTTCGTGTGCTTGGTTCAAAGAACAGGTTGCCCAAGATTTTTCCTTGCAACAAGGGGAGGTAGTGGTCGCCTTTGGCCACGGGAAGCAAGCGTTCTGCATCGTCGAGGATGCTTAGAATTTCTTCGTTGGATAAATCATCCATGGTAATGAGTCCCGGCATGGTGTCCCCTCGGGTATGNATACACCCCGATAACACCCTTGAACATTCCCGCTGGTTCATCTCGACCTGATGTGTCTGGGTGGACATACCATCGGAGTGATTATGGAGGAACGATGTTGAGGAGAAACCATGGTGACGTGGGCGGATGCGGATGCAGCCGTGGAGGCTGAACGCTCACGCCGCATCAAACGCGTCGAAAACATGACCCTCATCACGGCGCTCACGCTCCTGCTCTGTGCGATTTGGCTTGCTTGGCCTTCNCTGCGCAGTTTGATCAACGGGGACGGGGTCGTGCTGACAAGTTTTGGAGCACCTTTGGTGTTGTTGATCTGGGGCATATTCATCCAAGATTTGACCCTTGACGATGCAACNGCACGTGCTCGAGCTGCCTCGGCGAGCACCGTTGCCTGGCCGCTTCTGCTCTGTTTGGGGGCCCTCGGCCTTGACCAAACCATCGCCGCCACCACCGCCGGTAGCCTGCTCATCATGTTTGCAGGCGTCACCTGTCGCCAATGGTCTCACCGGACCATGCGTGGCCACTTTGGCGTCCTGCGGTACCGGGCGATTTTGACTGGGATTGGTTCCCTTTCAGCCATCGCTCTCACCTTGAGCAACGGCGGTTCGTTCACGACGCTCCCTGTCGGGTTTGCGGGTTTGGTGTGTGTTTTTGCCATCGTGGATACGGTCTATTCATGGACGGTAGGGGACGATCAAAAAGTCGAACGAAAGGCCTTCAGAATGCGCTTGGACCAACTGGAATCCCGGCTTCTTGAGCTAAAGGCACAAGGGGCTGCCGTGGCTCAAGCCGCTAGTTTGTTGACCACGGCCAAAGAAGAGGGTCATCTTGACCCAGTCTACGGGATGCGGCTGCTCGATGAGAGCGAGGAGGACATGGACCGAGCCCTTTCGTTCGCCGACGACGTTGAAATCATTCGTCAAGATGCCCTGGAATCGGTTGACCAAGCGGAAGCGATCGCTCCCACGGTTAAACGCCCACGAAAAGCGTATGAAATGGGTGAACGAGAGGTCAAATTGGGTTCACTTCGNGAGGGCGAGCAACTCTACCGACAAGCAAAGAAAAGGGCCTCTGAAGTCATCGCTTGGTGGGCAAAGGCGGAATCAGTCATCCTTGAAGCGACGCGGGCTTTGGATGGAAAACACGGTTCTGGCGTCGCTCATTTGCGTGAATTGTTAAGCGATGCGAAAGAAAAACTGGCAAAGGAACAACCCAAGGAAGCCTATGAATTCGCCGTCGTTATCCCATCTCAATTGGAAGCCGATGATGACGCCCTCGAGCGAGCAAAAGCCTCGATTGAAGAAGCCAAGCGTACCGTTGCGCAAAGTGACGGACTCGATACATCTGAGATGGAAGCGCGACTTGACCAAGCGACCAACGCGCTCTCTTCAGGCAACGCCAGCCAAGCGATCGGCCTGGCCGATGGTGTGGTGCGAACGGTCGAACGAGAGCGAGCGGCCATGGACGATGTTCTTCGGGCGCTCAAGCAGAAAAAGAAACTCCGGGCACGCTACACGGACCGAGATGACCGAGAGGCATGGGATGCGAAGTTAGCTGACATCGTTCAAGCCGCCGATGACAAGTCATGGTCCCACGCCGGCATGTTACTGGAGCAGATGACCTCCGCTCTTGACCGGGAAGGGCATGCCATGGAGGAAGCCCGTGAATTGTACGATTTCGTCTCGCAGCAATGGGGCGTGTTACGCAATCAATGCGAAGCCGCCAGCATCAAGGCTGTGGATGAGGACCGTCGAGCCTGTGAAGAAGCGATCGCTGGGGCAGAAGAGTCCCTGGGGATTGCCCGAATCGAAGAAGCGCTTGAGTTCCTTGGCTCGGCCGACGCCGCGATGGAACGCTTGCGTAGACGCATCTGATCACAAGTCGAGCAGTCCGTTCTTTTTGGCCGATTTCAAATCGATACCAGCAGGAAGACCAAGGTCGACCGGCATGCCGCCGATGGTGATGGTCAGTCCAGTGAGGTGAGTAAAGAGGCCAATCGGTGCCTCGTCCCCAAGCCCCNTGTAGGCTCTTTTTNNGGCATGATGCTCCACTCCTTTTTCACCCATCATGAGCGACCATGCGTTGGCTTTCACGGCGTGTTGTTTGAGTTCCGTTGAGTCAAACACTGGAGGAATGGCCACGTTGTGCTGCTTCCACGAACGTTTCCAATCCGTTTCTTCCTCCAAAACCCAACGAATCTTTGTCGGTTCTGAAGGTGGGCGTTTTGCTTTCCCCAGTGCGGCGAGTTGGTGCAAAACAGCCCGAACNTGTGGATGACGAGGGGCGGAAGAAGCCAGTTCCTTCACGGTGTTGATGGCGGTAAGGCTTCGCCCANCGTCAAAATTGAGCAAAGCCCTCACCAAACGNCCCTGTATCCATNCCTCATCACCAAGGTTGGCCAGTGTGCGTTCCAGGTGGTTGAGGGCTTCCTCGCTCTGCCCGTTCATCCGCATGCGTGCGATTTCAGAGAGGTACATCGACCGCTGAGCAGGTTGGCGAACGGGGCTGGAACGTAGCGTGGTTTCTCCAGATTGGAACTGGTTTATCATGCGAATGTTGTCTTTTCGTAGCGGGTCGACACTGAGCATCGATGTACCCTCTCGGTCCAAATGCACTTGGCCGCAGAGTAAACTNGCCACCCACCGCAGGCGTACAGCCTCAATGTCGTCGTTGTTCAGCAACGCCAATCGCGGGACAGCTTCTCGATAGTCCCGCTGAGCCAGGCTTGCTGCACACAACACGAGACGAGCCGTTTGGGCATCGCGGCCACCTTGAAGNGCCAGTAAATCGACAGCCAATTCTTCGGCTTCGTCCCACCGCCCCAACCCAACATGAAGAAGCATTTTCGCTTTCGTGGTGCGAATCATGTCCAAACCGACGAGGGTCGCTTCCCTGTCTTGCGTGGAGGACTCAAAGCGTTCGATGGCGGTGTTCCAATCATCCTTTGCTAAGAGTTCACTTGTGGGCCGCTGTTTGAGGTAAATCATATCACTCATGCCGCGCAGTCGCGTCCTGTCTTCGTCCATCGACGCATCAAAGTTGATCTCATCCAACTGCGCTGAACGTTTTCTTGAAAAAGCCCAAACGAACAGGAAGGCGACTTGCCCGCCNGACGCCAACATCCACGTTAATTGTTCAAGCATGTCTTTCTCGAGCACCATGCAAATATCGGCTTCCCACTCCCCACACTGAGCCCCTTGGGGGAGAAAACTGGAATCCCAAAAGGTGATCATCGCTAGGGCAAGTAGGAGCATGGATTGGCCAGCAAAGCCCGTGAAGCAGAAGTTGAGAACGTTGGCTTGCTGGATTGGCTCAGCACGAAGCAAGCGGCTGTCTGCAAGGCGAATGCCACCCCATCCTGAGATGTCTTGAATGTCGAGGAAGAGAATACGAGCCACTTCGTAGACAAACAGGAATCCGATGGCGGCCACGTTGAGGAGAAGGAAGAGGAGGAGCGTGGTGACAATCGGAACGCGAATGCCGGCCTGTGGGATGTAGGAGAACAGTTCAATGAGGCCAAAACCAAGCAATCCACCTTCCTCCATGTAGGTGGATTGAGGGCGGTATTCCGGTAGGTTCAGCACCCGGTCAGAATGAACGAACATGTCGGGGTTGTACAGCAGCAACACGAGTGAAAGAACGGTATTTACGGCGACAAACGGCATGGCGATGAGGTTGACATGAACCACTTGAGCGATGAATTGTTGTCGTGCATTGGGCAGGTGATTGTGGAAAGGGGACGCTCCACCTTTGGCGATTTGCTCAGAGGATTGTTTCAACGCGTGCCAAGATGAGCCAAGAATACGCCCATAGGCCAGAACTGCAGGACTGAAGGCAACCAGGGCAATCATGCTGTATTGCGTCGTTTGAGAAAATTCCCCCGCGGAGAGGACAAATCCCACTCCAACGGCCAGCAACAGCCATGCGATGGAGAGAGCGACGTACGACATGTTCCGAAGCGTAGAATTGCTCTGCAAGGATGCACGGCTCACGCCAATCGGTCGGATGACTTGCGCTCCAAGCGATGTTCCGGTCGAGACGATGGCTGGCAAGATGATGAGAATCAATGCAAATCCAACCGAGGCAGCGTGGTAGCCATCCGAGCCCCCGGCTCGGAAGTTGAGAAATTCAAACAACAAGACCAAACTTCCGGATAAAGCCATCAAGTAGGAAACCACACCAAAACGTGTACCTTTCCTTGAAAGGAGCATTCGTACGTCATCAACCGAAGAAGTGACCTGATGCACTTCGTAATTACGCTCACCGGTTGGGAAAGCCACTTGCAAGCCAATGAGTTGGCGTGGAACGACGTTATGCCAAAAAAACCAGGCCGTCAGAAAGGCGAACAAAAGCGGGAAGACCATGTCCGAGGAATACCCTTCGATGATGGACGGTGATGTCATGTGGTCTCACTCGGAAGGGGGGGGAACCAACGATGGTTGGCTGGCCTTTTCACTGATCTCCTTGGCCAGGTTCGAGACGAAGTCGTCCAGTGGGATACCGGCGATTTGGTCACCGTTTCGTGCTCGTAAACTGACCGTCCCATTCTTTTGCTCTTCATCTCCGAGGATGACCAGGTAGGCGGGTTGGAGTTTTCTGTGGTTCCGAATTTTCTTCATGATGTTGTTGTCGGAGTCGTCGACCTCAACCCGAACATTTGCAGCCTTCAAAGCCTCGGCTACCTTGCCAGCGTAGGCTTTGTGCTCCGCACGTATGGAAATGATGTGGCACTGGGTTGGTGTAAGCCATGTGGGGAAGCGTCCACCAAAGTGCTCTATGAGGACACCAACAAAGCGCTCCATTGAACCGAACGGGGCGCGATGAATCATCACAGGTCGGTGCATCTCCCCATCGCTTCCTTTGTAGGTCAAATCAAACCTCTCAGGGAGGTTGTAATCAACTTGAACCGTTCCGAGTTGCCATTCACGCCCAATGACGTCTTTGACCACAAAGTCAATTTTTGGTCCGTAAAATGCTGCTTCTCCTTCCTCTTCAGACCACGCAACACCCAGGGATTCTGCCGCTGCTCGGCAGGCTTCCTCCGCCTTATCCCATCGTTTTGGGTCTCCAACATATTTCGAGGAATCCGGGTCTCTCAGTCCCACTCGAACACGGTAGTCCTCCATGCCGAGTTTGTCGAAGATGATCTGAACAAGTTCAATGCATCCAAGCACCTCNTCGGCCAATTGATCTTCGGTNACGAACAAGTGCGCGTCGTCCTGTGTGAATCCNCGAACTCGAGTAAGACCGGAGATCTCACCGGACTGTTCCCAACGGTAGACGGTGCCGAATTCAGCGAGCCTGAGCGGTAGGTTCCGATAGGAACGGGCTTGGCTAGCGTAGATTTTGACGTGATGAGGGCANTTCATCGGTTTGAGCATGTACCCATCAATCTCCCCCGATTTCATCATGTTGGACAGGTCGCCACAGGTGCACCCCTCATCGGCTAACTTGTTCATCAATTCACGTTCAACCAGCGGCGGNTATTGCGAATCTTGGTAGTAAGGGAAGTGGCCCGATGTCCTGTACAAGTCCAGTTTTCCAATGTGCGGTGTGAACACTTGGGAATACCCCTGTCGTTTGAGGTGGTGGGAAATAAAATCCTGTAACTCTTGGCGAACGATGGCTCCACGCGGCGTCCAAAGAATGAGGCCTTGACCTACTTCTTCGTCAATATGAAAGAGTTGCAAATCTTTGCCGAGTTTACGATGGTCTCGCTTTTTTGCTTCTTCCAAACGGTTGAGGGTGGCTTTGAGTGCTTCCTTGGAGGGTTCAACGAGACCGTAGATTCGCACCAGTTGCTCCCGGTCTTGNTCACCTCGCCAGTACGCGGTTGAGACTGAAGTGAGCCGAAAGTGCATGAGTTTCGAAGTGCTCGCAACGTGCGGGCCAAGACAGAGGTCGTACCAGTTTCCTTGCGTGTAGATGGTGGAGCCATGCCCTGCTTCCAAGCGTTCATCAATGATTTCAAGTTTGTATGGGTTGGTTTCAAAGTGCTCACGCAGGCTTGCTTGATCGAGTTCAACGCGTTCCACAGCGAGGTTCTGACGCGCCAGCTGTTGCATTTTCTTCTCAATGGCTTTGAGGTCGCTTTGGGCAATGGGTTCCATCGCAAAATCATAGTAAAAGCCGCGGTCGATGGCTGGACCGATGGTGGGCAAGGCATTCGGATACAATTCCACCACCGCCTGAGCCAACAAGTGAGCGGCTGAATGACGTAGGATGTGCATTCCTTCATCGGTTTGTGAGGAGATGCCGACCACGGAGCAGGATTTGTCCAACGTTGAGGTCAAGTCCCGNTGCGAACCATCCACCTTCGCCGCAACGCACCCGTGTTTTTTCCCCAAGGCATCGGTGATGACTTCGCCACAGGTGATCCCAGCAGCGTACTCGTTCACCGTACCATCGGGCAACGTGATGTCAATCATGGCCATGNTCCCAGCACTCCGTCAACCCCTACGGGGTTGCGCCTTTGCTATGAATCCCGCGCTTCTTCAACGTCTCGAACCCGTTGTTCTACCAATCAACGTCAAAGTCGTCTCCCGGCTGGGCACTGGGGGCCTTGAGGACGGTCGGTTTGGTGGTTTTCTGGGATTCAGATGTTGGTTCGTCGGCTTTGGTTGAAGGGGCCTTGACCGTAAACGAAGCCCGGTCCTCCACGGCATCGATTCGCTGATTGTAGGCAATNGGGGATGCGGTCGGCTCAGGTTTCGGTTCTTGCTCCTTGGAGGGTGTTGGTGTCGCCAATTTCGCTTCGCCAACCTTCAATTCTGCAAAATCCCGTGCGAGGATATCGTCGAGGTTGGGCTCGGTGGAGGGGGGCCCTTTCATGGTGGACCATTCCAACCCCTCCTCATGAAGGCTGGGGTCATTTATGNCCTCATTCGGCCATCTTTGGAGAAGCAGGGATATTTGAGGGAGTGGCTCAAGCGATGGTCATGCGCCTCGGCATCGTCGTCAATCCTGATGCCGGATTGGGGGGCAAATTGGGATTCAAAGGAAGTGACGGGCGGGCTGAAGAAGCGCGTGCTGCTGGAGCAGAAGACCGAGCAGGTCCTCGAATGAAGCAATGCCTTTCCCATCTTGTCGCCTTGGCAAGCTCCTCATTGAACCGTTCCGGCGTTGAATTGAAACTGACGGTATGGGATGGCCGAATGGGCGGCACATGGTTGCCAGAACTGGCTTCCGAAGGACCAATGCATGCTGTTTCCATTGGTTCAACACCATCGNCAACCACGCCCGAAGACACGGCTCGTTTGGTCGCACAGCTGCTTGATGCAGGGGTTGAGGCCATTCTCTATGCGGGTGGCGATGGAACCACTCGAGACATTGTCAACGCGCTTGAATCGGCGGGCGAAGCGGCGCAAAAAACAGCGCTCATTGGCGTCCCAGGTGGCGTGAAAATGCATTCAGGGTGTTTTGCCACCACGCCCAAAGCAGCCGCAGAAGTNGCTCTCTCCTTTGCGCTTGGCGACCTACGAACGGCCATCACTGAAGTGATGGATTTGGACGAGACGGTCTACGCCAAAGGCGAATGGAAGGTCCGAATGTACGGCGAAGCATGGACACCTTCATCCCCTCGCTTCATGCAAGGTGCCAAGGAACAGGTTGAGCGCGTCAGCGAGGAAGACACCATCGAGGGACTTGCTCATCACGTCAGTACGCTGGTCGAAGATGAGCCGGATTTGATGATCGTTTGGGGGAGCGGAGGCACCCTTCGTAGGATGGGCGAACACCTTGACCTCGACTTGACCCTTCTTGGCATCGATGTTCAACACGGCGAGACCGTCCACCACGACCTCAACGAACAGAAGCTCATCGAGGTCATCGGCGCTCACACGAACGACGACGGTCCACGGCCCATTCTTCTGCTTCTTTCTCCCATGGGTGGTCAAGGATTTCTCATCGGACGGGGAAATTTACAACTCTCTCCGGATGTGCTTCGTCTCATCGGTCATGCCAACATTTTGGGCGTGGCCACGCCCTCNAAACTCATTGGACTTGAGGCGGTCCGCATCGACACGGGCGAAGAGAGCCTTGACGCAGAATTTCAAACAAAACGATTCATNAAAATTCTTCAGGGCTTCCGAACCACGCGGCTCATCCGTGTGGCCGAACTCTGAGGGTTGTTCTGCAAACTTCAACCGATAATGTGTAATTTCGGCCACATGATTCCTTCATGTTGCTTCAAATAGCGTCATGGGGATGCATCATCATGCAAGGGAAACGGGTGGTGGTGCTGACCGGAGCGGGCATTTCGGCCGAATCTGGGATTCGAACGTTTCGGGACAACGATGGCTTGTGGGAAAATAATCGCATTGAGGATGTGGCCACACCCCGGGCATGGCGAGCCGATCCGGAGCGGGTTTGGCGCTTCTACCAAGCACGCCGCCGTCAATTGAGCGAAGTGGAACCAAATCCTGCCCACAGGGCCTTAGCCAAACTCTCTGAGGGGTTGGACCACATGGTTCTCATCACGCAGAACGTTGATGATTTGCACGAACGAGGTGGCAGCGAGGACGTCATCCACATGCACGGGCGTCTCGAAACGCTTCGTTGCGAGCCCTCAGGACAAAACGAACGTCGGATGGAGGATTCGGACCTTGGTGAGGATTTTCTGGAATGTAACTGCTGTGCTGAACCTCAACGGGTACGGCCCGACATCGTTTGGTTTGGTGAAATGCCCATGCACATGAACGAGATTTATGCTGCAGTTGAGGCCTGTGAGGTGTTCATTGTGGTCGGGAGTTCCGGCCATGTTTATCCTGCCGCNGACTTGGTGCACATCGCCCAAGTCAACGGTGCCCGCACCATCTTGGTCAACGCTGAGCCTCCCCTCAACGTGGAATTTTTTGATGAGGTTCACCTTGGAATGGCTGGTGAATTGCTTCCCGACTTGGTCCAAAGTTGGCTTGGTTCACCTGACTAAAGGTCCGTTCAACCTTTTCCAGTTTCAAAGATGTGTTGACAGCTGGGGCATTGAACTTCGCCGCTGTAGGCTGCTGGGAATCGCAATTTCTTCCCGCACGATGGGCATGGGGTTGTGACCTTATCCGTGCGTTCTTCCTGTGGTCGNTGCATTTTTTCTGTGCCGTCTGCTTTTTCCAAATTGAATTCCAGCACGAGTTTCGTGATGGCCGATATGAAAAAGACGACCATTCCAATTTTCATCACCATGTCGGCGTAAGAGAGCCAGTCAACGGNAGTCTCAAAGAGGCCATTGCACCCTCCAAAGGCGCACATCCCGGCCATCAACCCGAAAAGTATCCCAATCAAGAGCATGAGGCCATAGGCCAACGTAAACGTGATTCCACCAATGGTCATCGCAGTTCCAGCGAGTTCGATATGCTTGATGCGCTGAGTATGATGTGTGGCCACGTTTGACACGGCCATGGCTCCCCCCTCGCTCACCTTTGGGTTTTCAAGGCCGACCTTGGGTCGTTCTCCGTTGGCTGATATGTAGAGGAGCACGGCGATGATCAGTGGGGGAGTGGCACAAAAAAAGGCGAGAATAGGGTTAAAGATTTCTTCACAATCTGTAAATTCTGCCTCGTTGCAGGTTACCATGTTTGGAAAAATAAAGTACCAAGCGAGGGTAAGGAGAACAAATAGGCCGCTCTTACCACCCGGAAGCGATGCCATAAACAGGGATTGACTCACTGTGGACTTCAAGGTTCACCCGTCAAGTTGCCCCGTGGCCGCTTTCAACAGACCGAGGAAGGGGGGGCTGGGTTTTCCAGGGCGCGATTTGAATTCGGGGTGGAATTGGACACCCACGTAATACGGATGGCCATTGAGTTCGAAGATTTCGCACCGCTGCCCCGAGTCGTCTTTCCCAACGAAAATCAATCCAGCCTCTTCAATGCGTTCGATCAAATCAGGATTTACTTCGTAGCGATGGCGGTGGCGCTCGTCAACCGCTTCACCGGGGCCGTAGAGCGTGCGAATGATGGAACCTTCGTGCTGCCAGAGCGTAGGTCGGCTGCCCAAACGCATGGTGCCGCCAAGATGGGTTTTGGAAATTTCTGGCATGAACACCACCGCGGCATGTTCGGGATTGTCTTCGAATTCAGTGGAGTTTGCTCCGGTCATGCCAAGCACGTTCCGACAGAATTCGATGGTGGCAATTTGCAAACCCAAACAGATGCCCAGGTAAGGTACATTTTCGGTACGGGCATGGTGGGCGGCGAGGATTTTGCCTTCAATCCCGCGGTCTCCAAATCCACCGGGAACCAGGACGCCATCGGCGTTTCGTAGCAATTTCCAAGCTGAAGCATGCTCTGTCGCGTCCCAACTCTTCTCGAGGTGACTGGCCTCAATCCAATCAATGACCAACTTTCGGTCCACGGCCATGGCAGCATGCTGCAGGCTTTTGATAACTGACAGGTAAGCATCGGAAAGGTCGGTGTACTTTCCAACCATGGCGATGTGAACTTCTTCTGTGAGGGTGTCGAGATGATGCGCCATGGCCGTCCATTCTTCAAGAATACTGGTCGCCGTGCAATCCACGTCCAAAATGTCGCACAATCCTTGCTCGTGAAGCATGAGCGGCACGTGGTAGATGTTTGGCACGTCGTGGGTTGACATCACGGCCTCTGGTTTGACATGGCAGAAGGCGGCGAGTTTGTTGCGCGTTTCGTCGTTGAGGGGTGAAGAGGAACGGCAAACGAGGATGTCAGGCGAGATGCCAAGTCCTCGCAATTCTTTCACCGTGTGCTGAGTTGGCTTTGTTTTCTGCTCTCCGACAGGCCCCAAAACAGGGACAAGGGAGACATGAACGAAGGTTACGTTTTCTCTGCCTACTCTGAATTGGAATTGCCGTAGGGCTTCAACATAAGGTGAGGATTCGATGTCGCCGACGGTCCCTCCGAGTTCAATGATGCACGCATCGGGAGTCTCCCCACTCCCATCAGCGGGACGGGCAGCGACGTCTTCGATCCAATCTTGGACCGCGTCGGTGATGTGGGGGATGACTTGAACCGTCTTGCCGAGGTAGTCGCCGCGTCGTTCGGCTTCAATGACCTTGGCGTAGATTTTGCCCGTGGTCAGGTTGTTGTCTTTTGAAAGGTTGATGTCGAGGAAGCGTTCGTAATTTCCGAGGTCCAGGTCAACTTCTCCGCCGTCATCGAGGACGAACACTTCGCCGTGTTCGAACGGTGACATCGTTCCAGCATCGCTGTTGAGGTAAGGGTCAATTTTGATGGAGGTAACCCGCAGTCCGGCGGATTTGAGCAAGACGCCGATGCTGCTTGCAGTGACCCCTTTTCCTAGGCCGGAAAGGACTCCTCCGCTGACCACGACGTACTTCATTGCAACATCAACGGGGTAAATGGCTATCGCGCATATCATATCAACATTGGCTACGGGAACCAAGTAAGCCTCTACTCTAGTTTCAAGTATCGTCGGAATTAGTCGGAGGCATGTCGGGTGCGCCAGGAGACAACATCTTGGTCACTGGCGCACTGGGGCAAATTGGGACCGAGCTTGTTGATGCTTTGAGAAAAAAACACGGTGCATCTGCCGTGATTGCTTCCGATATCCGTCACGCCGATGGTGTTCATTTCGAGCATGATGGCCAATTTCTTCTCCTCGATGTCCTGGACACCGAGGCCATCATTCAGACCTGCATGAGCCATGGGGTAGGGACCATTTACCACTTGGCGGCTTTGCTTTCGGCCACTGGAGAAAAAAATCCGGCGCTTTGCAGGCGNGTCAACGTTGGAGGGACGGTCTCAGTTTTAGAAGCCGCCAAAACTTGTTCTCTGAGGGTGTTTATCCCTTCCTCCATCGCTGTGTTTGGTCCCGATGCTCCGAAACATGCTCCGCAAGACGCCGCNCTNAATCCAACCACGGTTTACGGAGAGACGAAGGTGGAAGGGGAAGACTTGGCCATGGAATCGTGGGAGAAATTTGGAGTGGACGTGCGAGGTATTCGCTACCCCGGCCTCATTTCCTACAAAGCCCCAGCAGGCGGGGGAACCACGGATTATGCCGTGGAAATTTTCCATGCTGCTCTTGATGCTGGGCATTACAATTGCTTTGTTCGAGAAGACACTCGCCTTCCAATGATGTACATGGACGATGCCATCCGTGCCACCTTGATGCTGATGGACGCACCAAGTGAGGCTCTGGGGTCGTCAAGAGCGGGGTACAACCTTGAATGCGCTTCCTTCACGGCCAAGGAACTTGCAACGGCCATTGCCGAAGAGGTTGATGGATTCGAATGCGAGTTTTCTCCTGATGTCCGCCAGCAATATGCTGACTCTTGGCCGGACTCCATCGACGGGTCTCAAGCGAGGAATGAATGGGGATGGGCGCCTGAGTACGACCTTGGAAGCATGGTTCGGGCGATGTTGGATGGCCTTTCCAACGAATGAACCATGGGAGCAGGGCCAAGGAACGTCGCAAGGCGAAGGACGACCAGTGTGGGTCGGACTGAATCATGCTTTGATCCATCGGTAGCGGCGGGCCCCTTCTTCGACACCCTCTTCTCCGATGTCCACCAAGGCGAATTCGCCTTTCGGCTCGATCACGCTGTTGTCTTGGGTTCCCTTGTGGAGGTTCTCATACGTGACGTGGTCAATGGCCATGCGACCAGCAAGGCGTTCGAAAAGGCGCCAGGTCGCCACGACCTCACGCCATCGCGGGTTGACTTTTCCTTCAAACACCTTGGCTTTCGCACCCGAACCGTAGCCACACATTCCAAGCATGGCGTTGTCAAGGTTGGTGTTGTCTTCCAAATCCGACTCAAACGTGGACATGAGGGCGAGGAATATCGATCCTGTGTATTGGTTGCCGATTAAACTGCTCGCACGTTGCCCTTTTTCGATGCGGCTGGCGTGGAATTCGGTGTATTGAGGTGTTTTTGAGATTTGACGGCGGTAGGCATCTTTCTCACGCTCCCATGCAGCCAACGTTTCCTTGTTTTCCACTTTAGGGCGTTCGGGCATGGGGCCGATGGCGGCCACGACATCTTCCCACATCTTCGTGTGTTCTCTGTCGTGGCGGAAGACGTCGGGGAACATGCGTTTTGCCTGATAGGCATAAGGCAGGTGCATGATGATGCGAGACCACTGTTCTGTGAACGGGTCGTCGGTTGTGGGCTCAATTCTTCCAGCGCGCTCGGCTTTTTGGCTGAAGTCAAAGAAGGCTTGTCGCACGGCGTTTTGGTAGCACAAGTTGGAAAATTGTCCGTCAAAGACCGGGTCGTCTCGATGAACGCTGACCTTCTCCTCACCGTGGGCAAAAATTCCGAGTTTCCTGACCGTGGACTTTGGGAGGTGCCGAATCATTCGCTCGACCAGCCCTTTCTTGACGGTTTGGCCCGCTTCTTGAGCGAGTTGGATGACGTTTGAAATCACTGAGCGGATGGAGACCTCGCGCCGTGGTTTGAAAAAATCATGAACGGGTGTGGTGGAGACGCCGATGCAGTCTGGAATTTCAAGAAGGCGAGGATGCCGGCGGATGAGCAGGGCTCCTCCACCAGCGCCTTGGGTGTATTCTCCCGAGGATTCAAGGGCATACTTGGCGTTGTCCGAAAAAATCACGATGCCGAGGCGTTCATCGGTTTCGTTGGAACGGGCCACCCAATCAAGGGTGGTGTGGAGGGCGTCCACGGCTCCAATGCAGGCAAAGGTCATGTCGACAACATCACAAGTTTGGAAACAATCATCCCCGAACCGCTCGGCGTAGCGTTGGGTCAACATGTCCACGATGTAGGTCGCCGTCGGTTTGGCTCCGTCGAGGGCTGATTCTGTGCCCAAGTACATGCGGCCGATGGTTCGCGGGTCGAGCCCGTTTCGGTCGATGAGTTGCATCACGGCCATGGCGCCCATGGTGGCGGTGTCTTCGTGGACGTCAGGAATGGCCATGGCTTCCAATCCGAGGCCTTTGCTCAGCTTTCCGTAATCGGCACCCCGAAGGTCTGCGAAGTCCTTCATGTCCATGTAGAGACGAGGGAAATGGATGGCAATATCGTCAATGCCGACAGGGGTGTTTGCCGTTTCGGACACACACCTCGCTCGCAAGTCCCGTATATATATGGCCGGTTTCACGCACGGGAGTTAGGTCAGTCTTCTTGAGGGAGTTCCGGAATCGTCGGGTCCTGTTTTGCCCAAAGCACATCGTCGATTCGGAGAACAGAAAGGGCTGCTTCGGTGGCTCCCGCAAGGACTTGACGAGTGATCCGTAGGGGTTCAACCACGCCATCGTCCACCATGTTTGAGGGGGATTTGCGTTCAATGTTCAAACCGATATGATGGGGGGAAGGGTCGTTGCTTGTGGTTTGTTGAGCCACGGTTTGCAGCAGCGAATCCAAGGGGTCAAGTCCTGCATTCTGGGCCAAGGTCCGTGGGATGATTTCTAGGGCATCAGCAAATGCTTCGATGGCCAACTGTTCCCGGCCAGCGAAGCCCTCTGCAAACCGACGAAGGTGCCGGGCAAGGGCGATTTGGGTCGCTCCACCACCGGCGAGGAGATAGGGTTCTTCGAGGAGTTGGCACGCCACGCCGAGAGCATCGGCAAAACACCGCTCGACTTCACCCACCGTTTCATTGGTTGATCCTTTTGCGATGAACGTTGCTCCCCCTTCTTCGGTCTCAACGATCCAATGCATGACGCCATTCCAGCGCTCGTTGTTGCTGGAGATGAACACGCCAAGATCGCTTTCAGTCAATCCCTTTACATCGTTTTTGAGGGTCGCATTTGTTCCTCTGGCGAGCAAGTCCAAATCGGAGCGAGCCACTCGCCGATAGGCTTGGATGCCGGCCTCAGTCAAAGCAGCGTGGACATCGTCATCGATGCCTTCCTTGCAGGCCAGAAGCGTGACACCAAGGTCAACGAGGTGATTAATTTGGTCAAGCAGCACCGTCTTTTCTTGTTGACGGAAACTTTCCAAAACTCCTGTATTGGCGACGCTGAGCTTCATGTTGCTCATCATTTCTCGGCGTTCAATCCCTCCGTCAACCAGGGCGGTTTTACCTGATGGGATTTGCTTCGGCATGCGGTCTGTGACTCGTTTCTTGGCCAAGACCAAACCTGTGACAAGGGATGAATCGGTCATGCTCCCACCCGTTTGGGTTAGAATCTTCACTCGGGTTGGGTCGGCGACACGGCCATCGGGTCGTTCTTCAACGACTGCCCTTGCGGCTTGGATGGCAAGGGTGGCGAGATGGTTCTGCATGGCGCTGTGGATTTTTCCCGATAAAGAAGTGGTCGCAGCGGCCATCATCTGTTCTTCCGTAGCTTCAATGACCAAGCTCTCAAAGTGCTGGCGGCACGCTTCTTCGGCGTGGCGGTAGCCTCTGGCAATGGCGGATGGATGAACGCCCTGCAGCACCAGTTCCCATGCGTTCTGGAGAAGTTCTGCGGACAGGAGCACCGCACTGGTGGTACCGTCGCGAGCGATGCGGTCTTGAGTGGTGGAGGCGTTGATCAGCATTTTTGCAACAGGATGCTCAACCTTGGCCGATTCCAGAACGGTCACACCATCGTTGGTGACCATGGTACGGCCCTCGTCGTCAATGAGCAGTTTGTCTTGCCCAAGCGGGCCAAGCGTGGTTCGCACCGCACCGGCCAACGCCATGGCTGCGGTAATGTTGTTGCGAAGGGCCTCACGACCGGTGGTTCGCGTCGTCTCCTTGAGAATGGGGACTTCGCTCATGGTCAGTCCACCGAATGCTTCCCAATAAGCCAAGCGCTCAACAACGCTTCGGCCTTCGCTCAGTCTTCGTCTTCAACCACTTCGAAGTCAGCGTCAACCACGCCGTCATCAACGCTGATGTCGCCGTCTTCGCCACTTTCCTGCTGAGCCATTTCGGCGGCAGCGGCTTCGTAGAGTTTCGTGGAGACGCCGTGCATGGATTCCTCGATCTCCTTGACCTTGGCTTGGATGGCAGCGTCGTCCATGGCATCGATGTCAATTGGTTTACCATCGTCGTCTTGAACCATCTTTTCGAGCTCGTCAAGATGGGCCTTCACAGGTTCAACATCACTTTCGTCCAACTTATCGGCCGATTCCTCAAGGGTGCGACGTGTCTGGTACACGACCTGGTCGGCCATGTTTCGAAGTTCGACCTTGGCTTTGCGGCGCTGGTCTTCCTCTGCGAATTTCTCGGCTTCAGCGATCTTGTCTTGGATTTCATCCTCGCTGAGGGAGGTGGCCGATTCAATCTTGATGGATTGTTCCTTGCCGGTGCCCATGTCTTTGGCGCTCACGTTCACGATGCCGTTGGCATCGATGTCGAAGGTGACTTCGATTTGTGGAACGCCCCTCGGGGCGGGAGGAATGCCAACCAGTTGGAACTGGCCGAGCGTCACGTTGTCTTTGGCGAATTCTCGCTCGCCTTGCAGAACATGAATTTCCACAGCGGGTTGGTTGTCGGAGGCGGTTGAGTAGATCTCCGAGCGTCGGGCAGGAATGGTGGTGTTGCGGTCAATCATGGTCGTCATGACGCCACCGAGGGTCTCAATGCCGAGCGTCAATGGAGTTACGTCGAGCAAAAGAATGTCTGAAACACCTTCATCTCCAGAGATGATGCCGGCTTGAAGGGCTGCCCCCATGGCGACTGCCTCGTCGGGGTTGATGCCTTTGTACGGCGGTTTACCGGCTTCCTTCTCAACGGCTTCTTGGACGGCGGGCACGCGAGTGGAACCACCAACAAGAATCACTTTGTCTACATCGCCTTTCTTGAGTCCAGCATCTTTCATCGCTTGCCGAGTGGGAACCATTGTCTTCTCGATCAGTTTGGCGATGAGGTCCTCGAATTTAGCCCGAGAAAGAGAGAGGTCCATGTGGACCGGTTGACCGTCAGCCATGGAGATGAACGGGAGGTTGATCTGCGTTTGTTGGGTCCCAGACAGTTCAATCTTGGCTTTCTCAGCAGCTTCTTTGAGTCGTGACATGGCTTGGTTGTCTTTTGAGAGGTCAATGCCCGTTTCTTTCTTGAATTCAGCCACCATCCAAGCGATGACCTTTTCATCGAAATCATCGCCTCCAAGTTTGTTGTTTCCTGCGGTGGCTTTGACCTCAATTTGCGGTTGACCGTCCACTTCGTAAATCTCCAGGACAGAGACGTCAAACGTTCCACCGCCCAAGTCGTACACGAGAATGGTTTGGTCCTGTGTTTTGTCCACACCATAAGCCAGAGCGGCTGCGGTTGGCTCGTTGATGATGCGCAAGACGTCAAGGCCTGCGATGCGGCCAGCGTCCTTTGTCGCTTTTCGCTGAGCATCGGTGAAGTAGGCGGGGCAGGTGATCACCGCTTGCTTGACTTCATGACCGAGGTAGGCCTCAGCGTCGGCCTTCAACTTCTGCAGGATGAACGCCGAGACTTCTTGAGGGGTGTAGGTGGTTTCGTCCACATCGGTGGTCCACTTGGTCCCCATGTGCCGCTTGACGGAAATCATGGTCCGGTCAGCGTTGGTGACGGCTTGTCGCTTGGCGGTAACACCAATCAAGCGCTCACCACCGTCTTTGGCAAAGGCGACCACCGAGGGNGTGGTTCGGGCGCCCTCTGCATTCGGTATGACCACGGGTTCACCGTTTTCGATGGTGGCCACGCAGCTGTTTGTTGTTCCAAGGTCAATTCCAATCACTTTGCTCATTGTTTTCACTTCCTTCAAAAGATGGGGATGCCACCGTCGTCTTCGTCATCGTCNTCGTCTCCGAGNTCGATGCTCACCTCTCCCGGGGCGGGGAGGGTGTCGTCATCATCCGATTCCAACGCCTTTCCTTGTGGCGTNAGTTTCAGGGTNATGTCGAGAATGCCATTGTTCAGGGTCCAATCCACCACGTCATCGCAGGGATGGGGAAGTTCCACCAAAGCCAGTGGCTTTGGTTGGGTGGTTCGCATGATTTCAATTTGCGACCCGTTCTTGATNAGTTCAATTTCAAGTTGCTCCGATTGAATGTCTCCCTTCAGGGCGAAATCGAGGGTGACCGACATGTTCCAGCCGTTAAGGTAGACGTCCTCCGCNGGGAGTTTCATGGTCTCCTNATCGTTGCTCTCAAGCGCTGATGGGTCGATCTCAACGGGTGCTGCATCCACTTTAATGTCCATTCCAAGGTTCTTGANNAGGTCTTCCATGGATGTGCCGGCGTTGAACATCTTGGAGATGTCAGAGATGTCGAAATTGAAGTTGACCTCACCCTTTGCGATTTTTTCGGGGTTGATGCCGAGGGCGTCAAATTGGTCTTTGAACTGGTTCATGAAGCCNTTGAGCTGTTCGCGATTGATGGGCATGCCCATGTTTCGGAGCATCTCTTCCAACTTGTCCAGCAGGTCATCTTCCCAGTCGTCGCTCATCGCCCACACCACTACTAAACCATCGGTTATGTAGTTGCCACNGCGCAACCCCATATAAATCTANTGAAATCAATGGGNGGAGCCATGCTGCTCGGTTGGCTCGATGGNAGATCNCGNCACCGCTGAACGCCANGTCTGCCTGATTTGAAGCCAGNCGAAGGACGGATTGGACGCGTGCTCACTCGCCGGTGATCAATCGGACCATGGTTCGAACGTGGATGCCCGTGGCGCCGTGGCCGACCATCTTGTTGGTCTTGGCGCCCCAGTAGGTTCCAGCGATGTCCATGTGAGCCCAGGTGATCTGTTCGGCGTCATCGCCTTCCCCTCGGTTGGGGACGAACTGCTTGAGGAACGCAGCGGCCGTGTTGGCGCCACCCCAGCGGCCAGCGCCAAGGTTTCGGGTGTCGGCAATCTTTGAGCTTGTCATCTCCTTCTCAAAGGCAGGGAGAAGAGGCATCGGCCAAGCGAGTTCACCCACGTCGTTTCCAGCTTCGTGGATGCGGGTTCGGAAGTCATCGTCGTTGGACCACAAGCCGGTGGCTTCGTGGCCGAGCGCAACGACACAGGCGCCGGTGAGGGTTGCAAAGTCCACGATGTATTCTGGTTCGTAGTCCGTACCGGCCTTCCAAAGTCCATCGGAAAGCACCAATCGGCCTTCAGCGTCGGTGTTGAGCACCTCGATGGTCTTGCCTGAAAGGGTGGTGATGACATCGCCTGGTCGCTGAGCGTTGGCAGCGGGCATGTTTTCTGCCATGCAGGTGATGGCGACGACTTTACCGGGGTAGCCACTGGATGCCAAGGCTTCCATGGTTCCAAACACCGTAGCAGAGCCACCCATGTCATACTTCATTTCGTCCATGTTCGCACCGGGTTTGAGTGAGATGCCTCCGGTGTCAAAGGTGATTCCTTTTCCAACCAGCATGGGATGTTGCCCTTTTTGGTCGCCGTTGAGGGTGAAGATGACCATGCAGGGTTTCCGCGATGATCCCATGCCAACGGCTACGAGTCCGCCCATACCGTGGCGTTTTGCGGCTTCGTAATCAATGACCTCGACCTTCACGTTATCGTATTGCTTTGCCCAGAGTTCAGCCTTTTCGGCGAACGCCATGGGGTACATGTCGTTGGGTGGGCAGTTGCCCAGGTCTCGGGAGAGATGGACGCCGCTCACGATGGAGGCGGCTCGGTCAATGGCAGCGGAGAGGGCCGTTGCATCACCCTCGTTGCAGTTGATGCGAGCTGATAGGTTGATGTCTTCATCATCGTCGTCGTCTTTCTTCTTGTAAAGGTCGTAGGAGTAATCTCGAAGCATCATGCCTTCGGCAAAGGAAGTCATGGAGGCCAAATCAGCGTCGTGGAAGACAACCGTTAACTCGCCGCCGTGAACTTTCTTGCACGATGCGACCACCGTTGCACCTGCTTCTCGGTAGGCATGCACGTCGGCCTTGTCGGTTTTACCGAGTCCAATCAGCATGGCTTTCCCGCCTTCGGTGCCCATGAGGGTCATGGTGGCGTTGGCTTTGGCTTTGAAGTCCCCATCGGCCAGCACACGGTTGATTTGGCTCTTGAGCGTCGTTGGAATGCCTTCGACGATTTCGGGCAGGGTTTCTTCGCCTTCAAAGAGAGGAAGGACGAGGGTTCCGTTGATGTTGTTTCCTGAACTGATGGTCACTTGCATGGTTTCACCGACTCAGGCCAATGATTTCCTACACTTCAACCCTCGCAGTGCCTCACCTCGTTCGTAAGTGTGGTTTGAGCATACAGAGTTAGTCATTGTCTTCTTCTCGCCGTGTGAGGACGCTCACCCCAATCATGCTGAGGATGACGGCCAAGGGGTTGAACAATCCAAATCCAAGCAAAAATCCTTCTTCGGCTTCCACGAAGTTTACGGTGAGGTTGCTGTCAACGGTTTCATTGACCCACGTAGCAGCGTTGATCACGCGTTTTTGGTAATTGAGGTTCCATTTTCCCTCTGTGGTGAAGACGTTTTGGTCAACATCAAAGGAAACCGTGGTGCTGTTTGTGGCGTTTACTCCAAACATCGATGAAGCCCAGAGAACTTCACCGGCAGCGTTGTGGTACTCAAGGCTGGCGTTGGCGGTTGAGGCTTGGCCGTGATTGATGACATCAAGGGTGAGGGTTCCGTCCTCAACGCTGAGGGATTGGACCACAAGACGGGCACGCCAATACCAAACGTTCTCGATGAGGTAGCGCATAACATCCATCTCTTCGGCCAAGCGGTCGTTGATGTTCTCAAAACTCCCCGGCACGAACTGTTCGTCGTCCGTTTCGAACGTGAAGGTCGGGAAGCCCATCTGGCCGTATCCATAGTCTCGGCTTGTGCCACAGTTGGGGTAGAGTCCTTGGTTGGCGTTTTGGATGGGGATGTCTGAAATTCCAGCGTTCACGGTGTCCCGGATGGTCCAAAACAATTCCCAGTCGGGTGGCTGTTCGGGCCATTTGCCCCAGGGGTAGAGGATAATCCAAACACCGGTGTGCATGGTGACGTAGAGGTCGGCGTCCGTGACATGAGCGTCGATGTAGGCAGCGTTGGCCGCCGTTTCAGCCTCGCTGAAGGCGCTGCTGCCCGGTTGTGTCGTCGGGCAGGTGTTCCAGTAGTGGTCGTAATTTCGATTGAGGTCGACCTGATTGATGTTCCACCGTGTGTCGATGTCGTTTCCATCGGGGTTGAGCATGATGAGGACGTGAAGTTCGTTGTTTTGGAGAACGCTGATGGCTTCCTCGTTACCATCGTTCCAGCCGTTGATGTACCATTTGGCAGACAACCATGCGAGCGCCGTCCCGAGGTATTCGTTGCCATGGTGCCCGCCATCAATGTAGACAATTTCTTTGCTTGAGCCGTTGGGTTTGGTCTCCATCGACCAGTCGGAAAGGCGCACAACCCAGAGGTCGCGTCCGAGTTCAGATTTACCAGCACTGACCAAGTCAACGATGTCGGAATTCTCGTCGGCCCAATCGTTGACTTCCATCGTGAGCGCAGCCCAGGTCATGTGAACGTGGCTATCAACCGGCTCACCGGGCCACATGGGCGTTTGCGTTGGGTCGTACTGAGCGGCGGCCGTTGGAATGACGGCCAACATCATGCAAACAACCAAACCGACGGCTACTCGCATGGTTATGCCTCGTGGCTACAAATGAAAAACACTTGCATCGGATTGTGTTCACCAGTCGGAGGTGAAGGCGTTCGGGTTGGCGACTTTCTCACCTTCACGGGTCCAAATGCTTGGGCCGTCGGTGGCGTAAATGTCGGCGAAGGGGTCGATCTCGTCCTCTTGCAGGTTTCGCTGCATGTAGGCTTCAACACGCTCCCGGAGGTCGGGCTTGAACTTCCAGTAGTGGATTCGCCATTCACGTCCATCCCACAAGGTGGTTTCTTCGGACTCCGTGGTGAGGAGGTCATAGTCTTGGAACATGTAAAACAGGTTGCGGTCGGTTGGTTCAAGCGCATTGTCGATGATGCGGTTGTAAAATCCAAAGAATCCGAGGGCGTGCTCGGCCATGCCTTGGGCAACTTCGGCGTCCATGTCCAAGTCAATGTGTTGCTGTATCGCTTTGGTTAGTTCTGCCAGTGTCATCCCCATGTTCTCGCCCCCACAATCAGTAAACCGGGTGTTTTCGGTCCCCGTTGCTATATTTTATTGGTCACCGACCCATATTAAGTGTTCCATCCTTTTTCTTGAAATCGTAGGTTTGAGCCTTGGATTCGGCGCGAATTTGGCATCGGTAGGATGATGAAGGAGGCAAAGACGGACAGAAACCATGGAGGAGGCGTTTCAAGAGGGCGCGTTTCTGGGTCTTCCACAAAGCGATGGCCCCGCTGATATAGCGGTGGTTCCATTGGCGTACGAACTCACAACTTCCTACGGGATGGGGGCCTGCGATGGACCTCAAGCATGCCTTGATGCGAGTGCTCAAGTCGAACTTTACGACGAACACCTCGGCACCGAATTGCCGGCGGGAAGAACCATTGCCACCGAACCGGTTTGGGAAGGGGCCGCTTCTACCTTACGTGGGCAGCTTGACGAGCTCGCCAGCCACGCCTTGAAGTTCTTCGGCGGTGACCTCTTTCCGTTGTTCCTGGGTGGTGAGCATGGAATTCTCCCTCCCATCATGCACGCTGCACGGCATCATCCCGCCGTGAAGGGCGACCTCTCCAACTTAACCGTGGTTCAGATCGATGCCCACGCTGACCTACGAAGTTCGTTGGACGGTGAAGTGTTTTCTCACGCCTGCGCCGCCTCGCGAAGCCTTGACGTCGGCGTAGGTCGCCTGTTGCAGGCGGGTGTCCGTGCCTACAGTCAAGAGGAATTCGAACGCATCAACGCCGACGACCGAATCACGACCTACTTCGCTAAGGACACGCAACACCCGCACACCGGCGGAGAAGCATGGAATCAGTGGCTTCACGAACTCAAGTCGCTTTCCGGTCCTGTTCATTTCACGCTTGACATCGATGGATTGGACGGCGCATTGGTGCCCGCCACGGGCACACCTGTGCCGGGGGGATTGAGCTATTGGCAGGCGGTTGAAACCATCGAGACCCTGTTCGACAATCCACAGGTGGCGGTCATTAGCGCCGATGTGAATGAAATCGTGGCTCAAGACGGCACACCCCTTACACAGTTTACCGCTGCTTGTTTGGCTACCAAAATCGTGGCTTCTCACCTGCGAGCACGAGAACATGGTCGATGGATGCCAACGGCTCCCTCCGGTCATCTCGAATTTGCCGGCTCGTATTTTTCTGAACTTGGGAACGCAGGCAATTCGGCATTTTGAAATAGCGAACGGTGGGGCAAAGCGCAGGTGAGTCCATGGTTGCCAATCCAAGTCAAGGAGCTCACGTGTTCTTGGATTACGTTCACGCAGAATTTGCTGACGAGGCGGAATACCAGTGGCTCTTTGGCCTCATGAGGGAAGCCGTTGCTGAGAGTTCTGCAACCGAAGTGCATGCACATCTCGCCCCTTTCGACGGCACAACCTCCCCACCTGGATTTGCAGCTGTGGTGCTCATCGATGAAAGCCACATCACCGCTCACTGCTACGCTGACCGAGGCTTGCTGGCCATTGATTGTTTCACATGCGGAGAGACCAACCCTGACCACATCGCTGATGTTCTTCATGAACGTCTCTTGGAACGCATGCCTAAGCTCGTATGCCTTCGCCGAGAGCGAATTGATCGTTTCATTACGGAGGCATGAACATGACCGTGCGAGAATTTGTGGATGAGCATTATCGCCACTTCAACGCTGGAACGGTAAGCGGAGCGGCACGTTCCCTCACCGGTTTTCTAAGCGAGGGAGGGCAACTCTTTCTCACCTTGGCAGGGGCCATGAGCACGGCTGAAATTGGACGAAGTTTGGCACAAATGATACGAACTGGCCACGTGGCGGCCATTTCCTGCACGGGAGCGAACCTCGAGGAGGACGTGTTCAACCTCCTTGCGCACGACGCCTACGTCAAGGTGCCCTCCCATGAAGACCTCTCGCCCGAAGATGATTTGCAATTGTTCGAGCGTCATCTCAATCGGGTTACGGACGTCTGCATTCCCGAAGAAGAAGCCATCCGTAAACTGGAGCACCGTTTGATGAAGGTTTGGAGTGTCGCTCAAGCCGAAGGAGAATCGTTGTTACCCCACCAGTACCTGTATCGTCTGCTCACTTCGGGAGCGCTCAAGGACGAGTACCAAGGAGATCCATCAAACTCCTGGGTGCTGGCTGCCGCTGAAGTTGACCTCCCGCTCTACGTTCCGGGTTGGGAGGATTCAACCCTCGGAAACATCTTTGCAGCCCGATGTTCACAGGGCAAACTTTCCCCAGACATCGTTTTGAGTGGGACCCACTACATGACCGATTTGATGTCGTTCTACCAAGGAGCGAACACACCGCTGGCCTTCCTCCAATCGGGTGGAGGCATTGCCGGCGATTTCCCAATCTGCGTTGTGCCTCTGCTTCATCAAGACCTCGGTGAGACCGAGGTGGAATTGTGGTCGTGGTTTTGTCAAATAACGGATGCGACGGCTTCGTTTGGGGGCTATTCCGGCGCTCCGCCCAACGAAAAAATCAGCTGGGGAAAACTTGGAATTGACACACCGAAATTCAACATTCAAAGCGATGCGACCATTGTTCTCCCCTTGTTGTTCGGCTATGTTCTTGACCTCTAAGGGGCACATTCTCCCCAAAGTCTTGAAGGGGAGCAGCACCACCTCATTCCCATGAACACCCGCCGGAAACTTGCGCCGCTGTGCCTCATGGTGCTGCTGGTGACCTCGCTGGTCCCCATCTCCGTTCAAGCGGATGATGCGCCTTCGGTCCAAATCACAACGCACTGGATTGGCGATGGAACAACCGATGTAGCCCATGCCTACCTCCTGACGTTTTCCGATAATGGCACCTACGGATTTGATGTTGACATGGTTCATCAACGAAACGGTTCTCCACTTTCAACCACGTATGCGACGGTTTGGGACAGCATGAACGAGGTGCGAACGGCACGTTTGAACTTCAACACTTCACTCGTTTGGGGCGATACGGTTGAACTCACCATTACCATCACCGACCACAACGAGGTGTCGGGCCTTTCCATTGACACCACGCGGGCGTTTACAGTGGGTCAGTGGAACCAACCCATGGATGACCACGAAGTTCTTCTTTCAACCTCTTGGGCCCTCGACCAAAGCTACACGACCGAATCGGGAGAGCAAAATTTCTCCCTCGCCTTTACCGGGCAGGGTTGGCAGGAGCGCGTCGGTGACACCTTGTCTTCCTGGGAACTCGGAAACGGAACCTTCCAAACCCTCGAGAGCACGGAAGACGGCACAACTGAATTGAATTTGGTGTTCACGCAGTTATGGAAAAACGAAACGATGGTCGCTGGTGCTTTGACCAGCCAAGTCTTTGATGCCCGTGGTTTTGGGGATTTGCGCACCACCATCGTCGACGGAGAGACGGTCACCGTGATCAACGCCAACGTGTCGGAGGCTCTGCTCAACCGGTCGGTCATCAACGGCGTGGTTGGAGAACATTTGTCGCTTGAGGCCACCGGTTTACTCAACATTTCAGAAGAGGGTGAGGACAACAATTCCCTCAACATCGATGGGGAACTCGCCGTATTTTTCCTCGAATACATTGACGTGGACGGTGAACGCATCCTCCAACATTCCCAGTTTGAAGCCATGGCTGATTTTGTATTGATTGAGGACGGTTCTCGATTGGATGTGTCCCTTGACGGTTTCACCTCCGTCAACCGTTGGGAGGAAGGCGTTCGAACCCAACACTTGGAAGAACTCTACGGCGGTGGAACATTTGGTTTTGAGGACCAAGATGAAAATGCCTCCGTTCAGGTAAACGGGACCATTCTTGACCTTCACACGAAATTGGAAAACGGCACGACGGTCATCGATGACCTGCACGTTGACGGAACCTTGAGCGGTGATGTGCAAGGAACGTTTGGTGTTCTGCGAGGCATCGAAACCACCGGGATGCAAGCCAACGCCACCGGTGATGCTTTCCTTGTCAACGTTATTTTCCAAGAGTCATGGTTCAACATCACCGGTATCAACGGCGGGAATTTCTTCGACGGTGCAGGAATTGGGGCAACCCACAACCAAACATGGGATTACCAAACCGTCCAGTCAGATTGGGACAACCGTACCGTTCGCCTCGTCTGGCGGGAGACTGGACCGGACGCTTCAGAGGGTGAAGAATTTCCCGAACGAAGCCCCCAGCAGCGAAACGCCACACCGCCAATCGCTGAGGAGGGATTAGGAAACCTCACGGTGGGTCGAGAGACGGGGCTGATGCCCATTCCATTGGTTCAACATGACCGTCTGCGTCTAGGGCAACAAGAGGGGATCACCCTCACGGTTACTGCAGGAGAAACCCGAATCGATGTTCGCGATGGACACAATTTGACCGTCATTGAATGGACTGGAACCTACGATGGAGAGGGAGGTCTTGCCTCTGGAACCATGGTCTCCTCTGGTCCACTGAAGGGCCTGCTGACCTCGGTTGAGCGCTCCCTTTCGGTTCCGTTTGGCGATGATGGTGAATCAGTGGTCCTCCAGGAAACCCAGGTCTTGCAACGCGTCCTCTCCCCCGAAATCGTCAGCGAGGATGAAAACACACCGCCCAGCTTTGGTCAAATTCAATGGAGAAACGGCCTTGCTGTGGGCGAAGGTGGAAGCATCGCTCATCTTGAAGCGGTCGTGGAGGATGCAGAATGGAACATCATCGATGTTCAAGTTGACCTGACGGTGCTTGGTTTGGGGGTCGTTGAGCTCAACGACCGTGGTCTGAATGGAGACATGGGGGTCGCTGACGATGTTTACACCGCAGCCGTCCTTATTCCCGGTCTGCAAACGGGCGACTTCCAAGCCATTGTTTCGGCCACCGACAGTTTTGGTTCAACCTCCACGTCTTCGGCCACGCTCGCGGTTTCAAACCAACCTCCCCGGCTGATGGACGTCGAAATGGTGCCAACCTCCCTTGAGCGAGGCCAGTCGGTCGTGGTGAACATCAACGCCTACGATGGCCACGGAATTGCTTCCGTCCAAATCGACTTGAGGGAATACGGAGGGGAAGTCATCAACTTGACCAATGACAGCGCGGGCGGTCCATGGGCCGCCATGGTTGAGATGCCAGTCGGTATGACGCCTGGTCATCAATCGCTGCTGGTCATCGCCACCGACGCTCTTGGCGCCACGGTCCAGCAGCGTGTGTACACGCCTGCCGACGGTGTTGGGAGCGCAGAGTTTGGCCCACACCACGTCGTGTCAACCGAAGAGCTGCCGGTGGAAGTTCACATTCTCAACGACCGTCCAGTCCTCAACTATGAATCTGCAACCATCGCTAAAAATCCTCAAGAGACCTTCACCTACACGGTGCAAGCCAACGACCCAGACGGTGTTGAACGCGTCCAAATCAAACTCGGTGTGTACGCGCCCATCGGCGGTTCGGAATGGGCGAACATGTTCGACGACGGCTCCAATGGTGGGGATGAAGTCGCAGGAGATGGCGTCTACAGTGTTCTTCTTTCCATCCGTGAGGGCACGCCGATTGGCACCCATGAGGTCGCTCTTCGAGCGTTTGATTCCTATGGCGAACTCAACACGGGTTCCTCGGTGATCACGCTGGTTGAACCCAACACGCCGACCAGCACTGGAGGTGGGCTGAGTGCCGCTGTTCTTGGAGGTCTTGGTGTTCTTGTGTTTGCTGGAGCCATCGTGGTGTTCACGTTGATGTGGCGAGGTGGAGGCCAAGGCGGCAGCGACCGGTTTGGTATGCAATGACCTCCCGCTTCGGGGCCCTTTTCTTTCACGAAGGTTGTTGGCCGACAATGGTTTAAACTCGTTCTAGGTGGGACGGCTACCAGCGAGCGTAGTGTAGTGGTTATCACCGGGCGTTGCCAACGCCTGAACCCGGGTTCGAGTCCCGGCGCTCGCACCACTGCGAGGCATTTTTGGGTAATTTCACCATGAATGTTTATGGGATGAACGGGCCCATCAACCCCTGAGAGGCATGTCGGAACGCCGAGTCATTTTTGTCGGAAAAAAACCCCTCCATGCGTACGTCCGAGCGGTTGTCAAGGCCATGGAAGACGGCGATAGGGAGTTGCAATTGGTCGCACGAGGGGCAACCATTTCGCGGGCGGTTGACGTGGCCGAAGTCTGCCGTCGCCGCAATGGGCACATTGCGCAAGGGTTGCCTGAAACGGTGAACATTCAACATTTAACATGCGAATCCGAAGAAGTGGATGGAGAAAACGGGGCTCGCACCGTGAGCGTCATACGCATTGACCTCGAGGGTGTTGGCGATGTTCCAACAGCTCAAGAGGATTGATCGAGGATCAACAAAAGCCTTCGTTCAATTTCGGCCGCCGTTGTTTCGTACACTTCGTAGGCCTGCCCAACGGGATCTTCAAGTTCCCAGTCCTGGTCAATCTTGATGGCCGGGCAATGGACTCCACATCCCATGGAAATGACCATGTCGAATGAACTTGGAACCATGCCGTCAACGGATTTTGGCACCATTTCTGCCGTTGAAATGCCTCTGGATTCAAGCAACGTTGCAGCATGTTTTGCTATGGATGGCGCTGGATGCGTTCCGGCTGAGGAGGCCTCAAAGCCCATTGATTTCGCCAAACCTTCAGCCATTTGCGAGCGGCATGAGTTCCCAACACACACAAAGAGGAGTTTCATGGTCACAAGAGGTCTGTCACGCCTCTTCAACTCTTTCTCCTTAGATTTTTGATGACTTCACATAGGTGGGCCACCTCGGAGGGTCATGCTGAAAGCACTGCTCATCAACTTGGGCGTTTTTTCAGGTCTCTTTCTTCTGCACATTGTGTTCGCTGCCAACGGCATGGACATGGCGTTCACGGCTGTTGCTTTGCTCATCAGCCTCCAGACCATCGGGTTCGGTCCGCTCACCGTCGCTCTCACGGGAACCAAGGGCGATCGCCGTCAAACCTTGCGACGCAGTTTTGGGGTGGCGCTCCCGTTGGCGTTTGGCTTGGCTTGGGCCTATGGCGACATGGCTTGGTCAATGCCCGAAACGATTGGCGTCGTGGGTGCATCGTTGGCCGTTCATCTCGCCTTTGACCGATATTGGTCTGAAGGACCCTAATTTTTCCAACGGGGTTTCGTGGGTGGGTTGAAGTAGGCCAATTCGGTGGTGCAATCATGGCGGATTCCCCCGTATCCATCAACCCACCCGGTGGCAGTGACCGAGGTTTTGAAGGCCCATCTCCTCAAGAACAGAAGCAGATGGAGCAGGCATTTGCACAAATGAAACGCAAGATGTCGATGGAGGAAATCGGTCGTAAAATCAAGCACAAAATCATGGTGCTCTCCGGAAAGGGTGGGGTGGGCAAGTCCACGGTATCCACCGGCCTTGCGCTTTCCTTGGCTCAGCAGGGTCACACCGTTGGTATCCTCGACATTGACATCACCGGGCCGAACGTTCCGAAAATGATGGGCCTGGATGGGCGACGCCTTCATGTGGAAAACAAGCGGATACACCCCGCGCAAGGCCATCTCGGTGTGAAAGTCATCAGCATGGCCTTCCTTCTGGAAGACGAGGACACACCGGTGGTCTGGCGAGGTCCAATCAAACTCGGAGCCATTCAGCAGTTCATTGGTGATGTGGAATGGGGTGAACTTGACTACTTGGTCATCGACTTCCCTCCCGGGACTTCAGATGAACCTCTGACGGTGGCTCAATCCCTTCCCGACATCGACGGAATGGTCATTGTTACCACGCCTCAACAAGTGGCGTTGCTCGACAGCCGAAAATCGATCACCTTTTCTGAATCGCTCAAGGTTCCCGTGCTGGGCGTGGTGGAAAACATGAGCGGCTTTACCGTCAACGGCAGCGCCGCTCCTGGAACCGAGGTCAGCATCGCAGCCCCTGGAGGGAAAACGCTCTCAGCCACGGCTGACGACCAAGGAAACTTCTCGGTTACCCTTGACATCTTCAAAGAGGGCGGTGGCAAGGACACGGCCGAAGAATTCGGTGTTCCTTTCCTCGGAGCACTCCCCTTTGACCCCGGCTTCGTTCGGGGAGGCGACGACGGTGTCCACCGCATCGTTTCTGAGCCCGATGGGGCATCCGCCCAAGCCTTTGCCAAGGTGGTCGCTGCGATTCAAGACCAACTGTCGGACGGCGCAGATAGCGGCCTTGAGATCATTTGAGGTGGCGTCATGACCGAAGTGTTGCCAACGCTGAAGAAATTGGAGCGCCGTCAACAAGACATGGTTCTTACCTATGAAGACGAAGCAGAATACACCGTTTCCTACGACGACCTGCGTTTTGCATGCCCGTGTGCCAAGTGCTCACCTATGCGCAACGAAGACGACAGCAGCCGGAGCCTTCGACGTCAAATCGAAGCGCTTCCTGCGGAGAAACCGACGGTCCGCACCGTAGGAAAATATGCCTTGGCCTTTGAATGGATTCAAGGGTGTTCAAGCGGTATTTATCGGTTTGAACGCATTTACGACCTGGCCAATCGTCGGGACCCCGACCGCGGGAAGCCTTACGTTCACGGCGCATGGTAGAAAGAACGCGTTCTTGGCCGGTAGGTTGACGACGCTTTGATGAAGGGAGGGCATGACCCAAAACTGGAGGGAGCCAAGTGCAGAGCGTGTATTTGACTTGGATGATCAGTGCGTTGGCACTGGGTGTCCTTCTGCTCCCCGTGTTCAAACCACCTTGGGCCAAGTTGTCGCTTCCACCCTTTGTTGACTTCTTTCGACGCTACTGGGTCCACATCCTGATCGTTTTTGCAATTTACAACGCAAAAGACGTCCTCGACCAGGTTGACCGTCTGTTGATGGCAAGCACCGGACTGGACATGACGCCGTACATTTGGGCCGTTGAAGGGAATCTGGTCTTATGGGTCCAACAAACGTTTCAAGCGGACTGGCTCACCACGGCCCTCACGCATTTTTATGTCGCTGGGTTCATGTTCGTCTGCTATGTTTCTATCTTCTATTTTGCTTATTTCGACGACCGTTGGTTGGCTGACCGGGTTACGCTATCCATTGCTTGGGTCTACATCCTCGCCGTACCGTTTTACCTCTTTTTCAACGTCAGGGTGACGGGCGACACCATCCCTGAAATGGAGACCCTCGCCTATACGCTCACGCCGGAAATCGCTGATTGGTTCCGTCGGATTGACCCGTTCACAAATGGGATGCCTTCGCTTCACATTGGCATTCCATTTGCCGTCTGGCTGTGCTTGACGAGGTTCGACGATGACCGCCGTTGGAATCGGTACCGTTACACCGTTTTTGCCTACACGTTGCTCACAGCGTTTACCATCATCTACCTCGGAATTCACTGGTTCCTCGACATCATTGGCGGGATGCTCATCGCAGGTGCGGCCGTTTCGTTGGCCGACAGAACCTCAAACACATGGTGGAAATTTTTTGACGAGCGAACGATGAACGCCCGAGTTGTCACGGTGCTGACGCGTCCTGGACAGGCCTGGTCGTGGATTTCTTCACGGCTCGCTTCGACCTTCAAGAGGTACCGGTCCCCCTCAAGTCGCGAAACGGGCCACATCGCATTGGCCATTTTCATTGTCGTGGCGGCCGTCATCACGTGGGACCTCACCCACCGCTCTCTACCGGCGGGTGGTGTGGAGGCGCCGGATGCCGCCGCCGCTGCCGGTGATTGGACCGTCGCCCGGGACAACCGAGAGGGCGGTGTGGGGCTGGTTCTTTACGACCTCTCTTCGGACGGATTTGAACCGTTTGAGATGGTCGTTCCCGGATTGGACCTCAACTCCACGTGGGCCATGCAAAATGAGCGCCTGGTCGTCTCCAACGCCTCCACCTTGTTTGTCTATGACGTCCTCCAACCAGAAACAGCCATGGGTTCCATACCGTTAGGTCAACATCAACATCTTCTGTTGTGCGAGCGGGCTTCGCAAACCGTGGTGGCTTACACGGTGGACGGGCGGCTGCATGTGATGGACCTGCAGGGGAACTCCTTGGTTGACCCGGACGCTGAGCACACTGGGATACGGACCATGACGTGCGCCGGTTCAGAAATCGCCTACGTCACCGATGATGCTCCCATGGAGGTCAACGTGATTCAACTCGGTGTTCGAGGACAAGTGGGCTACATCATCAACGCCTCCGCCCCCGCCCAAGAAGATGAAATCCTTTCATCGTGGGGGACGCCCGTTGACATGGGCAACGCAACCATCGAAAACATGTCCTTTGACAGGGAATACCTCGCTGTCACGGTCAATGTTTCTGCCACCGACCGCTTGGTCCTCTACAACCGTAGCACGGCCGAACAATGGCTCGCAAGCAATCCGAAGTACCATGTTTCCGACCTTTCCCTTGACCACGGTATTCTTGCGTGGTCGGTACGGGACCACTACAATCCATTGGTGCCTCAATCAAAGTACTTCGACCGAGAAATTTACTTCACCGATTTGGCCACCAACACCTCACATGTCCTCACATCAGACACCAACGACCAGTGGGGCCCACAGGTGTTGGAGCATCATCTCATCTATTTCCAATCCGATGGCGATGTGGTTCAATTCAAGATTCACGCTTGGGAACCTGAACTGCGGCTCTACTCAAGCATCGTGTTGCAAATCGGTGTTCTTGCCGCTTTTGTGGTGGTGGCTTGGAACATGTGGCAGCGGCAGAGTGAACGCCGTTTGAGCCGTCAGCCATGATACCGAACGCGAGTTCGGATGTCCTCAAGACGAGCATGCACTTCTGAAGCCGACGGCACAGCTCCGCCTTGAAGCACGGGGGCCGGGCCAAGTTCCTGCTCGCAAGCGAGGTATCCTTCGATCACCCAGTCGATAGCACCTTCCCATTGCGGGTGTGAGGCACCGAGAATTTCATCCAGGACATGCAAGTCGATTCCAAACCGCTCAACATCGTACTCGATGGAGGCGAGACCAAAATCGATCAGGTGAACGATTTCCCCTTCGATGAGGACATTGTTGCTCGACAAATCACCGTGCGTTGTAGCGACTCGGTGAAGCCTTCGTACGGCGGCCCCAACCCGATGCAAGATGGACTCCACCTCTTCTCTGGTGGTGGCAGCATCGTTGAGAACTTCGATGAGTGGTCGTCCGCCAAGGTGTTCGATGATGAGTTGTCCACCTTCGTAATCGAGGTCCCAAACCGAGGGTACAGAAAGGCCCGCTTTTCGAGTTCGAATAAGCAACCTTGCCTCACTGATCATCCGTCGAACACCCAGCCGGTGATCGAGGTTTGGGTGGCGCCACGATCGTGGTCGTCGTTGCTTACGGACGGCTGGCTTTCCAAACCATTCCCCTCTCCAAACTTCAGCCTCAGCGCCGAGGTGCAGGCGTTGGTCGGGTTTGAAGACCATGCACCGCTCACAAAGGCCTTCTTTTTGAACGTTCATGCCCATCCGTTCCTTCAAAAAGGGTTGATGTTTGGGTAGCATGAGAGCCATGGCGGTAACCCTTCCTATGTGTTCGGTCGATTTCATGGATACGACCCTCTCGGTTGAAGAACAAGCCGTGGCCGACCGTATCGAGGAACTCAAAACTCAACTTGGTGATGACTTGCTCATCCTCGGGCATCATTACCAACGAGACAGCATCGTGATGCATGCAGATTTCCTTGGGGATTCATTCATGCTGAGCCAAAAAGCAGCCGAATCCGATGCCAAGTACATTGTTTTCTGCGGCGTTCACTTCATGGCGGAGTCCGCCGATATTCTCACCTCGGACCAGCAGAGTGTCATGCTTCCCAACCTCCGAGCGGGATGTTCCATGGCCGACATGGCTACACTCAGCGAAGTTGAAGTTGCTTGGGAGGAATTGTTGCGAGAATCAGGGCTTTCCGACCCAATTCATCGCTCCAATCCAGAAGATCCTGTCGGTGAAGACGAGGCTTACCTCGTCCCAGTTACCTACATGAATTCCAGCGCTGACCTGAAGGACTTTGTTGGCCGCCATGGCGGTGTCGTGTGCACCTCTTCAAACGCTGAAGGCGTCCTCAATTGGGCCTTTGAGCGAGCCGGACCAAAAGGAGCCGTCTTGTTTTTCCCCGACCAGCACCTTGGACGAAACACCGGCCTCTCGATGGGAATTTCAGAGGACCGCATGCCGACTTGGACTCCAGGCTTCGGCGCGATGGGTTCCCTTGAGGAGGCGCGCATTGTGCTCTGGCACGGGTTTTGCTCGGTTCACAAGCGCTTCACTCCTCAGCAAATATCTGAGTTTCGCGTAGAGCATCCGGATGGTTTGGTCGTGGTCCATCCAGAGTGCCCGAAGGAGACCGTCGAACTTGCCGACGCCAACGGTTCAACGCAATACATTCGTAATTTCGTCAACCAACAACCCGCCGGCGCCTCCATCGCCATCGGTACCGAAATCAACATGGTCGCCCGATTGGCACAGGAGCATCCCGACAAACACATCGAATGCCTGGACGAGGAAATTTGTCCTTGCTCGACCATGTACATGATCCATCCAGCCTACCTCATGGATGTGCTCGAGCGGCTGGTCAACGGTGAAGTGCCCAACCAAATCGTCGTTCCAAAATCGGTTCAAGAAGGGGCCCTGTTGGCCTTGAACCGGATGTTGGCCATCTTGAAGTGATTCAACCCAAAAGGGCCTGGCCACCCTTCCAACCCATCCATGCCAGCACGGGCCCGACCAGGCTGTTGAGAAGAACGTAGAGCCCAGCGATTCGCCACTGCCCCTGCTCAACCATGGTGATGGTTTCCAATGAAAAGGTCGACATGGTAGTGAAGGCGCCCAAAAAACCAACCCCCAACAACAAAGCTTGGTCTTCGGAAATCACCTGTGTCAAGGCCGCTGAAGCAACAACTCCGAGAAGGAAAGACCCGACCAAATTGACGCTCAATGTCGCCCAAGGAAACGAAGAAGTTGGTACCGTTTCGCTGATGTAAAACCGAAGAACAGCTCCCGTTGCACCGCCAAGAGCCACGAGCAACCAATTCGAGAGCATGCCTTGCACACGCCCCGCCGGGCTAAAATCTCTCCTTCCAATGATTGAATTCACGCAGCATAAGGGCAGGGTCATTAGCCGTCTCGCCATGGAGGAAGCATGAACCCCACCGTTTGGTTTCTAACCTCCAATCAAGGCAAGCTGGCCGAAGCTGCCCATCACTTTGCCAACTTCGGCATCACCGTCCAAAGGCTCGAGGTGCCCGATGGAGCCGTTGTGGAACCGCAAGCATCGGATTTGGAAACGGTCGCTGAAGCCAAACTTCGACAGGCGCTGGCGCACCTCCCCCACGAAGGTGCGATGGTGATGGTGGAAGACGCCGGTCTTTTTGTCGAGGCGTTGGACGGTTTCCCAGGGGTCTATTCCTCCTACGTCCACGATACCGTGGGCAACCAAGGCATGACTCGGCTTCTTGAACACCTCCAAAGCGAAGACCCAGTGATGGAGAAGCGTCTGCGCGCCGCTTCCTTTCAAGCCGTGGCGGCTTTGTGGGACGGTGAACGTATTCTCTTTGGAAAAGGCGAATGCAAAGGGTCCATCGCTTCTGAAAGTCAAGGCGATGGTGGATTTGGCTACGACCCCATCTTCATTCCTGCGGATTTGGACGAGGATGGGGAGCCCTTACCACCCGATGTTTTGGGGGCGGTCAGCACCCACGGCAAGACCTTCGGAGCGGTTGAGGTTGACTTGAAGCATCGCTTCAGTCATCGAAGGAGAGCACTTGAGGATTTGATGCGTCAATTCCCCTCCCCCGGGCCTGACCGATGACCCACGTCCTCCATCATCGTCATAAAGAACCGATGATTGGATGGAGCGAGGGACATGGGATTCGCAAGGACCACCGTTGGGGTGCTGTTCATCTCCGTGCTGGGGTTCTATCTTTCCACGGTTGGTCAACTCACCGACCAAGCCAAATGGGGTTTTGTCGCTGCCATGGCCCTTCTTGCCTTCCTTTGGATCAACCTTGGGGGACGCCCTCAACCGGCACGAAGCAACCGCAAACCACGNCCTCAGGCTGCAACNCCAACCGTTGAATCTCCTGTACCCGAAGTGGAAATGGAGGAGGATGAGGACGATGACATTCCCGAGCCCGTGGTCGCTTCTTCCCTTGATGGTGCAACATTGAGGGAGCGAAAATTGGCGAAGATTGCAGCTGCCGAAGCGGCTCAAGCCGCTGAAGCTCAGGAGAGCACCGATGATGAGGCCGACGGCGAACTCGTGGTTGAGGTTGAATTGGAAGAGGTTCACGTGGCCGATGAATTCGTGGTTGACGTGAGCCCAGAATCCGTGGAGGATGCTGACATCGAAATCACCGTTCGGGACCGAAGGGAGCGTCATGAAGCCATTCGGGAGCGCATCAAGCGTCGTCGCATGGGTCAAATGGCCGACATTCGNGCCTCAACTGCCCAAATGTGGGAGGAACATGCCTCNGGCGAGGATTTGGTCGCCCTTCTTCAAACGCAAGGTCACGGCCACACCGTGTTGGTGGAGCCCGAGCATCCNGAACCCGGTCANGTCTATGGTGCCACCTTTGTTCGCATNGATGAGGGTCGAATTCTGAAACTTCGCCTCCCACTTGACGTTGGATTCGAATCCGTTGGGCCAGNCCAGCCGGCTCAGCCTGAACTCCCAACCTTGATCGGNCCTGATGGAAAGGAACTCCCTCCGTTGATGGCTCCAGACGGCACCCCGCTCGCGCTCCCACCTTTGCCTGCTGCCAGCAGTGCCTTNGATGCTCTTCGCCAAGAAATGCAAGAGTGAAGATTCCCTNTTGGGACTTTTCGGTGCGGCCATCAGCGGTGCTTCCACGCCGCTTGTTCGCGGTTCATGAAGGCTTGAACACCAATTTCNTTGTCTTCGCTGTCGAACAACATGGCGAAGGCTTCCGCTTCGATGGCGACGCCATCGGTCAACCCCTCGTCCAAAGCTGCACGCACGGTTTGTTTACCGACTCGCAGGGCGTGGGATGACTTGCTACCGATGCGCCGTGCCATGGCCATCACGGTCGATTCCAATTCTTCCGGGGCTACGACATGGTTGACCAAGCCGATGCGATGGGCTTCTTCAGCCGNGACCATATCACCGGTCATGATCATCTCGTGGGCTTTGCCGTAGCCCACCAAGCGTTCCAATCGTTGTGTGGCGCCGTATCCTGGAATGAGGCCCAAGTTAATCTCAGGCGTGCCGAATGTAGAGCGNTCNCTCGCCACCCGAATGTCGCACGAACAGGCGACTTCACACCCTCCACCAAGCGCAAACCCGTCNACCATGGCGATGGTNGGTTTNCTGAGGTTCCAGAGTGCTTCAACGGCGTTATCGGTAAACCGCTTTCGAATCACTTCGCTTCCCNCACCGGCAAATTCGGTGATGTCCGCCCCTGCCACAAAGGCATGAGGTTTGGCTCGCTTGCCTTCGGGTGGGGCGTTGGGTGGGGCGCCGGACACGACCAGCACGCGCACATCATCCGCTTCNTCCATCCAAGCACAGACGGCTTTGAGGGAGGCCATCACGTCAGCATTCAAGGCATTCAACTTGTCCGGCCGGTCAATGGTCATGCAAGCGATGTGACCCAGGTCATCCTCCTCGCTGATCGGATGCAGTTCAAGCTTCATGACCTCACTTTGTGGGGGGTTCATNGCACCACTGAGGGNCCACCTCTTCTTGATGTCATCGCCAGCCTTCAATGAACACAAACCAAGGTATGATAATTGGAAACGGAATCAACGGAATATGGCTGAGGGCAANGAACCGATGGTCAGCGCCGTTGACATGGCGAAAAAATACGGTGATTTCATCGCCCTTCATCCACTCAACGTCGAGGTTCACGCAGGTGAATTCTTTGGCGTCTTCGGGCCCAACGGAGCTGGAAAATCGACGTTCATCAAACTCTTGACCGGGCAACTCCGCCCCAGCAAAGGACGCATTGAGGTGCTGGGAGTGGACGCCGTTCNCGACCCGCAAAAAGTCAAGGCCAACATTGGCATTGTACCGGAATCCGAATCCCCGCCCTCCTTCCTTACGCCGGCTGAGTTCTTGGAATTCGTCGCCCGTTTGCGTGGTGTCGATGACATGAAGGCGAAAGTTGAGCATTGGCTGGAATGGTTTGGCCTCCAAGAAAAACGAGACACCATGTGCAAGGACCTCTCCAANGGTCAGCGTCAAAAGGTNATGCTTGCGAGCGCCTTCATTCACAAACCAAAACTGCTCTTCCTCGACGAGCCGTTCGCAAACCTCGACCCCATCTACCAACGGAAATGCCGTGTATGGTTGTTGGACCATGTCGCTGAGGGCGGGACNATTTTCCTCTGCTCTCACGTTTTGGAGATGGCCGAACGCATGTGCAATCGCATGGCCATCATCAACGACGGGAAGGTCTTGGCAGCCGGCACCGTGAAAGGATTGAAACAATCTGAGGACGAAACGTTGGAAGACGTGTTCATCCGTTTGGTTGGGCGCTCCATCGATGACGTCGAACGGTCCAGCGATGAAGGGGCCAGTGACGATTCGGAGGAATGAACGTGTCAGGCACCTTCATCGANTCGCGTTCNTGGACGGANGAAGATNTCAGCNAATCTGGCTCCCTNGGNACCTCNNCNCACGGTGCTGTTCTCAGCGAACCGCTTCGTGGATGGTCCTCGTTTTCGGCCACCTTCAGGGTCATGTTTCTTGAGGAAGCCAGAAAGAGCGTTGAATTCGCCAAGAAACGACAGATGGTTCTCTTCCCCCTTCTCTTGACATTGGTCACTGCCATCTCAACCATCGGTTTGCAGTTTTTGGTGGGCGATTCAACGGCTCAATCCTCGGACTTGGATTCGAAGACCTTTACCTGGCAAGAATTGCGATTTGCACTCCACCTGCCGATGTTCATGTTCTCGCTGGGAATGGGGACCTTTGCCTTCATGGGTCGCGATGCCATCGTCCGGCGCACGGGCACCAAGAATTTCCTTCTCGCCGCCCCTGCTCTCCAACCACTCCCCAACTCCATGGCGCATTTCGCCTACTTCGTCAAGGACTTGCTGTTCTATGTTCTTCTCATACTCACCCCTATCATCGCCGGCATGGCGTTGGGCATTCTCCTCGACGGCGTGGCTGGCATTCGCACACCCCTTCTTTGGAGCTCACTTCCTTGGACTTGGTTGGCCATGGCCACCACCCTCGGACAAGGGTTGGCTCTCTCTTTCCTCGCCTCCTCGCTTTGGCTGCGAGGCCGTCCGTTCACCGTGGTGGGCCCCCTGCTCATCGTCGCCGTCGGGGTGGCCGTTGGCGTCGGCTTCCTTCCAGCCGACATGCTCTTGTGGGGCCTTGCTGCTCAATCAAGCCAAAGCGGTCTCGCTATTCTTCTCGGATTGGTCCTCTCGTTGGGCCTCGGATTGGTGTCCTCGCTGCTGATCCTCGATGACTTTGACGTGAGCGTGGTCGAACGCGGCGACCTTCTGGCTCCGGTTCACGCCCGTCTGGGTTTCCTTGGCCGGGGGCACATTCGTCTCATTGTGGCAAAAGAATTCGTGGACCTCTTTCGCTCAGGGGCCATCAAAAAGATGACCGTTTCCTATGCCATACCGCTCCTGGTGCTGTTGGGCATGGCTTGGCTCGTGGATTTTGCAGATGCTCCCATCCCCATCAACCTCCTTTCCTATGCCCCGTTTTTGGGATTCTTTGGTTTCAATTTCTATTCGTGGTTGACCATCCTGGATTCGCCCGATTTCATGAATGGACTTCCTCTAAAAGTTCCGGACCTCATTCGAGCCAAAGTGGTGGTGTATTTCCTTGCCACCTCATGGATTTCCCTCATTTTCATCGTATTAATGGCGTGGCGACTCGATGAGTGGGCCTCGCTTCCAACCAGCATCATCGTGATGTTTGCCAATTCGGTGTACATCGTGGCCCTGACCGCCTTCTTGATGGGACTGCGGCCAAACAAAGCAATCTTTGATGCCTCCATCATGATTTGGTTTTGGATTGGGACCGTCCTTCCTTTGCTTGGGCTGTTCCTTCTTTCGTTCACTCAAGGCGATGTCAGCCTGTACGGCAACTGGTGGGAGCGGGCCAGCCAAGACGGTTTGGCGGCCACCGCACAAATGTACGACGAATCCATGGTCCAGCAGGGCTACATGGGGATGATCGCCATTTCCATCGGCTTGATTTTTGCTTCCGCCTTGCTTTGGAAATTGATGGACAACCGCTGGGGCCGGTCCGAGTTCTCAAACTGAACTTCTGCTCCGATTAGGGGGGTATGTTCTTGAGCGGCGGCGACGGAGGTTCGTTCATGGCTCAAGTGGTGGCAGTCTGCGGAATGCCCGGCTCTGGCAAAGGTGAATTTGCTGCCGTTCTTGCGCAATCTGGCGTCCCTATCGTTTCCATGGGCGACATGGTCCGTGCGGAAGTGCGCTCCCAAGGATTGGTGGAAGCGCCTCATGTGTTTGGTCAAGTGGCTGCCTCGCTGCGTGCAGAGCACGGTGAAGACGTCTTAGCCGTACGCTTGTGTGACCGAGTCGATGAACTCCTCACCGACCACCCCTTGGTGCTTATTGAAGGGCTACGGGGAACAGCAGAGGATGCCGTTTTTTCAGCGCGTTGGGGAGAAACCTACCGCACCGTGGCGATTGAGGCTGAGAGCGAACTTCGGTTCCAGCGAATCCTCCATCGTGGCCGGTCGGAAGATGGCGACCGTGCAGCGTTCGAAACGCGAAACGAACGAGAGCGAGGCTGGGGACTTGACCGCTTGATCGCCGAGGCCGATGATGTTCTCCAAAACGACGTGAACTTGGAGAAATTCCAAGCCAGATGCAAGGGTTGGCTTGAGGAAATTCTTGCCGTTTGAATCCGTTCACTCGCACGAACGGAATTCGCCACAGCAGAGCGTTTTGCGAGCGATTTCCACCCAAGTGTTATAGTCGGGGAGATGTTGTAGCAGAATGCAATCGAGGGCGTTGGTGACCATGGCAAGAAAAAAAGGCGGTGGCGGCGGAAGGCAGCGAGCCCGACAACGAGCGCAATACGATGAACTGGACAAGTACCCAGTCATGCCTCCGCATGCCTTTGCCCGCATCGTTCGAGACAAGCAAACGCTGAACATCATTTACCAAATCATCGAACCACCGTTGACCAAGAAAGAACAGGAACAACGCGATGAAATCATGGATATTTTCATCCGGTCGTTGACCGCAAACATCGAAGAAATTGATTCCAATCCAGAAGCTTATGTCCGAACGGCGATGGACAAGGTCATCAAATCCTACAGCATGAAAATCAATAAAAAATCCAAGTCCAAACTCTTCTATTATCTTCGAAGGGACCTTATCGGCTACGGTAAAATGGACGTTTTGATGAACGACGTCAACGTTGAGGACGTTTCCCTCGACGGAACCAACGTCCCAATTTTTGCTTACCACCGCAAGTTCGAATCGGTGGAGACGACTTGCGTTTGGGAGACCGACGAGGAACTCGAATCCTATGTTATCAAACTCGCTCAACGCTGTGGTAAGCACATTTCCGTGGCTGAGCCGTTGCTCGACGCGACGCTGATGGACGGTTCCCGTATCGTCATGAAATTGGGGCACGAGATTTCAACTCGCGGTTCTGCCTTCTGTATTCGACGGTTCAAGGATGACCCGTTCTCACCGGCTGACATTGTGGCGTTCCGAACCATGTCCTCATTGATGGTGGCTTACCTTTGGATTGCGTTCCAAAACGAAGTCCCGATGCTCTTCGTGGGCGGTACGGCTTCCGGAAAAACAACCACTCTGAACGCCATGTGCATTTTCATTCCATGGCAGATGAAAATTGTCTCCATTGAATCCACCCGTGAAGTCAACATTCCGCAACCCAACTGGGTCCCGGGGTTGACTCGGCAAGGGTTTGGTGGTGAGAACGACGAGGGTGTAATCGGTGAGTTCGAATTGCTGAAAGCAGCGTTACGTGAGCGGCCCGAATACATCATTGTGGGTGAAATTCGTGGTGCAGAGGCCTATGTTTTGTTCCAAGCCATGGCCACGGGACACTGCGCTTACTCAACGGTCCACGCCGACTCAGTCCCCTCCCTTGTTCACCGATTGGAGAACAAACCGATCGACATCCCCCGTGTGCTTTTGCCCGCTCTTGAAGCCTGTTCCATTCAGATTCAAACCCGTATCAACGGCCGCCGTGTGCGTCGAACAAAGCAAGTGGTGGAAATTGTTGGTATCGACCCGAACTCAATGGAAGTCATCACCAACGAAGTGTTCCGATGGGACGTCACCAACGACGATTTCGTTTTCAGTGGAAAGTCGTATGTTCTTGAGAAAATCATGGTCAAAATCAACTACAGCCAGGAAGAAATGCGCCGTGAATTGAGAACACGCAAGCGTATTTTGGAATGGATGGTGTTGAACGACATCCGCAAGGCAGACCAAGTTTCTCAAATCGTTACAGAGTATTACGTTCGACCCAACGAAATTATGGCTCGCGTGGACGGGTTGAAGTGAGGCGGCGCAACCAGGCACGGTGATAGCATGGACTTGACAGCATGGCAACGCATCTGCAATCGGCTCCTCGGGCCCTTTGTCAAAAAGCGTGCTCGAGCTGACAAAGAGCTCTCAGCGAACCTCGTCAAAGGTTCCATGGGCATGATGCCTGAAGTGTACCTCTCCACCGTCATCGTGACATCCATCGCCATCACGCTGATGTCTTGGGCCTTCGTTGCTGTCTTTTTCATCCCCGACATCGGCGTCATCGCCTTCTACGAGAGCATACAAGATTCAGCTACCGCCAATCCATGTTTTGAATGGGAGTATTGGAACCCCGATTTGGTGAATCCAGCTCTTCCCGGAAATGGCTGCCCAGAATACGCTCTCCAAGTTTTCCCGCCAGCGTTGAAGGTCCTTATCGTCGCCCTTGGCGGTCTTGTGATCCCTTACGCTGCCTTCCGCTACAACAAGGGTGGCGCAGCTCGAGAAGCGACTCGCCGTGGAGACATGATCGAGAAGTACCTCCCTTACGCTGCTTCCTACACCGCTGCCATGTCAGCCGCCAACGCCACTCCGTCGAAGATTTTCCGTTCACTCGCCATGAACAAGGACATCTACGGGGACGTTGCTGACGATGCAGCCATGATTTACCGCGACGTCACGCTCCTTGGATACGACTTGATCACGGCGATGAAAATGAGCGTTGATCGGGCCGCTTCGGTTTGGCTGACCGAATTTTTCCAAGGAATGGTCGGAACCCTTACCGCAGGTGGCCAACTCAAACTCTTCTTCTTGAACCGTGCCGAGCACTACATGCGTGAAAACCGAACGCGCCTTGGGCAATTCCTTGAATCAATTGCCCTTTTGGCCGAGTCTTACATTGTGGTCGCCGTCGCTATGCCTCTGTTTTTGATCGTCATGTTGGTCATTATGTTCTGGGTTTCAGGTTCGGGTGCTCAGATGAGTGAAGGCATGCTCTATGGCATCGTTTTGGGCTTCATCCCAATGATTCACATCGCCTACGCCATTCTGGTGTGGACGAGCAGCAAGGAGCAAGAGATGTAGGGGGTGAGGTTCAATGGCGCGTAAAAAAGAGAAAATCGTTGTCAATCTTGACCTGCCTAAGGACGACACAACGCTGACGAGGCTCTACATCATCCTCTTTTTTTCCATCATTCTCGGACTGAGCAGCGGTCTGTTCTGGATCTCCAACTCGGGGTTTGTTCCAACGGCCAACGGCGAACCGATGTTTACGAATTTGTATTGTGGCGCAACCGCACAAGACGAACTTGGCAATCCAACCGGTGAATACTTCCAAACCAACCAGAAGCCGAGTTATACAGCCAACCAGACGTGCGCCATNCTCCAAGATCGNCCCGACCGNATCACGTGGGAGGATGAAGAATGGACGATGGTGACCAAACGAGGCAAAAACTTCGATGTTCCCGGTGTANCCGAATCGGCCACGGGAGGTACAGCTGTTCTCCAACCACTTTGGCTCAATTACACGGTTGATGCCTCGGGTGATTACGATTATACCGTGGCCATTCGTTCNTCTTCAGGAGACATTCTTGAGTACGAAAACGAAACGGCGAACACCGGTTCGCAACAATTGTACATGACCACCATCGCTCCGGACACTCGGTACGAAGTGGTGTTCATTTCATCCCAGGAAGGNCAATTCCTCCAAACCGTCGCTTTCGACATGACCGTGCACTATCAAGACGGCATTCCAACCAACATGAACAACAANTCACTTTGGCTTGGCCCGGCCNTTGAAGCCGGGCCGCTGAAAGTGCACCCCACNATTTTCTTGAATTTCTTCGGNNTGACNTTCTTTTTCTTCATCTATCCCGCCTCCTATTACTGGGAGAAGGTCGAGAACGCCAAGAACGAAGTCGAGGAAAAGTTCCCCGATTTCCTTCGGGACCTTGCAGAATACTGGAAAGGTGGTCTTTCAATGACCGTCGCCGTTCAAACATTGGCGACATCGGAGTACGGTGCACTCAATGACGAAGTCAANAAAATGTCCGATCAATTGAGTTGGGGCGTTAAATTCTCTGACGTCATTGGTCAGTTTGCCGAACGTGTCGGTACGCCCCTCGTCCGTCGTGCCATCACGCTGATTGCGGAAGCAGACCGGGCCGGTGGAAAAATCTCGGACATTTTGGTGACCGCAGCGAACGACTCCCGTGAATTGAAGTTCCTTGAGGGTGAACGCAAACGCGCCATTGGCTCCTACATCGCGGTTATTTGGACCTCATACTTCGTTTTCTTGGGCGTNATTGTCGTTCTGGCCAAGGTGTTTATTCCTGCCATTGCCGGTTCAAATTCGGGTGGTGAAGACGGCGGTGATAGCGGTGGTCAAACCATTGGAAACATGACCATTCGAAACATTGATCCTCTGTTTTTCCTGACGATTTTCTACTATGGGGTCACAATGCAAGCCCTTGGGAACGGTTCCATGGCCGGTTTGATGGCGACGGGTCGTTTCTCCACGGGATTCAAGCATTCGGGGATGATGATCGTCGTTGCACTNGTGATCTTCAACCTCGTCGCTTTCTCTCCTGATTTGATTGGCATCACCGAAGTACCGGGGCTCAATCCTTCCTCCGGAACCTTCGTCCCTTCCCCGCTTTACTTTGGAGGTTGACGTCATGCGTCAAGACGAAGAGGCGCAAATCCACATNTTGGAAATGCTGACGCTGTTTTGGCTGTTCTTTATGTCGGCCACGTTTTTGATTCGGGTTCACGTTCCAGACTCNGCTTCCGTCGCTCTTGATTCTTCTCTTGANATGGCTGCNGACGATGCCATTCGCTACGGCCTTGGGCTGGAAGCCGAAATTGAAGGCGAGAACCGCCTTGAGGAATTGCTGGCAAGCGACGACCGAGAGGGGGCGTGTGAACTTCTCCAGTCAGCCGTCGCTCCAGGAAAGGAAGCCAACTGCTGGCTGGCGAAGGACAGCTCCGTCGCCACCCCACATGGCACGGTCGGAACCCCATCGGGCGGAACCGTTGCCGTCCATCATCTCGTCGTCATTGGACCGTATGTTTGGACGGTGACGCTCGATGTTTGGGCCCGTGGAGGTGGTGCATGATGCGTTCGACCTCCCTTCGTGACGCTCAGGCGGGTCAAATGTTGTTGGCGACNGGCGTGGTTTTGCTNATGTCCCTCCTCTCCATGGCTATTTTCGGCGTCAAAGTCGCNGGCCTCACGCTTCCTCACGACCCTGCTTCGGACGATGTCATCGATACGACCGAACAAGTTCTTGAATCAATTCAACCGCTGACCCAAGCACGAATGGAGTTGTGGATGGACGGCGGTCTGGAACCGTTGGAAGCCGCTGAATTGGGCTTTGACACCGTGCACGATGATTTCCTCCACCACGGTGAACTTCGTGGTGTNGAAATTAAGTTGACCAACATGGTCTTGACTGAAGTTGACGCCACGACCATCGAGGTTAGTGCCGAATTGGGCGTTTCGGATGGCGAGGCCATGCTGAACTANGACGTTGTGTTCACGCTGGATGTTCAATCCTCGTGATGGGCATCCAATGCGCGNTTCAAGAGCGTGAAGATTCGTTCCACNTCGTTCTCNACACGGGTGGGGTCAACCATCGGCCAGTTGGCAATTTTTGCACGTTCAATCAACCCTGCTTGAATGGNCCGAATGCGAGNNAAGCTGGCCAANTANCGNTCGGAACGTCGGTACGAGTGAGCATCGCGCGATTTTAGCATGGCTTGGTGCGCTCGTTCCTCATCAACCACCATCACCACGCCCAACGCCACACCGCCCGCATCTTCCCAGGCTTTGAGCAGCCGTGCGTTTGGGACGATATGGACGCCTTCGATCAGGAGGTCAATTCCTTCCCGCCGGGCTCGCTCCAAGGTTGCCGTGACCCCGGCCTCAACGGCCAAACACGTTTCGTTCCAGTCAAGCACGGGCTCACCGCTGCTCCCTCGGGAAAAGGAGGAACGATGCAGGGCTTCATGCTGGTGTTCGTGGTCCGAAACACGCATGATTTCGCGAATGGCATCGGTGGACATGACACGGGTGAATCCGGCTCGCTGAGCCAAGCCAACGGCGGCCGTGGATTTGCCAACCCCGGTCGCTCCTGCGATGATGAGCAGGCGCGGTGGCCGCGTTGAGATGGCTTGNGCCGTACGCTGGGCCATCCCTANGTTCCGGGTCATGAACGGAAGCAAGCCGCACGAGCACATGAGGCTTCTGTCGTGTTCAATGCGCTCACCGCAAATTTTCGCTCAAGAAATTCCACCGATGCCCCTTTGAAGCGTCTTGGCTTGGAAGAATCATGGCTGAAGAACAGATGTGGATTGGTGGAGAATGGTGCGCCGCTGAGAACGGAGATACCAGCGACGTTCTGAACCCTGCAACGGGTGAGGTCATGGCTACGGTTCCAAAAGCAACCGCAGGGGACGTCAACCGCTGTGTTGAGGCCTCTCGAGCAGCGCTCAACAACGCTGACTGGAAGTCCATGGACCCCGCACAACGTGGTCGCATTCTCAACAAGATGGCTGCCGTCACCTACGCCAAAGCCAAGNAATTGGCCGTGGTGGAATCGTCCAACAACGGGAAGACCTTTCGAGAGGCGCTCTCCGAAATTCGTTATGGAGCATGGACGTTGGAATACTTNGCCGGCCTCACCGACAAAATAGAGGGCAGCACCATTCCAGTNCCNGGNTCCCGCCTCAATTACACCTTGCGTCAACCGNTGGGGGTTACCGCTCACATCGTTCCGTGGAACTTCCCGCTTCAACTCGCTCTTCGTTCCATCGCTCCTGCCCTCGCCGCCGGATGCACGGTCATCGCTAAACCCGCTTCCTGGACGCCAGTCTCCCTNTTGGCATGGGCCAAAGCCATCGATGAGGCTGAAACAGGCCTACCCAGCGGTGTGCTCCAGGTGTTGACCGGCTCCGGTGCCCTCGCAGGAGATGCACTGGCTGGACACCACGGCGTTGATGGTGTGGTGTTGACCGGTGGTGTTCCAACTGGAAAAACCGTGATGGCCAAAGCCAGTGAACAACTGACTCCAGTCACCCTTGAGCTTGGNGGAAAAGGAGCNAACATCGTGTTCCCCGATGCCAACCTTCGCTATGCAGCAAAAGCCATCTGTTTTGGAATTTTCATGAATGCAGGGCAAATGTGCTGGGCTGGTTCTCGCTTGTTGGTTCACGAAGACGTTCACGATGAATTGGTAGAGGCGGTATGCGCTGAAGTCTCGAAATGGCCCGTGGGTCCAGGCATGGAAGAAGGNGTTCGCATGGGCAGTTTGGTCCATGAACGCCACCGTGCTGAAGTGCTTGAAAAGCTGGAAACCGGACTCGCAGAAGGCGGGTCGTTGGTGCTCGGTGGTAAGGCGCTTGACCGGGATGGAGCTTTCATGGAGGCCACCGTCGTGACCGGTGTTGACCGCTCCCACCTTCTTTTCCAAGACGAATTGTTTGGTCCGGTTCTCGCNGTCACCTCCTTCTCATCGGATGAAGAGGCGCTGGAATTGGCCAACGATACGCCCTTTGGATTGCTCAATGGAGTGTGGACGAACAACCTCAGTCGAGCCCACTGCTTTGCACGGGATTTGGAGTGCGGTATGGTTTCCATCAACGAATACCCCATCACCTTCCCTCAGACGGCCTTCACCGGCTGGAAGCATTCTGGAATCGGTGTTGAGCAAAGCCAAGATGCCCTACGGTTCTACACCAAGGTCAAGAACGTGAACGTGAAGTTGTGAGGTGGTAGGNTGGCCNTTGAAATCGATCANCAAGGTTCCATTCGCACCATCAAGATGGCAGGCCAAGCCTCCACTCAATCCTTTTCCACGGCCTTTCTTCCCACCATCGCAGAAGCCATTGATGGGGGCCTCAAGGATGCACAAACCAAGGCCATCGTGCTCACCGGTGATGGGCGCTTCTTTTCGGCAGGTGCTGACATCAACGCCTTCCAAGAGGCCATTGACAACGGTACGGCACCGGAATTGATTCGAACCTTNACGGGTGTTCTTCATCCACTTTTGCAACGCATTCGNACCTCTTCCACCATCGTGGTCGCCGCCCTCAATGGGGTTTCAGCCGGCGGCGGCTTGGGTTTGGCTTTGGCCTGTGACGCTCGTGTCGGTACATCCGATGCCCGCATGGCAGCGTCGTATGCTGGAATGGGACTTTCTCCCGATGGGGGTACCACGTGGCTGCTTCCACGGTTGGTGGGAGAGCAACGTGCTCGCCGTTTTTTCATGAACAACGAAATTTGGTCAGGCCGAGAAGCCCATGAATACGGGGCGATTGATGTCTTGGTGGAGCCGGAATCGCTAATGGAAACAGCCACTGGGTTGGCCACCGTTTGGTCATCGTGGGGACCTCACACCAAGGAAGCGACCAAGCATCTTTTGCACGTCCAAACGGACAACGATTTCTCAACGCATCTTGACCATGAGCGAACGCTCATCGAAGCCGCAGGAACCACCGAGGCGTTCAAGGAAGGCGTTGCTGCTTTCCTCGAAAAGCGCCATCCATCCTTTGATTGAATCACTGGATTTGGAATTGCACTTGTTGATTTGGCTTGCCCCCACCAACTCGCAGGAGGCCAACGACGAGGGCGATCACGCCACCACAAATTGAGCAACAACCAGTGCCAAATGCACCAATGGATACGATTCCAGAACCAACAAGTTCCTCAACAAAGGGCTCATACATTTCATCCAAATCAACGATCGACATGGTGATGTTCGCATCGTTTGAAACCGTGAACACTTCACCTTCAGCGCAACGGTGCTCGATTATTCCTTCGTCATCGGCAAGGGTATGGCAAATCCTTCCGACCACGATGGCGTCTTTGATGTCCCAGTAAGGTTCTCCTGCGTTGGAGTTTTCATCCGTTGTGGAGGTGGAACAGGAAAAACGAGCAGCACGTTCCGTGGCGTCGTCACCATCACCATCGATGATCAAGAAATTTACTCCTTCGCAAGCGTCAATGATGCCATCCTTGTTCTCATCCGCTTTTGGGTCTCCCGGTATCAGAAGGTAATAACCCTCTTCGCCCATTCCGTCGGCGTCCGTGTAGGACACTTCTCCGCTGCTGCCAATGGTGGTGGTGTAATCCACGGTCGAGAGGTTGTTGAAGGTCTCTTCGATGGACGCTCCTACAACGGCACCCACAACGAAGCCGATGAGTCCGATGGCGACGAGGACAGCCGCAACGATCATCGGGACTTTTGGTCCCTTTCCTTGACCCCCCACGACCACGGTTTGGGCTCCCATGCCCGGCTGATAGCCTTGGGCAACCATTTCTGGCGTGATTTGTTGCTGAAGCACGGGGCTCGGCCCCATCACATCGCTTTGTGAAACGGCGGTCGCCTTCGAGGCAGCAGGTTCAGAATCGTCGGTGTTGTTTGTCATGGATCCCCAAGGGGTTGGTGCGGTTCCGTCCATGATTGGTGTACTGCCCCCTCCCAATTAAACCAATAGGGGCGAATTTCGCCTATTCGAGGCTGGTTTCCTCGGCTTGCCCGCTCGACCAGTCGTAGATTCCTTTTCCTGTTTTCTTGCCGAGTCGGCCTTCACTGACGAGACGTTCAAGCAAGGGATGAGGTGCATAGGCNGTCNTCNTTGAAGGANNGTTGGAGNTTGAGNAGGATGTCTCNNCGAACATCNANNCCNACNANATCGGTCANTCGNCAGNGGNCCCATNGGATGNTTGTANCCNAGAACCATNGCNNTGTCGATGTCNTNNGCNCTNGCNACNCCATCGGCGAGCATACGGATGGCTTCGTTGCCGAGAACGACACCGAGGCGGCTGGTGGCAAAGCCGGGGATGTCCNTGACAAGAATCGAGGTTTTGCCCATGGCGGCACCGGCGGATTGCGCCGTTGCGATGGTGGTCTGGGATGTCCGATCGTGCTGGACCACCTCAAGCAGTTTCATGATGGGGACCGGATTGAAGAAATGCATTCCAATCACCTGCTCTGGACGGTTGGTGACNGCGGCAATATCGGCGATGGAAAGCGATGACGTGTTGGTCCCAAGCACGGCGTGAGGGGGTGCAAACTCGTCGAGTTGAGCAAAGATGCTGTGCTTTAATTCGGGTATTTCTGGCACGGCTTCAATCACCAGATCGGCCTCGCCTACGGCCTCGGCAAGGTCGCTGACGGGGGTGAGCATGGCCGACCATTCTTCTCGCTGTTCATTCGTCGTCTTTCCCCGGGCAATGCCTTTCTNCCAAAACGCTTCGATGCGTTCCATGCCACGTTCAAGNCCTTCGGGAAACGCATCGTAGAGGTTGGTTTTCCATCCCGCTTGAGCGCACACCTGCGCAATACCGGCACCCATGGTTCCAGCGCCGATGACCGCCACCCGTTGAATCGTCATGGTCACTGGAGCACGCTCCACTTCATGATGCTTGCTCGGCGGTCTTCTGTTTGGACTGAGCAAGAAGAACGCCTCCAACAATGAGGGCGAAAGCGACCACAAGGGAGGTTCCGAGTTGCTCGTTCAACAAGAGCCATCCTCCGAGGATGCCGAAAGGAGGAACCAGGTAGACATAGAACGCAGCGGGACCAGCGCCGATGATGCGAATGCCATCAGCGAACCACACATAGGCCAAGACCGTTGAGAAGACGGCGAGAAAGATGATNCCGGTCCACGCCTCAAGGCTTGGCATCGTCCACGTTGCTTCCAAGGCTTCGAGGCCGGCCCATGGGGTCAAAATCAGCAGGCCGATGACGGAAGACCAAACGGTGAGGTGAAGTGGGCTCAACGGAGCTTTTGCGTCGTTCGGTGTATCGGTCATCACCCGCTTCATGATGATGGTNGACGTTGCCCAAGCAAAGGCGGCTCCNGCGATGAAAGCGTTTCCAATCCATCGCTCCATTTCCGGAATATCGGTGTTGGGNGANGCNANGAANAGCACAGCCACACCAGCAAAGGCCAACACCAGCCCGCCAAACAACCTCCATGACATCCGCTCTCCGAGGAGCAGCACTGCGAGGAAGGCGGTGAACAGGGGATTGAAGGTGATCATCAAGGAGGCGTCACCTGCCGCCGTGTACCGCATGCCGTACATGAACATCGCCTGGTAGACGAAGGTCGAAAACAACCCGATCCAGGCCACCTGTTTCCATTGAGTTTTGGAGGGCAAGACCCATTGGTTTGACCATTTCAAGTAAGCCAAGAACATGATGACCACCATCACGTACCGCACCCAGGCAGAGCCAATGGGAGGGAGTTCTGTGGCGACAACTCGTCCTGCTGGCCAGCCAAATCCCCAAATGGCAGCAACGATGGTNAGTTTGATGTGAATGGCCACATTGTTCATTCAAATCGCTCCAAGCCCAACTGCAGCATCCGGGTACGTGGAAGTCCAATTTCCGGAAGTCCTGCGGCTGGGGCATGGAGTTTGAGGCCTTCAATCCTGTTGACATACAAGCCATAACTGGCGATATCGTTCGGTTTGTACGGTGTTTCGAGGCCCATCTGTTCAAGGGCATGGCATGCTTTTTCTGAATAGATGGGGAAGAGGTTGGTGGAAAAGTGCATCCATTCTGAAATGCGTTGAGCGTCCACGCCGTCAAGGGTCATCAAGTGTTCAAGCAACGAAACATCGGGGTAGGTTGTCGTTCGCATCACCATCTCAACCTCGTTAACGATGTCCTCTGGCCACGCAAAGGGTGTGCGCTTTGACCATTGGTCTGCGATGCTGATGTGTTCGATGGACTGTTCGGCTTGAACGGCGTAGAGCGATTCAATGTACGAACGGTCTTCATACGCATCGGTCACCAGACCGGGCAATTCCTCAAAGAAGCGTTCGCACATCTCAGCATTCACGCCGTAAAGGGCGACAGGGATCATTGCCGATCACCTCGTTGTTCAGGCACTCGCACCAATGCCTGAGGCGATTTGGCGAGCCGTCATGGGCTTTTCAGCCACCCATTGCTGCTTGAAAATTTCTTTCAGGTCCTCTTCATCTTGAGCGGTGGGCAAGTGGTTGGCGACGTAGGTATTCCATGCTTCGTCTGACCCTTCGAACAGGGTTCCTTCGACGGTGTACCGTTGGCGCTTGAAGGTTCCAATCTCTCGGTTGAAGTTCTCGTGAGGCACGTACAGGTCGATGTTTCCATCGGGCAAGTAGCCGCAGAGTTTCTTCACTTCACGAACGATTTCATCGTGGTAGTGCTGGCGAGCTTCTTCGTTGAGGGTCTCCTTGGACACTTCAATGTCAGCGTCGAGCTTTTTTCGTTCGTCCCAGCGTCCCTTGATGCCCCAAACATAGGCCCAATGGGCGGACGATGATTCGTCAACACCAAACAGGTCGTGAGCGGTTGACACCCACTTGTTGATGTAGCGTTGGAGCATGTCAAGGGGTACAACGCCGGCTTTGATGATTCGGCGCAGTCCGTTGGAACCGGTTCCCAAGTGGAACGATTCTTCTTTGAGCATGGGTCCCATGCTTGCAGCCAGTGGCTTGAAGGCTGAGGTGGAGAGCATGCCGAGCTGGAATTTGCCGTCTCGGTCAACGAACATGGTGTAGCAGAAGAAGTCAAGCCAGTGAGGCATGGGTCGGTTGAATGCACCGAGCAATCGGTCGCCATCTTGTGCGTTGCGCTCGAGGAGTTTTTGTGCCTCTCGTCGTCCTTGTTGGCCGAAGTAGGTCATCAAAAGGTAGGCCATTTGCCATCCGTGTCGCTGCTCCTCCGCCATGATGCGCGCCGCTGCATAGCGGTCGTAATCGGTTGGAGCGGTGGCGAGGAGGTGTCGCTGTTGCTCAACGGAGGCAAATTCAGTGTCTCCCTGAACGGTGATCATGCTCACCAAAGCGTCACGCATGCTCTGGTGAGGAACTTGAAGCGAGCGTTCCCACTTTCTTCGCCCAGCGTAGTCACCGTATTCGATAACATCACCAGCGCGTTCCCAGTCAAACTGGATGGAGAGATCAAAGTCGCCCATCCATTCACGGTCGTACCCGACATTGTCTTGCCAGGCCTTAAAGTTCTCAATCCAGTCATCCCAGGTCTTCGGTAGGTTGTCCATGTACCATGGTGGATGGCGACCTCCTTATACCCTTTACGAACATGTTCGCACGAACATGTTAGTCGCTTTGCCGACGAATCTCTTCAGTGAACGCATGAAAGACGGCGGATTCAATGCGCTGCAGCTGATTGGAGAGGGTTGACTTCGCTACATCCAGCAGGCCCGCCAACTCCGTGAGGTTGATGCGTCGGGGGACATCCCAGTAACCTTCTCTTGATGCCACTTCGAACACTTCACGTTGACGGGGTGTCAAAAGCCGAGCCCCTGTGCTTCTGGTTGAGAGCAAACGGTGGGGGGTCTCATCGCTTCGGAATCGGTTGACCAACGCCCTCATGGTTTCTCGGCTGCCTTCAACCGTCCACTCAACCCACCCGTCTCGAACTTCGAACGGTGTTCGTGGAACGACGCCAAGATCAACCAGTGGGCGCAAGAAACCACCGCCACCAGCAGAGATGTTGACCGAAAAACGACCGTCTTCCGGGTTGGTGCAGGCATCGATGCCAGCGTGTNAGCGAACGGTCTCGTGAAGGTTCTCATTGCTCCAACAACGCGCCGTCCCTCGCCCTTTGCTCATCGGCATGTGTTGTTCGATGCGCAAGATGGCGGTTGGGTGGTCTCGAGTGACGTCTCCAGCCCAATGCCCTTGAGGTAGGCGAACATCGATTCGGAGTTGTTGGGCCATGCCAGTTCCTCAACGTTTCACAAGGGTCGTCGTTCTTCCGAGCGCACCACCGTCTTGGCGGAGACATCGATCAGTTCATTGAATGTGGTTGTGTGTTGCTCATCGATTTTCACGCCGGGGAGGTATCCATCGCACACCCCGGACGCAGCAAAGACGGCGTCTTCGCTTTGGCAGAGGTCGGCCGCTTTCCAAAGTCGGGTCAAATCATCGCCAACCATCGTTTCGGCCCTTGCTTCTTCTTCAGATGATCTGAACACCAAGCGTCCTTCAAACATCCCGCCGATGCCTCGGAGTGCTGTGGCAGAAATCACCCCTTCTGGTGCCGCACCGATGCCCATGAGCATGTCAAAGGGCCCNTCTTCTTTGGCGGCCCAAATGGCACCCGAAACATCGCCATCACCGAGAAGATGAAGCTGTGCGCCCGTTGTCCGGATTTCTTTGAAGAGTTCGTGGTGCCGTTCGCGATCAAGGGCAACAATGCGTACATCGGCAGCCTCACAATCAAGCACATGCATGGCTTGTTCAATGTTGTAGGAGGCGCCTCCATCGAGGGAAACGTGGTCGGCAAGCGCCGGTCCAGCAGCTAATTTATCCATGTAGCAATCCGGTGCATGAAGCAGTGTGCCTCGGGGCGCGGCTGCCAACACGGCGATGGAGTTGGGTTGGTTGTCGGCGCAGTTGTTGGTGCATTCGAGCGGATCGACGGCGATGTCGATTTGGGGAGCGCCGGCGTGTCCGACCATCGAACCAAGTTCTTCTCCGATGTAGAGCATTGGCGCTTCATCTCGCTCACCTTCTCCAATGGCCACCCGGCCGTCAAACGGCACCGCATCGAAGGTTCGCCTCATGGCTTCAACNGCGGCATCGTCAGCGGCGTTNTTATCGCCCTTGCCGCGCCAAGCAGCGCTGGCAATGGCCGCTTGGTCAACGGCTTCAAGAAAATGGTGTGCCAAGTCCGTGGTGATGCCCATGAACCGTTGGACACGCGGGAAAGCCATCAATACAACGGTTCACAATCCCTTGAATTTCTCAACGACTTCAAGGTCGGTGATGCGTGCTACGGGGTATTGTCCTTCCTCGTCCTTTTCCAAGGATTTCACCATGTCAAAAGCGCACAACAACCCGGCGGCGACGCCGGTCAACGCTTCCATTTCGATGCCTGTTTTGTAGTGGGCGGAGACAGAAACGGTGCACCAAAGGCTGGTGTTGTCCCAATGCCAGGAAACTTCGGTTCCTTCGAGCGGTATCGGGTGGCAGTGAGGGATGATGCGAGGTGTATCCTTGACCGCTTGCAAGGCGGCNACNGTGGANGCTTCNANNACGTTNCCTTTNTTGATGGANTTTGATTCAATGGCCGATTTGCTCGCTTCGCGCAGAACGACCCTTCCACGAGCGGTTGCTCGGCGTTCAACATTGGGTTTGCCTCCGATGTTGATGATACCTTCAATTGATTTTTCACTCAACCCAACCCCTCCTTCCANGTCTCNCCACTNGNNGTGACTTCTTTCTTCCATATGGGTGCTTGCTTCTTCAACTCATCAATGAGCCATTCGCAGGCGGTGAAGGCTTCTTTTCGGTGGGGGCTTCCGACGTGGATGGCCACGATGGGTTCCTGAGGCCCCACAGCACCGGTTCGATGAGCCATCGCCACCGAAGAAACACCAAACCGTTCAATGGATTGGTGGGCCAAGGATTCCAGCACCGGCGTCAGTTTGTCTTGCCAAGCATCGAATTCCAACCGCAGCACATCGTCATCGCCTTCGGTCTCTCGGGTGAGGCCAACGAAACTGACCACGGCTCCGCAACCTGCCGTGTTCAGTCGCTTCAGCAGGTCGTCTGGATTCAATACATCCGGGGCTTCTTCNACNANAACGGTCCCCGACATGGTCCGAACGAGAGAAGCACATCATTCAAACCTCACGCCTCCATGGCCATGCATGGCNGATACNACGACCCCATCCAAACCCATCACCGTGATGGGTGCTGGNCTNTCGGGNTTGGCCGCTGCCATCGTGCTGGCAAAGGCTGGAAAAGAGGTGCATGTCCANGANATTCGGGCCGATTCCGGNGCCCGTTTTGATGGTGATTTNCAAGCGCTTGAAAATTGGAGCATGGACGAAGATTTCTTTGACCAACTTGAGGCCTGGGGATTTGATGCTTCATCGTTCAAATCAACNGCGTTTTCAGTGGTGGATTTGATTCATCCCGACGATGAGATTACCCAAGCAAAATCCGATGGCGTTGCCTACCGCATCGTTGAACGGGGCACCTCCGACCACACCATTGACCAGG
>PAWY01000009.1 GCA_002714305.1 Methanobacteriota archaeon | reverse complement strand
TGGTTCGGTGGCCTTCATGGGTCTTGGCGAACCGGAGATGATGTTCTCCGACATGATGGCTGACCCATCGAGCTCCACGGTGATGGCNCGAGCCAACACNTATCGNTANGTCGCCATGAATGAAGANGGAACTGCACCGGATTTCTACACGACCTTNGTNCGAGACTGGGCNATGTACGCNNCNGTCGGNGCNAGTTTCCAAGCCTACGGNGGCGGCTCTGACGCCAACCTCACGAACAACGACGACCTTGCCATGCGACTCCACAACCTCNTGGGTGTCGACATGACCGGCGTGAACGCCGTNGGCCTNATGATTGCAGGTCATCTGACGGACAACCCAACCGGTGTTGTCGCNACGAACGCTGNAGGCACGGCCTTCGGTATGGCTGAATTCCTCNCCATGGANGCCGCTGACGTGATGGCAGCCTACAACATGACCGCTACGCAATACGGTGCTGTTGCNGGATGGGTCGCAGGATGGGCAACCTCTGCCTCCTCNGCTCANCTCGGNCTGCTCGGCGGTGTNGGAACCATGAACGCNGNNCANTTNGTNAACCAAACCTTTGGTGGAATGAGCCCNGTTGGTGATCCTTACTTGGAACGCTCGCTCAACCTTGGTGGTGCTTGGAGCGCCNTGTACGGCAACGCTCCGGTTGACCTGACGCAGGAACAATCTGGAAACCTCCTCTACGGCCCAATCGGACTGACCACGCGNACGGGTGCAACCNTGTTCATCTACGGTGAACTCGCTGGNCANACNCCNCCAATCNACNTCGCNACNATGGNANCNGGCGCTCCAATGGATTGGAACGCNGAGACCATCGCCGCNATTTACGGCATCGACACCAACGCTGCCACNGCNCTTCGAGCCCTGATGATGGGNCCCATNTACGGNACNACNNCNGANTCNTTCGTNCCNGNCTACCTCATGTCNNCCTTNGGCACNACGCCNTACNTNACNCAATCCTTCAACAACTGGCTCATCGGNTGGCACGACCCCGTCAACGCCTTCCTCGCCACGGGTAACCCGATGGACATGAGCGTGGGATGGTCCTCCCTGGAAAGCAATGCAACCTACTTCGGATCCGGTGGCATCGCCAACGGAGACGGTACCAACTACACCGTNTGCACCGGCGAAGGNGGNGANTGCGACAAGGGTGAAACCCTGCTTGAAGACGGTTCACCCGAACTCTCGTGGCGCAGCACCGAAATGGCCACCGCCACGTTCGGCCTCATCACGCCCGAGTCCCTTGTTGGAACCACCGGTGGTTTCCTGACCGGAACCGGCGACAAAGTCGATGTCAGCGGCTACGTCATTGCAGACGTCACTCGAACCGGCGACAGCACGGTCAAGGGCATCCCTGTCTACGATTATGAAGCAACCCAAGCGGCCCCAGGACGAAGCATCCAAGCCAACCTCATGGAGACGTTCAGTCTGCTCGACGCCACCCCAGGTGCGCTTCCAGTGTACTTCTCCACTGAAATCACGATGCAGGCCGAACAACTCTCTGGCCTCATCATCGCTGGGTCTTCGGTGAACACCTTCTATCTGGACAACCGAGAACACACCAACCAAGCCAGCGTGCCAACCATGGCCGACCTTGACCCTGTGTTTGAGATTCAATCCTCTTCGATGATTGCTGACGACGACGCCGAGACCATGGAAAGCTCCATCGTCCAAAACCAAGACAAGATGACCTACTGGACAAACTTTGACTCTTGGATTGACTATGTCACCCTCCTGTTCTGGGTCGGTGGCATCGCCATGATCGGCATGGGCATGGTCGGCGCAGCCAACGCCTCCTCGGAAGAAGAGGAGAAGGATTTCTCAGCCTCTGCTGAAGAAGCCCCGGCTGAAGAAACCCCAGCTGAAGACGGCGAGTGATGTTTTCACCTTCCATGAAGGTGGAAAAGGTCGGAAAACCGACCTTTTGTCCCCAACTATAGGGGGAAGAACATATACTGATTCAAACAACCGTTGTTCGAAGAGAATACCTCTTCGGTGAACAGCTTGAGTTGCAAGTTGAACCTCCCGCTTGGACCGTCGCTGCGCGACCCCGCCCTTGAGGCAGACCTGCAGGCCCGTTTGGACGACGGACATCGTATCTTTGCCGTCGGTGATGTTCATGGCCACCTCGCCACCTTCAGAGCCCTGCTCCATCGTCTTGATTTGAAGCCAGAAGACCGAGTTGTTTGTTTGGGGGACATGATTGACCGTGGACCCAATTCAGCTGGAGTGGTGGAACTCATTCGCACCCATCCGCAGATCATTTGCCTCAAAGGCAATCATGAACAAATGGCCGTTCAGTCGGTTCAACCCGATGGAACGTTTGAAGCATGGCAACCGTGGATGAAACGAGGAGGAAAATCGACCTACGCCTCCTACATCGTTCAGTCAAACGGCGACCTCTACGAGGCCAAGGACCGGATGCTGGATGATTTCATGTGGCTTGACAACCTACCAACCCAATTGGTGTTGGACCATATCCGGCTGGTTCACGCAGGCTACGACCCAAGAATGCCCATCGATATGCAAGGTGAGAAGGAACTGCTCTGGATACGAAAGGAGTGGTTTGAGCACGAGGGCACCGTCGACCCGTCCCGGACGGTCTTTTTTGGACACACGACCACCACCAAACTCGGCGATGCCGCTGGCGAGGTCGCTTTTTCACCGAATCGACTGCCCGATGGACGCCCTGCTTGGGTGGGGCTTGATGTTGGCGCCTACAACCACGTTTCGCCAAACCTTGCAGCCGTGGACATCGCTTCGTTCCGAATTGTTCAGCAACCAACCCTGCGATGTGACCGTTGGTTTGAACGAATCAACACCCGGCCAAAACAAAAGGGGAAGAAAAAAGCCTGGAAAGGCAAAGAAAACCTACGAGAGTCCGAGGTTGCACGAAGTTTCGGGCTCAAGGCTCTGGTCTCCCGGGCCAAGCACGCCAGTCGGTCAACCCTTCGTGCACAGCGTGCTCTGGAAGAGGCTGGTGTGGTCTTCCCACCCGAATTGAGCGGAACCTCCATCGGTGGGTATCGCATCTACAGAAAGGCCTCAATGGTTGANGGTGAAACGGAGAAACCTCGTGGCCCCACGTCCTTCCGGGTTTACAGAAAATCCACCGCAGTCCATCAAGAAAACACTCGTCCATCGAGAAGAGCACCGCTGGTGTAAAGATTACACTTTATTTCCNTTTTCCGGAAAAAAATAGCCCATTATCGGAAATAAAATGCGATGATGCGCCAATGATGCATGAGAAACAACATTAAAGAGGGTGTACTTCATTACCTCGTATCATGGAGAACCAACCGAATGACCCCTCGTCGATTCAGGCTTTGCAAGACGCTTACCTTCGCGTCATCAGTCAGCGAAAAGCGAACGCGTCGATGCTCCGATGGAGTCTTGAATTTGCTGCTGCAGAAAAAGAACGCAAGGCAGGAACCGGTGTCACCCTTTACCTCCTGTGATTGAACGGTCAAGGTTGAATGCTTCAACCCTGTCCGGGGTTCATGGACGCTCTCGCTTGGGACGTGTTACTCGGGGCCGGCACCGTCTTTGTCCTCGGTGCAGTGTCGCCGGGCCCGAGCCTGATGGTTGTCTTGCGCAACACGATGATTGGGGGACGACGCCAAGGTGTGATGTGTGCCTTAGGCCACGGTTTAGGTTTTGGAATCTATGCGGGAATGGCTGTGTTTGGCCTCATCGTTCTGCTTGAGGAGGCACCGAACGTCTTCACTGGATTGCAACTCATTGGCTGCCTCTTGCTTGGTTGGTACGGTTGGTCAATGTGGCATGCCAACCATGACGAACTGTTCAACGAAGACTTTGGGTCGGGGGCACAGGGCTTTGCGGAGGGGTTCGCCATCGCGTTTTTCAACCCAAAAATCGCTTTGTTCCTGGTCGCTGTCTTGGCGCAAGTTCTCCAACCCGACATGAACCTGCTTTCCAAAGCCGCCGTGGGGCTGCTCGGCATGACCATTGACGCTGTGTGGTACCTGCTGGTGGCGTTGGTGTTAACCGGAACGCCGTGGTTGGACCGACTCAAGGAAAAAGCGGCGCTCATTCATCGCCTCACCGCCCTGGTGCTGTGGGGTTTTGGCCTCAGCGTGCTGCTCAACGTGTGATCAACGCTGGCATGAAGCGCAGTAAAACGTCGAACGGTTGCTTTGGACCAGTCGACGAACCACACCACCGCATCCATCCTTCATGCAGGGTTGTTCCTCACGGCCGTAGACGGCGAATTGATGGGCAAAATAGCCCAATGTCCCGTCGACGCTGGCAAAATCGTTGAGGGTAGAACCGCCTGCTTCGATGGCTTCGTTGATGACGTCCTTGATATGAGCGACCAGCTCCACGAGCCGCTTGGTTGGCGTACCGTTTTTNCGAACCAANCCCCCNGNTTCCCGGCGAGGAGAAATACCGGCTCGATGAAGGGATTCGCAAACGTAGATGTTGCCAACGCCCACCACGATCTTCTGGTCAAGTAGCGCCAATTTAATGGCGGTTTTTCGTCCTTTGAGACGGTCCGCTAAAGCTTGAGCATCCCACGGGTCAAACGGTTCGGGGCCGAGGGAAGCGAGGAGTTTGTGCGTGGCTTCCTCGGAGGATGGGAAGAGGTCGATGATGCCAAATCGGCGAGGGTCGGTGTAGACCGCTCGGGAACCATCGGTGAACACGAATTCAAGGTGGTCATGTTTCCCACCGTGCCCGGTCTCATCGCCAAACGCCGAGACTGGAACGCCTCCGTTCACCGTCCTCAANAGCGGCTTTGCTGCCGCCGCCTGGTCGCTGTCAAACAGGGTGTAGCGGCCGCTCATGCCGAGGTGAGAAAGCAACACTCGGTCGTCATCAAGGTCGATGAGGAGGTATTTTGCCCGGCGACGGATGTTGACGACGCTGGCGCCCGAGAGGGTCGCTAAGTCTTCTGGGAACGGGTAGCGAAGGCCTTCTCGGCGAATCAAAACGTCATCGAACGTTTTGTTCAGCATTCCCTGCATCAGCCCTTGTCGGACGGTTTCGACCTCGGGCAACTCGGGCAGGTTTACGCCCCCTGATGGCGAACCACGAACAGGCGGTGGTTGTCCTCATAACCGGTTAACTCAATGACTTCTTCAACCTCATGACCGCTGTCGAAAAGGCGCTGCTCCACGCTCGCAAAGAGCGCCGACTCCCCTTCACCGGTCCACCGTTCACTGGCCGCTTTGAGCGACAAAAGGCCGAGGCCCCCGGGTTGAAGGAAGCGGTCACAGGCTGAGAGGAAAATGTCCACCTGACCCGCTTGAGCGACGTCTTGGAACAACCAAGGCACTTTGGTGGGCAGCAANACTCCCCACGCAGCGTGTTGTCGGGCATCGCCCAACACGGGTACAAGGCCAGGGCGTTCTTTGGCCATGAACGTTAAATCGCGAAGGCAACGNGGAGCGAGGTCCACGCACACAAGGCGNCCACTGAATCGATTTGAAGACCCNCAAAGGTGGTCGTAGAGGTGGCTCACCGAAGTTCCATGGCCGGCGCCNAGGTAGAGCACCGTTTCACCCTGCTCTGGCAGAAGGAGACCGGGGTCCCGATTGGTTCGAAGCATACCCGCCCCCAATTTCGACCGAGTTGGGTCCCAGCGTCGGTGTTCCTTNCCCGAAAAACGTCGCAANGATTCGCCGTAGACCGCTTTGCCTTCAACGGCGTTTTGGGTCCACAACGTGCGGCGTTCCAGACGGACCGTGGACGAGAGGTGCTGTGGGCCACGCTGGCGTCGCTTCTTTCCTCCGCCCATGCCTCTCCAACCCCTCAGCGCCGTGGCGGTGGTTGTTTGTGGGCCTCTCGAATGGCCTCAACGCGTTGCTCCACCTTGATGACATCGTCCTCGGTCCAAGCCGTTCCCTCAAAGGCGTCAATCTTGGCCGCGATGCTGATTTTTCCAGCCANCATACGAGCGATTTTCCCACGCACCCAACGAGGGGACCGGCTNATCCACGGGTGCATGAAAATATGACCGTGTTTGGGAGAAGGGGCACCGGTTTTGAGGTGGTGGAAAAAGGCCTTTTCAGCCCCNAGGATTTGAACCGTCCCCGANGGCAAGCGGGCCAATCGAGCACGTCCATGCGCTTCAACGCACAANCGAGCGGCGAGCAATGGACCGACCAAAGCCGAAACCGAGGGGAGGTGTGAATCGGCCAGTTGGCGCAAGGCATGTTCCATTCGGTCCAAACGGCCGTTGGCACTGGCGGTGTTCTCCGCCCATTCCTTCAGCGTTCGCCATTCAAGTTCAGAAGGAAGTTCGGCTGGCACCTCAACCTCCATGGCCTGNGCGAAAGCCTCGGGGGTTTCGCTGGCCGCCACCGCACGCACGTAGGCGGCACGGTCGCTCACCGTCGTCAGTGGGAAAAACAAGCCAGCCCATTCAATGAGCCGCGACTCCATCGTCAAATGGCTGGCCCGGAGTTCATCGCTTCCCCGAACGAGGTGTTCCAATCGGCGGTCGGGATCGCTTGCTGCAGCTTGCACACCTTCCACCGCCAATCGAAGAGCGGCAGCATCAGCGATGGTTTGCTGCTCTGCAGAAGGAAGCGGCCATTCCGCATCGGGCAGTTGGGGGTCGCCATGAACGCAGAGTTTGGCTTCTGGAAAACGATCGTGCAGTTCCCTTGCCTCTCGGATGGGTTGTCCTGAAGCGATGAGGCGAAGNCGTTCAACAACGGCGTGCTCGGTCATATGACCGTCCCACTGCATGACATCCACAAGGTGTCCGTGCTCGTCGACCACGGCAGCGGCCTGCCAATCGTACCACAACCACATGGTCGTTCCTCCACGCCCTTGATTTTGACCCTTCCCCTTCCCTCGGTGAAATTAACCAAAGCAGAAGGCCAATACATCATTTTATTGCGGCATAGTATATATATCCGAATCAGCAGGGTCTCCTATGTTTTGCCCGAAATGCGGAACGCTTTCTTTTCCAACCCCTTCCGGTGACATCACGTGCACCAATTACAAATGCGGGTACAAGGGGCCTGCCAACCTCAAAACAAAAATCGGTGGAAAAGAGGTTGACCTCTCCAAAGCCACCTCAAGCACGAAGGTCGAATCCCGAGACTACGAAGTCATCAAGGATTCCGACAACATGCAGGGCATCCTGACCACCGGGGATTACATGTGCCCGAAATGCGATTGCATCGAAGTCTATGCCTACCTTGAGCAAACCCGTTCTTCCGATGAACCCGAAACGCGTATGCTCACCTGCAAAGAATGCGGCAACGGTTGGCGTGAGTACTGAACTCAGTAATCCGATTCTACGCGCGGTGCTAAGAAGTAGAGGACTTCGGCTGCACCATCGTTAAACGTAAACTCAAGGCTGAGTGGGAAGCTTTCTCCAAAGCCCAACTTGACGGTGCCCAAGGANCCGAACACCTTTGACAGCGGCACGAGGTACGTCAAGGAGTATTGGCTGCGTGCTGGCTTCGAGCAGGTCAGCGACTCGAGTTCGTCCTTGGAGAAACTCACCGTTACGGAATCGGTTTGGCCTTGAACGTGAACCGTGAACGAATTGGCATCGATGCTGAAGGTGACCAGGTCCCCAACTTGCTTGGCAGCACGCAGAGCTTGGGAGAGCGAAGCACCGTTGATTTCAATGGAGGAGGGGATGTCAATGTTGGGAAGGTTGGGCGAAGTCACCGTGCTCGGGTCGAGCGGTCGGATGTTTCGGTCAATCTTTCCGAGGTTCAATGTCAATACGCCAGAATCCTTGGNGTAGGCCATTTCAATCAGGTCGTCAGCGCCACCGAGGCTGATGAGTTCCTTGACCTTGCGCAATTCAAGCGCCAGGTCGTTTTCCTCGATTTCCCAGGTGTCAAATGCAGCGGCATCGACCTTCATGTCGATCATCGCAACGTGCGATGCATCCACCACCGTGGCCTGCATTTTGTCTTCCTTGAACTCAAAGCGTGCGTCTTCNACGACCACGCCCAAAGTCTCAACAATTTTGTTCATCAAGTCCTGCCGGGCCGTGACGTTCAACATGAGTTCATCCCTCTCTGTGTCAAAAGGCCTTCGCGACGGCTTATGAACTTAGCACAAATGAAGGCATGAACGGACGCGTTCATGCGCGGTTNCAAACCTTCCTTCGATTCTCCGCGCATGGCATTGAATTCTCACCCCGCCCTTGATTTCTTATGAGGCGGGCGTCTCGCCTGTTCCATGGGCGAAGGTGAAACGGTCCCTGCTCTGCTCAAAGAGGACGGTACGCCGTTCAAAATCGCTGTGTTGATCCCCACCATCAACAACGCCGAGGAACTGGACATTGTTTTGGGACGCCTCGGCAAGCAGACCTACCCTCATTTCGAGGTCGTCATTTCCGATTCCAAATCCAAAGACAACACGAAAGAGGTCTGCGAAAAGCACGGCGCCACGTGGATCGACGACCCCTCCCGCAACCGTGCGGACGCCTGCAATTTCGCCCTTGAACAAATGGACCACGACCTCGTGCTGTTCACCGATGACGACACCGTGCCCCCGTTGGATTGGGTGGCGAAGTTGGTTCGCTGGTTTGACAACCCCGAAGTCGGTGCGGTGGGTGGACCGAATTTTGCACCCGACGACGACCCGTTTGGTGCGAAGTGCGCCGACGTGGCCTTCTGTACCAAATTCATGACCGCCGGCACCCGCTACGGCGCCCAACCAAAAGGCGAACTCGTCCCCATCACCCACAACCCTGGCGTGAATTGCGCCCACCGCATGGCCAACCTGCGCGAAGTCGGTTTCTTTGAGGAAGGATGCATCGGTGCCGAAGACGTCGTGCTCGATGCCAAAATCCAGCGTGCGGGTCACAAGTTGTTCATCGACCCGTCCAACGTGATGCCGCACCGCCGACGCCGCCCCTTCAAGCCGTACATGAAGCAAATGCGCAACTACGGCTACACCCGAATGGTCGCCAATAAGCGGTGGCCAGAAATCGCCACGTGGTCCCACACCGCCATCGGATTCTTCCCTCCACTCGTCGTCATCGCCCTCACCGCCATGCTNTTNGGAGCCCTTTCNGGCGGTGCAGAAAGCGACCTGTGGTTCACGCTCGCNGGTGATTGGGACGCTGCAAGNGTGGCCTTCCACATACCGCTGGGACTTGTGAGCCTCTACATCGGCATTTCATGGCTCGGTGCCGCCATCGGAACCTCTCCACATCGTTCCATCGGNACCGTCTTCCTTGCCCCGCTCTTCGTGTTCCTTGCTCAGTGGGCGTACGGCCAAGGCGTCATCAAGGCTTGGCGAGAGATTCGCCGAACCGGCGGNCGAGCCGGAGAAGGTTCGCAAATCGANGACCGGGTTCGCACCGCTTGANNATGGTCGGCAACAAAACGCCACCTCCGCCTCCAAGACTGGCGAACGTTGATGACAACGAAGGACTCCAGAGCCAGCATGGCACGGCCGTCCCTCGCAGAACGGCTTTCTGCCTTNGACCAACCCGACCATGCCAGCGATGCCAGCGCCATGTGGAGCTCAGTCCGACCAATTTTGGTCTTGGGCCGCATGATTATGGTGGGATTAATCATTGTCATCGGCGAGATCTTTGACGACGTTCGCATGGCTGGCCTGACGATTGGTGTATGGGCCCTCGTCCTCGGCATACCGCTGTTTTTGTTCATTTCAGCCATCATCACCTACATCGACCGGTTGGTGAATGGGGAAGAAGAAACCCCTGCTTAGAGCCCCAGTCAAAGACGAAGAATGAAAAGGAATGCATCTGTTTTTTTTCTTATGGGAAAGCGCTCGGCCCTTTTGGCGGTTGTTTTCCTCTTCATGTTCGCTCCACTTGGCAGCGTGGTGGCCAAAGACGATGGTATGTTTAACCGGTCAAACGGGTGTGGGTGCCATGGAGGCACCGGCGTAACGGCTCAACTCTCGGGACTCCCCAACGCGTACGTCGCAGCAACAACCTACAGCCTCACGGTCGCCATGAGTGGCACCCCCAACACCGGCGGATTCAATCTCGAGGTCAATCGAGGCGCTCTTTCCAATCCTGATGCCAACAGCCAAGTCTCCGCCAACGGGTTCCAAGCCACCCACGGGTACGCACCCGGAACCACCTCGTGGACGATGGATTGGACGGCACCGAGCACAGGCTCAGGAAACGTCCAATTCAACCTCGCTGTCCTCGCCGCCAACGGAAACGGAGGCACGAGCGGCGACAGCTACGGCACCTCTTCCATCAGCCTTGCCGAGGATGTACCCTCCAACGTTGCCCCGACCGCCTCGAGCGTCGCCATCGCACCCAACGACCCAACCACCAGCGACGCGTTGACGGTCACCTACATCTTCAACGACGATGACGGCGATGGCGAAAGTGGGACCACGATAGAATGGTACCAAAACGGCATTCTACAAAGCAGCCACACAGGACTCACCCTGCCTTCAACGGCCACGAGCAAAGGTGAGTCGTGGTACGCCAGCGTCCTGCCCTCGGACGGTACCAACACAGGGGCGGCCGCATCGTCCAACACGGTGGTCATCGGGAACTCAGCCCCCACGGTCACCGACATTCTCCCCAGCAGCGAAGCTCCCGACACCAACGACGATGTGACGTTCACCTACCAAACCGATGATGTCGACGGAGATACCGTCTCGCAGGTAGAGAACCGCTGGAGGCTGGACGGCGCCTTGGTATCGACGCTCGAGAACACCACAACGCTACCGGCGGTTGCAACTCGGCCGGGCGATGTTTGGGAAATTGAGGTGCGTGTCTCCGATGGCACCGACTTCTCTGCATGGTTCACTTCACCTTCCATCGTCATTGGTTCAAGCAACCAACCTCCCGTGATTTCGGAGGTCATTCTTTCATCGACCACCGCCATCACAACCCTTGACGACATCATCGCCACATGGTCCGAATCGGACCCGGACGGGGATGTCATCGATGGACATGAAATCATCTGGTCCAAAAACGGAGAGACCGTTTCGCAAGCCGACGGAATGAACCCCCTCCCAGCGACGTTCACAACCAAAGGCGACCAGTGGTCGGTGTCCGTGCGTGCTTGGGATGGCGAAGCATGGTCGCCGTGGACCTCAAGCCCAGCCCTGACCGTGGCCAACGCTGCGCCAATGGTTGTGAGCGTGAACCTCACCTCGCCATCCTTTTCTGCCCTTCACGACTTGAGCGTGAACCTCAGCACCAACGACGTGGACGGCGATCAAGTCCAACTGACCCAAGTTCAGTGGTTCCTCAACGACGTTGAACAGACCAGTTTAGCGAATGCGGCCCCGTTGTCGGCCAGTGAACTGACACGTGGAGACGTGTGGTATGCCGTTATCACCGTTGGTGACGGAACCGATGAAGCGCAGGCCACGACGCCCTCGGTGGTCATCGTCAACGCTGCGCCGACCGTTTCCATCCAGTGGGCTGAAGAGACCAATGCACTAACGGATTTGATGCCAACCATCAGCGTCGATGATGCTGACGATGACGAGACCACCTACACCACGGTTTGGTTCAAGAACGGTTTCAGGGACGCCACGCTTGGCAACGCTTCTTCGGTCTCCTTGGAGAAATTAGCACCTGAACAGACATGGCGCTTGGTGGTGGTCGCCCACGACGGAAGCGAAGCAAGCATGCCTGCTGAAGCCACGGTAACGCTGGTCAATCAGCACCCCGTGCCCGTCATTNAAGTCGTTTCAACCAATGTTTGGGTGGACGAAGCTACGGTCCTTTCTGCAGAGACCTCAACCGACGCTGATGGAAGCATCGTTGCCTACCGTTGGACGTGGGAGGGCGGTGCGACCACCGGCGAGCGCCCGACGGTGGTGGTCAGCGAAGCCACGACCATCACCCTGACCATCACCGATAGCAACGGAGCAGAAGCCAACACCACGGTGAGACTCGTGCCAAGCGCCGGACCATCTGTACAGAACCTCCAGGCGGTCCATGACGGACGAGGCCAAGTCACGATGACGTGGACGTGGACGGGTGATGTCGCTTCGTTCAATGTGCTCCGCAACGGTGAACGGGTGGCGACCACCAACGAAATGACCCACGTTGACCTTCCGCTCATGAGTGGACTCAACACCTACACCGTGCAACCCTTCACCGACGAGCGAACGTTCCTGAAGGGAACAAGCGAGGTGGCCTTGCAAGTGGACGACGTCGTGATAGAACAACCCGAACCTGCCACCGGCCTTGGCTATGGATTGGGCGGCTCCATGGTCTTCCTTCTCATCCTTTTGCAATTCATGATGCGCCGAGGAGGTGAACGACCATGAAGCGGATCTTCACGCTGTTTGTCGTGGCCAGCCTTCTCTTGGTCCCAACCATGGGGTCAGCCAACCCCAACGGCGTTGGAGAGGGTACCTTTGACGCTCAGTGCGGAGGGGCGTGTCACGGAGATGCTGACATGAACCGCTCCTCGGCCTCAACGGTGACAGTGAGTGGGCCCTCAACGGCTTACGAAGGCCTACCAACCAGTGTTGATGTCACGGTCTCCAACATCGAAACCACCGTTTCAGGGCTGCTCGGCATCTTCCTCCTTTCCGACCTCTCCGGCGCAGGTGATACCCCCGCAGATGATGGATGGACCATCGTTTCAAACAGCGAAGGTGGCACGCAAAACTACGTGGAAGTCCTGGTTGAGCCCGGACAAACTGAACACACGGTGTCCTGGACGCTNCGCGCNCCGACAACCGGGAGTTACGGACTCCATGCAGCCATTCACCATGGAACACAAGACGGGAGCGAAGCCCCCTTCTTTGGCTCAACGATTGAACCGATTGAAATCAACGTGGTCCCGGTGCCCGAAGACCTCCCNCGCCTTTCGCCCTCCTTCGAACCCCCCGTGGTGCGTACCGTCGGAGAGATGACCNANGTCCAACTTTCCACCCAGGCCGTCGATGCCGTGCAAGTGGAATGGCGGGTTTCTGGCGGCCCGGTGCAAACCGCCACGGTTGTGCAATTGGACCAAGAAACATGGACCTTCGAACTGCCTGCAAGCCTCCAACCGGTCACCGTTGAATGGCGAGCTCACCTCCAAGGTGAAGGTCCTGAGCAGTCAACGCCATGGTTTGCCCTGCAAAGTGAAGACCCGTCTTGGAGCGTGGACGAAACGGCTGCTTACGTCCAATCGCTCGCCATGCTTCTGCTGTTCATGGTGGCCTTCATGTCGCTCCAACGCCGCAATGAAGACCCCATCGAGACGACGAAAGACGATGCTTTNGACCAGGAGGTGCAACTCTGATGGTTTCGGCTGGCACCTTGCACGTGGTTTCAACCGAATTGGCCGTTGGCGCCTTCGCCATGGCTGGTGTTGCTTTCCTCTTGGCTGGACTGGCCAGCCATGGATGGCTGAACATGGGACGTCATCTGAGTTTGGCTGACCATGTGGCGCATTTTGCCTTGGCTTTTGGCCTGGTAGCGATGCCCTTCGCCATCGTGACCGGCATTCAATCAAGCCCTGGCACAGGGGTTGACCATCCAATTCTCATCAACAAAATGTTCCTCTCCTCCTCGGCCTTTGGCCTGGCCTTTGGTGTCTTGCTCACCCGTCGGCAACATGGACAGGATGTCTGGAAGCGCCCCTGGGGNCGCCGATGGCAAGCCATGGGCGGCATGGCGGCGGTTGGTTTGGTGTTGGTGACCGCCTCCATGGGCGGCACCTTTAGCCGAGGCGANTCCCTTCTCGATGTGTTCAGTCTACCCTACGAACAGGTTCCCCTGATGCCCATGTGGCTCTCAGGCTTGGTCATGGCGATAGCGATGGCCAACCTGGTCATGATGCGCCAGCGGACGACGTGATCACAAACCGGCCATGTCGCCGGTTTGAATGGTCCATTGACTTGCGTAGACTCCACCGGAAGCCACCAAATCATCGTGGAGGCCTCGTTCCACGATGGCGCCATCCACCATCGAAAGAATTTCATTGGCGTTTCGAATGGTGCTCAAGCGATGCGCCACAGCAATGGTGCCGCGTTCCTTGCCCGACGACAGGAGGTTCTCTTGTATCCGACGTTCAGTTTCAGCGTCGAGGGCACTGCTCGCTTCATCAAGAATGAGCAGGCTGGGCGCTTTGAGGAGGGCACGGGCAAGGGAAATACGGGCCCGCTGACCACCACTCAACATCGCGCCCCGGTCGCCAACGAGGGTTTCAAGACCTTCCTCGAGTTCTTGGACAAATTCCCAAGCCCCGGCCATTTTGAGGGCTTCAATGAGGTCGTCTTCGGTGGCGGTCTGGTTGTAGATGACGTTGTCCCGAACCGAGCCATAGAACAGGAAGGGGTCTTGGCTCACGAAGCCAATGGCTTCACGCAAGGAGTGAAGGGTGTAATTGCTGATGGAGCGACCGTTGACCAACACTTCACCNCTGTCGGGGGTGTAATAGCGCATGAGCAGTTTCAGAATCGTGGTTTTTCCAGCTCCTGTGTGCCCCATGACGCCGAGGAATTCACCCTCATTNACCTTGAAGGAAATGCCGTTGAGCACCTTGATGGTGGTGTTTGGATAGGTGAAATAGACATCGTTGAATTCCACCGTTTTGATGCCACCTTCCAACGGCACAGCATCNTCGCTGTCGANGATGGTCGGTTCAAGGTCAACCGCAGCAAATACACGGCGGGCTGCTGCTTCACCGCGTTGCAGTTGGTTCACAAGAATACCAAAAATGAACATCGGCATGGTCATTCGGGTGCTGATCAAGAGNAAGGTGACCAACTGCCCCGTCGTGATTTCGCCTTGACTGGCAAAAAATCCGCCGGCCGTCGTGAGCAAGCCGAAGGCCACACCGGCAACGGCGTAAATCATGGGAATGAATCGATTGCGGTCAGCGCTGGCCCCCATGGCTTGGTCCCTGTACGAGCCGGATTCGGTCGCCACACGGTTGGCTTCCCATTGTTCGGCGTTGTAGGCTTGCACCACGGCGATACCGGAAATGAGGTTCTCGAGGACAGCGTGAATGTCGCCGGTCGATTCCCGTTGTTTGCGGTACTTCCGCTGCACTCGGGTCGAGAACCAATAAACGGCCGGAACGATGAACAAAATGGGCGTGAACAACACCGCTGCCAATTTCCACGACATCAACACGAGAATGAGGAAGGCCGTGGCAAAGGTGATGAAGATTCGAATAATGGACGTTGACGAGTCCGAAACCACGTCCTCGAGTTGGTTCACATCGCTTGACAACACCGACATGATTTGCCCGGTTTGTCGAAGGTCGTAGTACGACGCCTCCATGGCGATAAGGGAACGGGTGGCGTCCATTCGCAGGTCGTGTTGGATGTTGTANCCGAGCGTTTGCCACGAGTATTCCGAGATGCCCTGGAATACCGCAAGGCAGAGGAAACCGAGGAAAATGAGCACACCGTAACCAATGGCGGGGTTGCTGTGGATGGAGGTGATGAGGTCTTGTACAATCTGCGGGCCTGAGAGCACATCGGTGGTGAAATAATCGACGGCAAATCCGATGGCCACAAAGGGCATGAGGTCAAAAAATCGGGCGGCAGCATTGGCAAAAATACCTGAGAACACGCGCCCCGGGTATTTCTTGGCGTAAGGGACAATCCGCCAAATTTGCTTGCCAAGCACATCGGCGCCCTCATCATCNCCCTCGGGAGACATCTTGTCGGTCTTGGCTTTTGCCACCCCACCCCCCGTCATGCTTTCANGGCGAGGACCAAGACTCTTGAACCCTCGGTAGAATCCACGGCTGTCAACGTGACCGCCAAACCAATCTTTGATGAGGTTCCCCGCGTTGGANTTGACCATGCAGAGTCAGCGCCGGCGTACTTCCATCCTGTTCTTTGGCCTCCTTTTGGTCCAGGTTCTCTCGCCTTTGGCTTTCGCCCAAGCGCCTGATGAACCCCTGAACGAGGAAACAAATGCCGGCGTAGAACTCCTTCAACACCTCAACATCGTTCCGTCTTCGTTGGCCGAGCATGGTTGGTTGGAAAGCGACGAGGCAGCCGGAACAACGGCANTGTTGTATCGCGATGTTTCGCTCATCGCACCCAGCGAATGGACGGAGCGAACCGGACAACAGCGCGTCGATGGATACTACATCCTCGGCCATACCTACCCGGTGCCAAGCACATGGTTCCTCGATCTGGCCTCCGCCGGCATTGAGTGCTTCTCATTCATGCCTCCCGCNAGTTTCCACTGCGATGTCAATTCCAAAACGCCGGCACAACTTTCCAATTTGGACGTGTTGGGCTTAGCCGGCATGGACGTCACGGACAAAGTGCAGACCGACCTGGCACGAGGGATGCTGAACTTGGACATGGTCGCTCCAAACCCGTTTGTGAACGATGAAGGAGCCGTCATCAATGTCGTTCTTTCTGGAGAAGACTTGCCCGAAGGTTTGCTTCAGCGAAGCGACATTGCTTTGGATTCCCACACTGGACGATTTGCCACCATGGCGGTCACCGCCAACGGCCTTTCTTGGTTGGTGCAACAGGACGCTGTTGAATGGGTTGAACCGCGACCATTCTTTGAATTCCTCAACTCGGTGGGCATCGAGGTGATGAACGTCGATGACACTTGGGACAATTCCAACATGGCCAACATCGATGCATCCTGGTCTGGATTGGACGGAAGTGGCGTCATCGTCACGGTCGCCGATACCGGTCTNGACAACGGAGTCAACAACACCAACATGCACCCTGATTTTAGGGACCACATCACGGGCATCCTCTCCTTCCCGCCGTCGGCCTCAACCTGCGCCTCGTTGAGTTTGAGCCCCTGCGGCGATGATGCGGAAGACCATCACGGACACGGCACCCACGTGGCTGGTTCGGTGCTTGGAGACGGAACCCATAGCAACGGAGACATCATTGGCGCCGCCCCTGAAGCGCATCTTCTTGTCCACTCCATCGCTACGACCCANAACGGTGAGGAGAAACTCCTCGGCATCCCCAACGACCTTGATGACATGTTCAAACTGGCATGGGCCAACGGAAGCCGAGTTCACACCAACTCGTGGGGTTCGGCCGTTGCTGGGCAATACACCACCTCGTCCATGCAAGCGGACTCCAGCGCTCGTACCCACGATGAGTTGGTCATTCTCTTTGCTGCGGCCAATGAAGGCGTGGATGCCAACATGGACGGCGAAATCGACCTTGATTCCATGGGGAGCCCGGCCACCGCCAAGAACGTCCTCACCGTCGGAGCGAGTGAAAACAACCGTGGCAACATGACCTGGACCTGGGGCAGCAGCGACTACGGCTCACCCATTTCGACCGACCGTTTGGCCGACAATCCTGACGGGATGGCCGCCTTTTCCTCCCGTGGACCCACCGACGACGGTCGCCTCAAGCCCGATTTCTCGGCCCCTGGGACCATGATCCTCTCAACCAAGTCCCGAAGCACATCCTCGGTGGGTTGGCTGGGCCACAACGCCAGCTACACNTACATGGGCGGCACAAGCATGGCGACACCCCTCACCGCAGGCGCCTCCGCTCTTCTGCTGCAACACCTCATGGACAACCTCGGAGAAACCAACCCCACCTCCGCTCTGGTCAAGGCCATTTTCACGGCCAGCGCCCACGACATGACTGGACAATACTCCTCTTCCACCAACGGGGCTGGTGAAGCCGCCCCCAACAACCACGAAGGATGGGGCAGAATCAACATGTCTCAAGCCATCAACACCTCCTATTTGCAAGGCCACTCGGTGACCACCAACGCTGATTCCGGATGGTCATTCATCGTCCCCGCCAGTGCCGATGACATCAACATCGCCTTGACGTGGACCGACCCCGCGTCAACACCCTCCGCATCAACCAACCTTGTNAACGACGTTGACTTGGCTCTCAAAAGCCCCTCAGGAACATGGACCAACGTGAGCAACAACCTCGACAACCTCCGAGGCTTGACGTTGGCTTCACCGGCCCAAGGAACATGGGAACTTCACGTGGTTGGAAGCAACATCCCGACCGGTCCGCAATTCTTTGCTGTCGCCATGACCGGCGACTACGATTTGACCAATTTGACGCAAGATGGAGACTTTGACGGGTACGAGGACGACGATGACGACTGCAACACCACCGCAGGCACCTCAACCGTCGACCGCACCGGTTGCCCTGACACGGATGGCGACGGCTACTCCAACCCCGATGGAAGTTGGACGGTCAACAACGGTGCCGATGCCTTCCCAAGTGAACCAACCCAATGGGCCGATACGGATTATGACGGCTACGGCGACAACGCTGCTGGCGTCCAACCCGATGCTTGCCTTTCAACGGCGGGCAATTCAACGGCCGACCGATACGGTTGTGGAGACGACGACGGTGACGGATATTCCAACCCGGACGGTTCGTGGACCACAGCNAACGGAGCTGATTCATGCACAAGCGTGGCCGGCTCATCGAGCCAAGACCGAAACGGATGTGCCGACCAAGACGGTGACGGATATTCCGACCCCGACNGTTCATGGGGCACCACCAACGGAGCCGACGCCTTCCCCACTGACAACACGCAGTGGGCCGACAGCGACAACGACGGGTACGGTGACAATCCACCACCAGCTACCATGGGCGATGGGTGCCCAAGCGTGAACGGTGATTCGGACCAGGACCGCTACGGATGCACCGATACCGACGGTGATGGTTATTCTGACCCGGACAGNGGNTGGACCGTAGCNAACGGAGCCGANGCGTTTACNTCCGATGCCACACAATGGGCCGATGGTGACACGGACGGCTACGGGGACAACGCCTCGGGCAACAACCCTGATGCGTGCCCAATGCAGTACGGAACCTCAACCGAGATGGGCCGCTTGGGNTGTNCGGACAGCGATAGTGACGGTTATGCCGACGTGGACGATGCTTTCCCGAACGAAGCAACGCAGTGGGCGGATGCTGACGGTGATGGCTACGGCGACGAGGCCACTGGATTCGAAGCGGATGCCTGCCCAAGCACCACGGGTGNTTCAAGCCGAGANCGCTTTGGATGCCCCGACAGCGACAGCGACGGCTCCTCAGACGCCGATGCAANCTGGACCACGGCGAATGGAGCCGACATCGCACCAAACGACAGCACCCAATGGGTTGACGCCGACGCTGACGGCTATGGCGACAATCCGCTGGGAACCAACGGAGACCAGTGCCCATCGGTCGCTGGAACCTCGACCGCTGACCGACTTGGGTGTCCGGATTCCGATGGTGATGGATACTCTGACCCGGACAGCGGGTGGACCGTTGACGACGGTGCGGACGCCTACCCCAGTGATCCGAACCGCTGGGGTGACAACGATGGCGACGGATACGACGACGGGCTGGATGATGATTGTCCGACGCTCTACGGCACCTCCGTGCATGACCGGAAAGGTTGTCCAGATCAAGACGGTGACGGATATTCTGACCCGGACAGTGCGTGGACCACCGCCAACGGAGCCGACGCCTTCATGACCGATTCNACCCAATGGAACGACACGGACGGTGACGGATACGGCGACAATGCCGCAGGTTCCGTCCCAGATGCCTGTCCAAATGTCTACGGAGAGTCATGGCAAAACGGAACATACGGCTGCCCGGATGCCGACGCAGACGGNTGGAGCGATGCTGAAGACACCCATCCCGGCGACCAAACACAATGGGCGGACAGCGATGGCGACGGCTACGGCGACAACCCCGGAGGAACCAATCCGGATGCTTGCCCGACACAATACGGTAATTCAACGCAAGGAAACCGACTGGGATGCTTGGACAACGATGGCGACGGATGGGACAACACCATCGATGCCCTCCCGGACCTNCCCACCCAATGGCTTGACCAAGACGGAGACGGTTATGGCGACAACGCCACCGGCCTCCAACCCGATGCCTGTCCCGGTGAGGCAGGAACCTCAACGATCGGCCTGTATGGCTGTGTGGACGACGACGGTGATGGCTATGCGAACATCACGGACGATTTCCCCAACGACCCGACACGNTACATCGATAGCGACGGCGACGGTTACGACGATGCTGAAGACGCCTGTCCAATGATCACAGGCAACTCAACAACCGATCGCGTGGGATGCCTCGACAGCGATGGCGATGGCGCCTCCGACCCGACCCTCCCGGTGGGCAATGCAAGCGGGTGGAACCATTCAAACGGCGCCGATGCCTTTCCCTTCGACCCGACACAAACCACCGATAGCGACGAGGACGGTTATGGCGATAATGCGGCCGGATTCCAGCCGGACGCCTGCCCCGCCACCGCAGGGGCCTCCAACGTTGACCGATTCGGATGCGCCGACGATGATGGCGATGGGACTTCCGATGCGAACGATGCCTTTCTTGGCGAACCGACACAATGGACGGACAGCGATGGCGACGGCTACGGCGACAACCCCAACGGAACCCAGCCCGATGCTTGCGTTAC
>PAWY01000008.1 GCA_002714305.1 Methanobacteriota archaeon | reverse complement strand
CCGGAGCCGCTGAGGAAGATCCCGATGCTTCACTGCGAAACCTCCCTGGACGATTGCTGACGGTGCATTTGGGGATGATGACGGCGTTGTTCATCATCGTCGCCTTGGGACCCCAGCGCTCCACAGAATTAACTGGCCAATCGGCCCTTATCGACGTCTTCAACCATCAATGGCTCACCGTTATTGGAGTGGTTTCGTTGGTGCTCTACATGCAACGGTTGACCACCGTTGAGGCCTTACTTCCTCCGACGGTTGCCGCCCTTGGCCTGCTCATCAGCATGGCCCTTGCGGGTCAATCGATGGATGATTCGTTCATGCAATCGACAGCGCTGGTCATGTTCGTTGTCGTCGGTGCCTACTTGGCGTTCCAGGGCGATGTCAGGTCCGGATTGCGGGCCCTTGCGGCCAAGGAAGAACGGCAAGCGACCTTTGCTGCAAAACGAGAACGGGTGCAATCCTTGGTGTCGACGGTGAGCAGCGATGGTGCCACTTCGGTGGCGCTCAAACAACTGGATGCGGAACTGCTGCAGCTCGCTCAGCAGCAGAAAAAACGGGCAAAACGAGCGGGTGTTGCGGAAGGGGACGACCTGCTTGTCGGGGACATTCACTACCGCCCAGTTGTCCTTTTGCTGTTCCTTGTGGTCGCTTTCATCGGGTCCACTTGGTTCGCTTACGCCACACCGTATGGGCTTCTGGCCCTTGGGTTCAGTGCAGGGTTTGCTCTCGTCCTGGTGGGCCTCACCCGATTGCGAGCGAATTCCATTGGACTTCGCCTCCCCGACGTCGCCGGGGTTGAGCTTCCAATCATGGTCGCCATGTCTGGCATGGTGCTGGTCCACATCGCCGGCCGAATGACAACGGGCGTTCTCGCCGATGATGCGCTTCACCAAGCTCTGTTGACCATCACGCTGGCGATGCTCGCCGGCATGGGCCTCATGGGTCGAAACGACCTCGGTCTTCGAATACCGAGTGCGCTGGAAGCTCTGCTCGGCTTGTTGGTGATTGACCGCATGGTCTGCATCGTTCTGGGCGGTGAGGTTCCGATGCCGTTCACCACCGACCCCCTCGCATCCTCCTTCCTTTCGTGGGGCCTCCCACTGTTCGGCGTTGAACTGGCCTTGTTGGGCATGGTGTTGTTGTTCGATTGGGTTGAGGGGGAGCGTCTTCGCCGTGGTCTTGACGACCATCGAACCGCCCTTGGCCGGAGCGCTTGGGTTGGAGGTGCCGCCTTGCTGTCGCTCGGCGTGGCCAGCTTGCTGGCCTTGGTGTTCGGGTTGAGGCGCAGCCTGGGTTGGCGTCAACCAGCGGTGGCCATGACGGTCCTGCTTCTGTCACCCTTTGTGGTCCAGGCGTGGGTCGCTTGGGCGCTCGCCTCCTTCTCGACCCTCCTCGCTCCAAGCCACGTGGCCGCCGCCTTTGGGCTGGTCAGTTTGGCTTGGACAGNGGCCGTTGTCGCTCGTCAAGAAGGCCTGTGGCTTTCTTCCGCTCTTTGGTCAAGCCATGGGCTTCTCCTTCCGGCCGCCATGATGNNGCAGTCCCTTGTGGCNNTGTCCTTCGCNGCNCTCTTGGTTTCNGCCACNGCNTGGGTCAGCGGCATTTTGACCCAACGAAANTCNTGGAGAATCGTTGGCGCNGCNGACCTCGTGGGAGCGTGGATGGTGGCCGCCGTTGCACTGGTCGCCGGCACAGGAGCATCGTATGTTCTGTTGTTGCTCGTGTCATCGGCGGTCCTTCTCTTCGCCGTCACCACCCTCACGCAGGCGAACGAAGCGGAATTGATGGACGACTAAAGGGCGGTCAAGGCAGCCGCTAAGGTGTCCTTTACTTGCTCCACCATTTGCATGTAAGGCTCGGGGTCGATGCCCTTGGACAAGCGAACCGACAAACTGGTCTTGGCTTGTGTGCCGCTGTTTCGTACACCGAAGGAGGCGACACCACGGGAAGAAATGCCATGAAGGAGAAGGAGGTCCTTCTCACCATCGATGAGACGCTGCTGGACCTCGAGGCCAAGATGCTCCATTGAGGATTGAACGGTTTGGAGGGTGGCTGCGAAGAGTTCACTTTCACGATGCCAACGTTCCCGATGGCTATCGCTGATGGAAACACGCCGTTTCCAACCGCGGTCAAACACTCCGTCCGTGTTTGATTTTGCCAGGAGAACGGCACACAAGGTTGCTGCTCCGTCNCCCACCAATCCCCACATACCAGGTTGTCCGGGATGTGGTGCAGGAAGGACGACATGNCCTGAATCTTCGATGCCACAAACCGTCGGCATGGCCTCACTCTGCAACCAACCCCCGTCCGTCGGACGAAGGGCGAAGGAGAGCCACCGGTCGCCCACCGCCGTTTCGATGCAGGCGGTGCCGGCGTTGATGGCCTTCGCGCTGGCAAAGAGCCCCACATCGGATTCGATGCTTGCGGCGAAGGACCACGCTCGATCCGCACTCGCTTGGAGGAGCATGGCTCCCATGGCGTCGCCGTCGACAACGGCGAATCCGGTTTCCGTTGCTTCAATGAACAAACACCGGTCGCCGTCACCGTCGAGCGCTGCTCCGACGAGTTGACCCGCCGGAGCCGCCTCCAATTGACGAAGCATGGCGTGTGACGAAGCCTTCGCTTCGTCAAAGGTCCANGTCTGNGTGGGAGAAAAATCGCCGGCTCCACACCCTTCGTTCAACGTTCCCTTGGGCGAACTGACCTCGCGACACGCCACGCCACGCTGTCCCAAGAAATCGGCAAGCCAGGTTGAGGCGAAGCCGTTGGCACCGTCGACCAGAAGCGTGGAGGCGACCTTGCCAGATGCTTGACCAGTCCAAGGACCAAAGCGTGCGGTGAACNCCTCCCACCGCGCATTGAGCCAGGTTGGATGCGTTGTTTGACCCCAGTTGGGATGGGCTTCGTCCGGCCTTGAAAGCGCCTCTCGGTCGGGCTGGTCCACGTCTCTGTCCTCTTCGGCGAGCTGCCGAATTGTTCGACTCACTTCGTGTTCATACCCTCGGTTGGACTTGTAGCCAAAGCCGTCGAAGACCTTGATTCCAGAATCGCTGACGGGGTTGTGGCTCGCGGTGATCATGCATCCCGAACGGGCATCAAAGGCCAAAACTGCATGATGCAAGGTTGGCGTGGCACATTCACCGATGTGAATCACTCGGCTGCCGGTTAGGCGCAAGCCCAACGTCAAGGCGGCGACCAGTTCCATGTTATCGGGCCGCCGATCCCATCCGATGACAACGGTGTTACCTTGTCCGGGCAGATCGGGTTGCGTGTAGGAAAGGGCTTCACCCACCAACCGCATGAAAGCGGGGGTCAAAGTACGCGCTTCTTCGAGGCAATGGATGGCTTCACCTTCGTCCATGTCTTTCAGCGACGTCCGACCGCGAATTCCATCGGTTCCGAAGAATGAGCCTCCCACGACAATCCCTCAGCGGTGTTGGCTATCGGCTTCATGAACGCCGGTTACGGTGACGTTGGGCCATACGGTGCTGTTGCAACCAAGAACCACGCCGGGGTTGGTCACGCTATTGCAACCCAAGGCAACCCCTTCTCCAAGGATGGCCCCAAACTTACGCAGGCCACTTGGAATTCGTTCCCCGTTATGGCGAAGATGCACTTCTCCACCGTCGTTGCGGAGGTTACTGAGTTTCGTACCAGCACCGAGGTTGACGTCTTTTCCGAGGATGGAGTCGCCAACGTAATTGAAATGCGGCGCTTTGGCACCTGGCAGGAGGATCGAGTGCTTCACTTCTGTAGCATGGCCAACCACGGCGTCGGCACAAATCCAAGAGAATTCACGGACGTAGGCTCCGCTGCGCACGATGGCCCGTGGGCCGATGTAGCAAGGTCCAATCAGGTACGCTCCGGCTTCAACGGTGGCGGACGCCTCGATGACGATGCCACCGCCTCGGGTGAAAAATCCGGGGTTGTCAATGCCGATTTCGCCGCTCAGGGCCTTCATTTGGGTTTTCAATCCCGCCTCATGGTTGGGGTCGAGCACCCGCCACACCGGCTCATCCTCTGGAAGAGAGGGGAGGTGGCCACCTTCTGTCCCGGAAAAGGAGGGAAAGAGTGCGGCGGTATTGGCGAGTTGACCCCAGTCCATGCACCGTCGAAGCGGCACTTGGGCATGAATGTGGTGATGGCTCAGGACGCGAGATGGTAGATTCGCTTTCCAGTCGAAGCATCGAGTCGGAAGTTGATCATCTCAGAAAGGTAGCGAGGAATGAACAAGCCAACCTTGCGTGTCGTTAATCCGTGGTTGCGCATTTTTCGTTCGTTGGACAAGAAGGCGACAATGTCAGCTGCCGACGCCCCAGGCATCGTAGCGACGTAATCGACAATTTCATGCTTCAACCGTTCCAAACGGGCTTGTTTCTGTGAACCTTTTCCTCTCATGGTGTTCTCATGTTATAGTTCGTTTTGGTGAACAATAAACCCCGGTTGGGATGTCCACGGGACCCCTCACTTGCGGNGTTGTTGAAAGGAATGAAGTTGAATAAGTCTGCACACGGCCGGTTCCCAGCGTTCGCAGCGGTGAATGATGGCGGGCGATGGAGGATTCGAACCCCCGTCTCCGGCTCCGAAGGCCGGAAGGATATCCAGACTACCCTAATCGCCCGTAATCCCCCCGAGAGGACACCCCTTCTTGAAGAAGGTGGGTGGCGTGGCTTCGGTATGGCGCGCTCCCTCCCGTGCATTCCGAGCGGGTGTTCTGCGTGTTGCAGGGAGACCACGATGCCCATCACCAAGGCCGAAGCGTCGCGGTTGGCACGGCGTACGGGCATGAAGTTGGATGATTTTTCCGTGCAAAACGACGGTGTTCTGACCTTGCTCAACAACGCGCAAACTCGCGCCTGCGTCTTTCTCCTCACCGATTCTGCTGACCTGAACGCCGAGGGGATGTGTTCGGTGTACGAGATTCGTCCCAAAGGGTGCCAAACCTACCCCTATGTCCTTGACGCCAGCGACCAGGCCGTTTTGGACGAGGGGTGCCTTCATCGGACGCANTTCCCACCGCCCCCAGAAGGCATTGGGACCGTGCTGCTCAATCTTGAGGAGCGCATCGTGCGTGAAGGATCAAGCGACTGAGGCTTCGGTGAACGCGCTCAACGTGAACCGATTGCGGGGACCAACCGCACCGCTCCACCAACGCACGAACATCGGGCCATGCTCCGTTGAGCAAGGAAAAGGCGTGGTCGAGGGGCAGGGCTGCCGCGGTGTTCTCCTCAAGCGGGTGAATGGGCAAAATCAACACAAAACCAGCGTCATGGTGCGCTACGGCCCGGGCGCTCTTCAGCGACGCTTCAAGCAACGGGTCCGCTTCCAAGCTTCCATGGGAGTTTCGTCCATAAGGCGGGTCGAGCACGAAACCGGCCACCTTTCCGTTCCAATCGTTGGGCAGGATGTCTTCAAGTCGAGTTGCATCCCCTCGCTTGACCACGGCGTTGGAAGGAGCGTCTCCACCGTGAGCCCATTCAAGGTTGGCGCGNGCGCCTTGAACCATCTCNGAATGGATGTCAATGCCCATGGCCGTTCGTCCGCTCAGCGAGGCTTCGATGAGAAAGCCACCGGTTCCTGTCATGGGGTCAATCACGGGCCGTTCATCAAGGGGTCCGGCGGCCAAATTGACTGCAAGNCGGGCCAGCATTGGGTCGAGGCTGACCGGTTTGAAGAACGGACGTTCACCCGCTCGGCGTTCACCATTGGAAAAAGCGGCTTGCCCGTNCCCTTCCATCCATCCGCAAGCGAGGGCAGCCGAAGGGCCGTCAGCGATGAGCGCCAAGGTATGGTCCGGGTTCGTCAAATCAATGTCCGAACCCATGTCGTGGAGCAACCCTCCCAATCGACCGGATAATTTGCTTAGGCTCCAGCCAGGGATTTTCCCACCCTGTTTCCAAGCGCGAACGGCAACGGTTCCATCCACGGGATGAGATTTGAGGTAGGCGTGCATGTTTTCCAACCACGCTTCAGGGCTTGTCTGGTTCGTGGATTGGACCACGCCGTCAAGGAGGAAGCATTGCAGTCCGCTGGCCACATTGAGCGCCTCAATTCGTTGACCGTGGGCAGCGCCATCCACTCTGCACCAACGTTCAGCGATTTCTGGCGTAAGGGTTGATTGTGGGAGAAGAGCGGCCAATTCGGCATAAGCCAGGCCGGGATGCCAACCGCGCAAGCACGCTACCATGTCCCCCATGCCTCCTCCTATCGCTCAGCCTTCTTGATGGAATCGCAGGCGAACGGCTACATACGGTGACCTTCAGTTCTGCCTATGGGCTGCAACCTCAAGGACATCGCACCGGCGCAGCAGACCAGTCTGAAGGCGTTGGCAGGCAAGCGGGTCGGCATTGACGCCTTCCTGACAGCGTTCCAATTTTTGACCACCATGCGCGACCGTTCTCCCCAAGGAGACGGCATGCCGCTGCGAGACGCCAATGGAAATCCAGTTTCCCATTTGATGGGCTTTCTTCATCGTACGGCTACCCTGCTGAGCATAGGCATCAAACCCGTGTACGTTTTTGATGGCACTTCACCGGAACTCAAAGCCGATGAAATGGCCGCCCGCCGGGCTCGCCGGGAGGAAGCCGAAGCTGTTCACAAAGAAGCCCTTGCAGCCGGCGATTTTGCCCTGGCTCAGAAAATGGCTGCGCGCATCATGCATTATTCNCCCCAGATGGTGGAAGAAACGCAACGCCTCCTCGACCTCATGGGCGTTCCTTGGGTCACCGCTGCTGCCGAAGGGGAAGCCCAAGCCGCCGTGATGGCTGCCAAAGGCCAACTCGATGTGGTCGCTACCCAGGACTGGGACGCCCTCCTCTACGGCTCACCCGTGCTTGTTCGTAACCTCATGGATGACGGTGCCAAGCGCTACGGGCGCGTGGTTCATGCTCAATCCATCGATCTTGAAGCGATGCTGACCAGCAACGAACTCAGCCGAGAACAACTGGTGGATCTTGCCATCATGATTGGCACCGACTACCATCCGGGCATCAAGGGCATCGGGCCAAAGACGGGACTGAAACTCATCAAGAAGTTCGGTACCCTCGAAGCCGTTTGCGAAGCCAAAGAAAAGGACGTGCCCGAGCGGCTCTCTGAGATCCGTGAAATCTTCCTCAACCACCCGGCGGTTGACGTGGAAGATGCTGACCTCCAACAGGGACAAGTTGACCGGAAAGGGCTGGTACAGTTCTTGCAAGAAGAGCGGCAGTTCAGCCAACGACGCATGGACCAGGCCTTTGAGAAACTCAAGGAAGGAGGCTACCTTCGCGAAGGCGGTCAAACCTCACTGTTTTCGTTTGACGGCTGAATGAAGCGAAGCGGACTGGCCAGCGTCATCACGCCTTTGTGCTCCACCAACCCTNCTCGCGCTTCGGTCTGCACGTCGGCCAACGCCTCATTGACGGTGTTGACAGGGGCACAAGGTATTCCCTTCAGAAGGCGTTCGAGCGAGGCCCGGTCGTGCTGGTTCACCGCGGTTTGCACGACGGCTTCAACTTCGGCACGCTCAGCGATTCGAGCGCTGTTGTCCTTCCAATGATCCGGAGCTGTGAGGCCGAGGGCCTTCACCAACGCATGCCATTGGTTTTCAGTGCCCACACCGATGGCGAACCACCCATCGCTGGCTTCGAAGACACGGTAGGGGACGAGGTTTGGGTGGGCGCTGCCCATGCGTTGTGGCGTGACGCCAGCCAGCGCATTGTGGCCTTGATTCACCAAGGATGCCAGTGCCGTGTCCCAGAGTGAAATGTCAATGCGTGCNCCCTTCCCCGTCTTCTCGCGGTGGTAGAGGGCGGCGAGNATGGAATTCACAGCGTTCATNCCGGTCATGACGTCAATCCAGGCCACACCAACCTTCGCAGGGTNGCCATCAGCGTCACCGGTGATGGACATGATCCCGCTTCGGGCTTGCATGGTCAGGTCAAACGCTACTTCGTCTCGCCGTGGGCCATTTTGTCCATAGCCCGAAATGCTGCANAGGATGACGCCCGGAGGAACATCGCCCACCACGCTGTCAAACGTTCCGGGCTTGAAATTCTCAATGACAATGTCAACNTCAGCGATGAGCGAGCGGATACGCGCTTGTTCCTGTTTGATGTTGACCGTTTCTATGCGCTTGCCACGGTTGCACGCAAGGAAGTACGAGGCGACGTCTTTCCCATCAAATCCGGGTTGAAACGGAGGGCCCCATGAACGCGTATCGTCGCCCCATGGGGCTTCGAGTTTGAGAACTTCAGCGCCCAAGTCGCTCAGTGTTTGAGCGGCGTGGGGTCCGGCAAGAATGCGGGAAAGGTCGAGCACACGAACGCCAGACAGCGGTTGCATACCATGGGGTTCGCAGGGCGTCAATTCAACCTATGCGTCCTTGAGGACGGCAGGTCGTCGGGAGGGATTCCTCCGAATCAAGCGTTCTTGTCGGCTTGGACTTGGACGCGAATGGCCTGAGCAGCAGCTTTTGCTTCCTGCATGGCCTTTCGCACACGGGTGCCAGCGGCGGAGTTGCCCTTGTCGTGCTTTGCAGCATCACCAAGAGCGGCGGTCAAATCATCAATCATCTTCTGTACCATAGCCTCAACAGACATGTCCCCCGGCTCGGAAACTCGGTTCTTATGGATTCCTCCGGAAATCAATGAACGGAACCCCGGAAGCGACGGTCACCCGACGCCGAGTTTTGTTTCAACGCCGAGGGGAGAGAAACCTGCTTGGCCTTGGCGAGGGATTGAAAACCCTCACCACGGACCCCCTACTGCAGGGGAGACACCATGGGGTTCGCTCGACGGTCGACACAACCCGACCCAGACCCCGTTACCACCCAAGAATGGCGTGATTCAATCCATGCCGTTGCTGAACAGTGGGGTGAAGGTGAAGCCCGCCGTTTGCTCCAAGCCACCGTTGAGGCGGCCAAGGACGCAGGGGTTGACATCGAGGTCGTGGAAACCCCTTACCTCAACACGATTCATCCCGAGGACCAAGGTGCCTACCCAGGTGATTTGGCCATGGAAGAGCGCCTTCACGGAATCATTCGTTGGAACGCCATGATGATGGTCACCCGGGCGAACAAGTACTTTGACGGCATTGGGGGGCACATCTCCACGTATGCTTCCGCCTCCCATGCTTGGGAAATCGGCTTCAACCATTTCTTCAGAGGAAAGGACGACGGCTCATCGGGCGACCACCTCTATTGGCAGGGCCATGCCTCACCCGGCATCTATGCCCGAGCTTGGTTGGAAGGGCGCCTGACCCACGAACACATCGAAAAATTCCGTCAGGAAGTTGGAGGAGAAGGCCTTTCCAGCTACCCTCACCCCCGCCTCATGCCTGACTTTTGGGAATTCCCAACCGTGAGCATGGGCCTCGGGGCGATGACGGCCATCCATCAAGCACGGTTCAATCGTTACCTTGAGGACCGGGGCCTGGCCACGACCGCCTCTTCCCGCGTGTGGTACACCATGGGGGACGGAGAATCCGATGAACCCGAATCCCTCTCTCAACTTTCGCTCGCTGGACGCGAGGGGCTGGACAACATCGTGATGACCATGAACTGCAACCTTCAACGTCTCGACGGGCCTGTTCGTGGCAATTCAAAAATTGTTCAAGAATTGGAAGGCCGTTTCCGTGGCGCCGGTTGGAACGTGATCAAGGTCTTGTGGGGCAGTTCGTGGGACGACCTTTTTGCTCGAGACACTCAAGGGCTTCTCGCTCAGCGGCTTAACGAACTCGTCGACGGAGATGAACAGCGCCTCATGACCGCTGACGGCGCCACCATCCGCAAGGAATTCTTCAACTCCGACGGCCTCTCAGCGCTCGTTGCAGACTTTTCAGATGAGGCCCTTGAAGCCCTGTGTGCGGACGTTGGTGGGCATGACTTCACCAAACTTCACGCCGCTTACGCTCAAGCGACAGCCCACAAGGGCCAGCCGACGGCTGTTCTTATTCGAACCATCAAAGGCTACGGACTCGGCCCTGCTTTTGCTGGACGAAACACCACTCACCAGAAGAAGAAAGCCGACATGGAAACGATGCAATTCATGCGCACGGACCTCGGGCTATCGTTTACCGACAAAGACCTCGAATCTTATCCCTACGTCATGCCTGAAGANGTTCCTGANCTCGTGGCTTACGCCAATCAGCGNCGNNCAGCGCTTGGCGGCCCAATGCCAAAGCGCGTGGTCCCNTCTGAAAANATCGCTTTGCCAGAGCCTGCAGCTTATGCGGAATTCGATGAGGGCACCAAGGGCAAGATGGAGGTATCAACCACCATGGCCTTTGTTCGTGTCCTTCGCTCGCTCATGAAGGACAAAACCTTCGGCCAACGTGTCGTCCCCATCATCCCCGATGAAGCGCGAACGTTCGGTATGGACCCACTCTTTGCCGAATTCGGCATCTATCANCCCGAAGGGCAGTTGTACAAACCGGTCGACCACAAGGTGCTGATGAAGTACAAAGAATCGGAGAAAGGGCAACTCTTTGAGGAGGGCATCAATGAAGCTGGCGCCACTTCCACCTTCATCGCCTCCGCCACCTCCTACTCAACGCACCTCTATNCAACGGTTCCCTTCTACACCTTCTATTCCATGTTCGGNTTCCAACGGGTGGCCGACCTCATTTGGTCGGCGGCTGACCAGCGTGCTCGCGGTTTCCTNATGGGAGCCACCTCNGGACGAACCACCCTCAACGGTGAAGGCTTGCAGCACCAAGACGGCCACTCGCTTCTGATGGCTCATACCAACCCTGCTGTTCGGGCNTGGGACCCGTCGTTTGCTTACGAGTTGGCCACCATCATTCGCCACGGCATCGAAGAAATGTACGTTGACAACAAAGACGTGCTCCATTACATCGCCATTTACAACGAGAACTACCCCATGCCTCCCAAGCCGAAAGGCGTGGATGAAGGGATTGTCAAGGGCATGTACCTGCTCCGTGGGGCGCCCAAAGGCGACGGGCCGGTTGTTCGCCTCATCGGCTCTGGCCCCATCATGGTCCAAGTGCTCGACGCCGTTGAAAAATTGGAAACCTACGGCGTTCGATGTGAAATTTATTCCGCGACCTCGTACGGTGAACTTCGCCGTGAAGGCCTGGCCTGTGACCGCCACAACCGCCTCCATCCTACCGAGGATTTGCAGAAACCTTGGGTTGAAACCCTTCTGAGCGAGCCTTTGCCAACCATCGCTGTCTCGGACAACATGGCGGCCGTTCCCGACATGATTCGCCAATGGGTCAGCGGCCCTTACACCGTGCTGGGCACCGATGGATTCGGCCGGTCAGATACGCGCGAGGCCCTTCGTCGCTTCTTTGAAATCGACGGAGCAGCGATTGCCCTCGCCTCCCTTTCAGCGCTCGTGCGCACGGGCAGCGTTGATGCAAAGGTCTACCAAAAGGCCGAGAAGAATTTCGCTGTTTCGGCGAAACGAGACGACATCGCCTCGCTCTGAGGCCAGAATCGTCGTCTATTGTGCTGCGCTTGGTTCGATGGAAACGAGGGCAGAGACGTTTGACACAAACCAGCATGATGCGGCAGCCAATTGCAGCCAGTCACCGGTGCTCCAAAGTCCAACATCGCTTTCGTAGACAAAGACACTGATGATCCAACACAGGCTAGCCAGTGTCTGGCCAATCCATTCAAAACTCCTCGCTTTTTTGATTTGAAGTTGTCTTTTTGTGGGCTCATTTAGCACGTCAAACACTCCTGGCCGCAGCATGATAGGTCGTCCAAGTACATGCCCCAACTTTTGTACGCTTCAACAAAATCTTCGGTTTCCAGACCAAGGGAAGAGGCAATGGCTTCAACAACGATACCGAACCGTTGCCTGTATTTGAAGATAAAACAGAAAATGTGGCCGTCATGACGAACCGATGGGCCACAGAGGTACATGCCGGGCACAATGGTTGACTCGTCCTTTTCATTGACCGAAGGAAAACCATCGTCCCTTTGTTCAAACAGGTGGGACACAAATTTGTGGCTTCCGTCAAATCCATTGGCCAAAATTGGTTGGGTGGCCGATTGGAAGACTTGCCCTTTGTCGGTGGTGAGGGTGTACAGGCCGTCTTCATGGGCGACCGATTGAACGCCGGTTTCTTCGAAGAGTTCGACGTTCGCTCCAAACTTTTCATGACGCATCCGCTCAAAGGAAAAGGTCGACAGAGCAATGCTTGGATCTGAACTTGCTTCTGCCCAGGGACGATTCAGGTCAAAGACGCGTACATTCTTGTCGTTCTTTGCCAAATGGTAGGCCGCATCAATGCCGCTCTCATAGCCTCCGACGATGAGAAAATCATCCCCCTCGAGTTCGGTGTAGGAGGCGATGGTCGAGGTGTGTCGACACGTTTCACTTCCATCAAAAACGCCCAACGAGGGGTATTGATATTCGCCCGCCGCCCAGATGACATTTTTGGCGAGAAGCGTCTCCTTTTTTGTTTCCAAGTGAAACAGGTCATCCTTTTTCTCGATGCTCAGTACATCGGTGTTTTCCCGGAGTGGGAGTTCAAAAAATTCGGCGAGGGATTGGAGATGTTCGGCATACTCTGGGCCCGTTGGGTGTTCAATCCTCATGTTAAACGCNGGAGAGATGCCGATGCCAATGGAATTCAAATCCAACATTCCGATGGAGTTACTTGGGAACGATGGCGTGATGAATCGGGTTTCTGCAGGCCATGCTGCGAAAGAAGCCCCGACGCTTGCACGGTCAACCACAACGTAATTTTCGATGCCAACGTGTTGGAGTGAGATGCCAACGCCAACACCAGCGGCACCGGCCCCAACGACGACGACATCGTAGGGGCTTCCATCAGTGGACTCAGCAGTCCTGTTCTCTCCAGCCATGAACCCCGGCGACGATAATAACAATTTAAATCAATCTAATAATCTCCGTTTCAAGGATTATTATCAAACACTGCGTTCAATGGCGACACTGCACGGTTCACGACGGAATCTAAACACCATTCCGAATCCGTTGACGCATGGCCGAAGCCTCCAACTTGAGCTGTGGTTCAATACGAACGACAAAGACGGGGTGGAGGCTTTGACCGTTCATGTGGGAGCAACTGCTCATCGTGGCTCTCGGGTTGTTCGTGGTGTTCAAAATCACCCTCATCACCTATCGGCGTCGCCGCTACCCCGAACCTCACGAGGACTGGAGCACCGTTGACCTTGACGATGTTTCGTTCCCGAAAGGTTTCCTGTGGGGCACCGCCACTGCCGCCCACCAAGTTGAAGGAAATCTGGTCAACAACTGGACCGTCCATGAAGCTGCCAAAGGCCTCGAGCCCAGCGGCGGCGCATGCGATCACTGGAACCGTTGGAACGAAGATTTCCAATTGCTCAGCGACCTTGGCATGACCTCCTACCGTTTTTCCATTGAATGGAGCCGATTGGAGCCAACTGAGGGCGCCTGGGAAGAGGATGCTCTTGCCGTTTATTCAGCAATGGTGGACGACCTTTTGGCGAGGGGCATTCGTCCTGTGGTCACGCTGCACCACTTCTCTCATCCTGACTGGTGGGAGGCGAAGGGTGGATTTGCCGAGCGAGCGAACCTTGACTCGTTTGTGGCTTATTGTGAACGCGTCTTTGAGGTGTTGTCCGACCGGGTCACNACGTGGGTCACCATCAACGAGCCGACCGTGTTTTCCACCATGGGCTACACGGTGGGTATGTTCCCTCCCGGAAAGCGCTCCATTCCTCTCACCCTCCGGGTGATGCGCAATCTTCTGTTTGCCCACGCTACCGTTTACCGTTCCCTCAAAGCGAAAAACCCAGATGTTCGCATTGGTCTTGCAAAGAACGTCACATTGTTTGACCCGAAGAACCGTTGGAGCCCCATTGATTGGCCCCTTGCTCGTCTTCTCGAATGGTTTTGGAATGGAGCATGGAGAAGTGGAATCCAGCGCGGTCGAATGTGGTTCAAGGANGTGCCTGAGGCCAAAGGAACCCTGGATTTTGTCGGGCTCAACTACTACACNCACGTNCTGACGGGACTTTCGCTTCCAGCGCTTCGGCACATGAAATTCCAAAAGCGTCCGCAGGAAATCACCACTGAATTCGGCTATCCAATGTANGCNGAAGGGCTTCGTCGGGCCATTGAATTCCTTGCACCGCTTGGCGTCCCCATCGAAATCACTGAAAACGGTGTAGCGGACAAAAACGATACGTTGCGAACCGAGCACCTCAAGCGGCACCTTTGGGTTCTCTCCAAGGCCATTGCGGCGGGCCACGACGTTCGCTCGTACCACCATTGGTCGTTGATGGACAANTTTGAGTGGGCGGAGGGTTATTCCATGCGGTTTGGGCTGTATGAAGTGGATTTTGAGACACAAGAACGTACACTGCGAGGCAGTGGGCAGGNCTATCGCGATGCGTTCGCCAAGGTTTGANATTCACCGGTGTCTAAATCCAAACATCGTTGTCAGCCTTGAGGTCACCTTCGGCTTCACCCGTGTTGATGACACCTCTGGGTTCCACGAGCATGACTTTGCATTCGGTTTTCGCGAAGGGCTTGTGCCGTGTTCCTTTGGGGACGACGTGCATTTCTCCAGCGTTGAGCGTGATGGTCCGGTCTTCAAACTCAATGTTCATGCTGCCCTCAAGAACAATGAACACCTCATCGGTATGGCTGTGGTCGTGCCAGACAAATTCGCCTTCAATTTTGACCAGTTTGAATTGGTAATCGTTCATCTCAGCGATGACTTTGGGGGACCAGTGATCCGAAAAGAGCTTGAATTTCTCTGTGAAGTTGACGACGGTCATGGTTGTCCCACGCCGCCGGTTTTACTTGGCTCTATGCCCAAAAGGCGGTGTCCATGTTGCCTCATCCCGTGCAAAGTCGAGAACATGGCAATACACGGTGGTGATGGCCTGCTGGGGATTTTCTACCGCAGCGAGCCGTTCAGGAGGCAACAAGGCAGGCACCCGCTTCCAAGCGCGCCGAGCATTGAAAGAAAGTGGAAATCGGAACAAGGCTGGCCCATTGGCCGGGAGCGTGAATCGGGTCATCCAGGGGCGCTCCACGACGCCCACCTTGGCCATGGCCTTCTCCACGGCGCGCCACCCCTCTCCCCCGGATTTGGATTTGACGAGCCACGAGGGGTTCACCGAGGAATCCACTATGTAGCCCTCATCGGCCAAAACCGAAGCCATCCACGNCGCAATGTAACCGTTTGGTGCTCGAAAATAGGGCCGAAAACCGTCCCCTGCATGGGTTTTCAGAANCGCCGTGGAGCGTTGAAGCATCGCCCGAAANCCCTCGGCATCCTCGCCCCAAGCTGACCATGACCGATGGGTGTGGCCATGGCACCCCACGGTGAGTTGCTGTGGAAAGCGTTCCAAGGCTTCGGCAAGCAAGGTCGAAAATTCATCTCGCTCCAACAGGTCGCTGATGACGAAGAGAGTTACTGCACCTTCTTGACCTTCCATCCAGTCAAGAAAACGGTTCCAACCGTCCGTGAACGGTTTTGAAAGACGGTCCAGGGATCCTTCAAACGGCGCTTTGCTTCGAGTTGGATGCCCTTGATGGGCGGGGAGATGCCTGAGGTCGTCGGTGTCCACGGTCATCCACGTTGGCATCTCAGGCCACCGGCCCCAACTCAACCAAATGCAAACAGTGGGGCACGGTGCGTCCATTGAATTCTATCCCGATGAATTCGGAAAGCCGCTCACCGGGCCAACGCTGGCAGATGGCGGCGGCAGTGGCTAAACCGGCTTCGTTGTGAGGGTGGACGGCGATTTCGACCATGGTGGGGTTTGGGCGTTGGGTGAGCCAAGAGAATATCGCATCAACCGACCTTGAAGCAATGGCACGGCGACGATGGTTTTGGCGAACCCAATACCCGAGATTGAATTTGGCCAGTGGGGATTGCAATTCGTCCCCAAGGCCGACCAAGCCGATGAATTCGTCATCTTCAATGGAATGAATGGACCAAAAATGGAGTTGGTCCGTACCGTCTTGGGCTTCAATGTCGTAGAGCATATCGCGCAACTGTCGGCGAACATCGTCGTTGGGGTCAAGCCATGGAAGGGCGGTTTGAGCTGCTCCTGAGTCTTCCTGATACGCCTCAAACATCGGTACGAGCACCCCATGGGTCGCTGGGCGCAGCACCGCGTGGTCATCAACCCGGAGTTCAGGTGTCTGGGCCATGTTTGTCCCCTCACACCAAGAGTTGGGCCCGTGCTTGTTGAACATGTGGGTCGTTTGGATGGACAAAAGCGGCCATGTCGAGCGTCCATTTCATGTGTTCTTGCCGTCCAAGGTGCTGCATGAGCACAGAAATGTGAAGCAACATGTCGAGGTTCTCTTCAAGATGAGGGCCAAGCCCGTCAAGGGTGTTTGCAGCGGCTTCCATGCGTCCGTGTTTGATGTGTTCCATGGCGCTAACCACTTCTTGGTAGACTTTCGTGGGGGTCCATGGGTCGCTCTTTGGCCACGGCCAAATGCGATGTTCACTGGCTGGAGTTGGCGATTCAACGGGAAGTTCCACGGCCGGNGTTGGCGCTTCGACCTCATCCCCAGGCAAGTCGGGGATGGTCGGCGTTGAAGCCATCGCTGATTCNGGGAGNGANACTGCGTTTGTCTGCGCTTCACCCGTNGGAGCCTCATCGGGCAAGTCGGGGAGTTCAGGGACCTCNGCCGCCACAGCTTGGGCGAGACTTGCGCTTGCGAGCGGGGGGTCGTCGGGCAAATCCGGTAGGTCGGGAACAGCGGCTGGTGCTGGCCCAACCTCCCCCAACAAGTCATCGTCCTTTGGCCCTTTTACGGTGGGTGAGTAGAGCCCTCCTCGTCCAGTATGAACCGGTTCGGCGACCTCATCCAACGGGTCAACGGCGGTCAATTCGAACTCGATGTACTTCTTTGGTGCGTCATCAGCGGTCAATTCAACTTCATCGGGTTCGGAGGATTCCACGGTTGAGGAGAGGGTTGGGCCTTCGCTTCCGATGAAATCAAACGAATCCGGGACTGGCTCGCCATCGGCATCTTGCTCAGCGGCTGACACAGCGTACTGGTCCACTTCGACCATGACATCGTCCATCGAGAGAACTGCTTCAACGACGGGCCCTTCGTCCTCTTCCTCTTCGTTCTCTCCCAAAAGAAGACTCATGATTTCGTCGGCCGTGGACGAGGGAGCGGCCATCGGTTGTTCTCGCGCTGAAACATTCAGCGAGTAGTAGCATTGCTGGCATTGCTCTGAGCCAAGCGGGTTGTTTACGCCACAATAGGGACACACGACGCCAACGTCGTCATNTCCCTTCTTTTTGCGACTGAACATCAACCCACCCAGTTGCCGGCGGTAGATTCTCGGTTTAAGAATAAGGGTTTCTCGCTCGCGAAACGCTTCAATCTGCACACATACGATGATGAAGGGTCAAGGGTTGGTGAGAGCATGGCGCGCAAAGGTTCAGTCAAGCGCATGAACAGCGCCAGTGACCCCGAACCNCCCATGGTCAAGGGTGAACCTGCTCCGGATCGTTGGCGACGTAGCCAGGACCATTTCACCACCATGACCGAACTTATTCGACAGGAATTGGATGACGAAACGCAACTTGTGGAAGAGCGCTGGAAAACGTGGTCAAAGCAGCGCCTGTTGATGGCCGGCGTTTCGTTGTTTGACCTCAAAGCCCGTACCCAAGGGCGTTTTTTCGGAGAAGATATCGTGGTGTTTGAGGCGCAAGACAGAGGGCGACTTCCCGACCACCGTTTTTCCCATGGCGACATCGTGCTGATCTCTCGCTCACGTCCGTGGGGGGAGAAGGTCGTGGAGGGCGTGGTGTTGGACCGAGGCCCCACCCGGTTGCGTGTGGTGGTCGGCGAACGCCCTCGGGACGTTCGGAAAGGCGGTTGGCGCCTTGACCGGGGAGCGAACCGTGTAGCGCATGACCGCATGCATCAAGCCCTCACCGCTTTTCATTCAACCGAAGGCGACGGTGGAACCGTGCTTCGAGAACTCCTCTTGGGCAACGTCCTCGACATCAACCAAAGCGCTGAACTCTCGCCTGATATCCGTGGAAAACGGCAAGCACGAGGGCCGCGCCCTTCGCATTCCAACCTCAATGCCTCGCAGCAAGCCGCCATTGAATCAGCGCTTTCTCAGCGCCTGACCCTCATTCAAGGCCCGCCAGGAACTGGAAAGACCACCACGGCCACCCATCTCTTGCACCATTTTGCTCAGGAAGGAAGCGGCCCCTTGTTGGCCACGGCCGAATCCAACGTAGCGGTGGATAACCTGCTCGAAGGATTGCTGGATTTGGGCGTGAAAGCCTTGCGCATCGGCCGGCCGGTGAAGGTGCGAGAACACCTCCGTTCGGCCACCCTTGATGCGCTTCTTGAGAACCACCCGATGCAAGAGGAACTGGCTTTTCTTCAGGATGAGCAGCGCGAATTGCGCCGGGCACTCCCTTCACTCAAAGGGAAGGAAAAGGGATTGATGCACCGCGACATNAGCATCAANCAGAAAGAGATTCGTCGGATGGAAAATACGATGACGGCCAGCGTTTTGGACGAGGCTGAAGTGATTTGTGCCACCACCATCGGGTGCGGCCACCGCCTCNTGGAGTCCAGAAAATTCCCCATCGTCTTGATGGACGAGGCAACCCAAGCGACCGAACCCAGCGCCTTGGTCCCCATCGTCAAAGGGTGCCGTCAGCTGGTGCTGGTGGGGGACCACCAACAACTTCCCCCAACCGTTCTCAGCCGTCGTGCGGANCAAGGGGGGCTCAACCGTTCATTGTTTGACCGACTCATCGCCTGCGGCTTGCGCTCAAACATGCTCACCACACAGTACCGAATGCACCCCATTCTCCGAGAATTTCCCAGTGCGCGCTTCTATGAGAACCGTCTTGAGGACGGGTGCACAGCGGACCAACGTCCCCCACCTGCCGGTTTTCTGTGGCCCGATTGGGACCGCCCGATGGCCTTTGTTCCGGTCGAAGGTGTGGAAGAGACCGATGAAGAAGGCAAAAGCCGGTCCAATCGGGACGAAGCGGCGAAGGTGCTCAGTGTGGTCAATGACCTCTTGGCCATGGGTGACCTTGAGCCAAACGACATCGGCGTCATTTCTCCCTACAATGGCCAAGTGCGCGAATTGACCCGTCTGTTTGACATGGCGGGCGGGCGGGAACCAGGTCAGCCGTACGCCGGCCTTGAAATCAAAAGCGTTGATGGGTACCAAGGTCGGGAGAAGGAAGTGATTGTGTTCTCAACCGTCCGGGCCAATGACCGAGGAGAGGTTGGTTTCCTTGCCGATTACCGCCGCTTGAACGTCGCCATCACCCGTGCGAAGCGGGGGCTCATTCTGCTTGGCCATCCAACCACGCTTCGGCACGATGGGACCTGGAGGTCCTACCTGGATTGGGTCGAAGAACACCAGTTGTTCGCATGGCACGTGACCCACAGCTCGTGATGGGCGCGACGCGTCATTTGACAAAGGAGAAGCCGTACCCACGCCATGGCCGAAGACCCAGTGACCATTGTCAAAGGCGGCACAATGGCTCAGACCATCCTCGCCTCCGCCCCCGAAGGAATGCTCATCGCGCCTTCCTGGAAGCGCGTCCTGGCGTTCATGCTTGACGTGATGCTCATCAGCATCGTCCTGAGTTTCTTCACTCGCGGCGCCATCATGCCGAACCTCCTGAACATCGAGATGCTGACCGAGGGCGGAAGGTACACGGCGGCGTTCTTCATGAATTGGTTTCTCTTTAGCGCAGCGTTCTATCTGTACTTCAAGTACACCGGCCAAACGATGGGACGCTCACTCGCTCAGCGTGGTTTCCGAATTGCGCTGGTGCACGATAACGGAACGATGCTCGAAAAGCACCATTGGGGGCCTCGAGCGATTGCCAAAATGATCTACATCATTCCTTTCGTCGGCTGGCTTTGGTTTGGTCTTCGAGACACCTTCAATGCGGGCTCAACCAAAGCGGAGTACCGGACGGGCATCGACGTCAAGCATCACACCGTTGCCGCCGTGGACTGGTCCCTCCCTTCGGAAACCCGTCTACGATTGCGTTGATGCCAACCCAACCGGGCAAGCCATTGAAGTAATGCCACCCGTCAGTGGCAACCGGTGAGCCAAGGTGAGTGACGACCACAGCGCCCGTGCAGGTTCCTTGAACGCGCATTTGACCTCCGTGGTGATGGAGATTGACGATGATGACGAAGACATCATCCAAGTCGTGGTTGATGTGGTCAATGAATCATCCATTCCCGTTGGTGGCCTCCAAGCAACCTTGGTGGATTCGAACGGCCAGCGTCATGAAGCGGCAGAAGGCATCAGTTCCATCGGCCCAGGCCTGACCCGTCAATTCAAGTTTGAAGCTCGCATTCAGTCCGGCACATGGTCGTTTGAATTCAACGGTGGAGGTCAGTCGATGAAACTCGGGCCTTACGAGGCCGACTTTGAATTCCAAGCGGAGAAGGGCCGCGTCCTCGGAAATGCCATTGGTTCAGGGTTGTTCAGCGGGGCGTTTGACAACCACCTCGAAGATTTTGGAAACACCGAAGAGCGCGGCATCATCGATGCATCCTCGATCGTGATGACCACCTACGTTGGCGAAAACGTCGAGGGCGGTGGAACCAAGATGATTCTTGACGACGGTGCGGAAGAAGAAGACGGTCCTCGAACGCCACCATGGGAAACAGGGTCCTCAGACCCAGCGCCGCTCACTCCGCTTACGGCCCCTTCCACTCCCGAACCNACGCCTACGCCCCCCGCTTCTGACCCCTTNCTGGCTCCNTTGACGCCCGTCTCGAGCCCCGAACCAACGGGTGAGTCCGAACCATCCACTCCTCCTGCGACGGCGTCCACGCCCCCTCCTCTTCCATCAAAGCCGGCAAAGGCGCCACCCAGTGGCCCCCCTTCCGAGCCCCCATCCGGNCCTCCAAGCGGCCCACCTTCCGGTCCACCCTCGGGCCCTCCNAGCGGNCCACCTTCNGGNCCTCCGAGCGGCCCACCTTCNGGTCCTCCNAGCGGTCCACCNTCCGGTCCTCCGAGCGGCCCACCTTCGGGTCCTCCAAGCGGCCCACCTTCCGGCCCTCCGAGCGGNCCACCTTCTGGCCCTCCGAGTGGACCCCCCAAGGGCCCCCCCTCTCGTCCCCCTGAGTTGTGAGTGTTGACCATGTCTGATGGATTTGCGATGGAATTGTGCGGCACTCAAGGCTCCTATCAAATCGTTCCTGAAGGGGTCGACTCCATTCAGCTGGATGCTGTTGGTGCTGCCATTGAATCCGCGGGTTTTGAAGTCGGCGTTCGCTCAACCCTCTGTTGGACATTTTCGGGCCGTTGCGAAATGACGCTGTATCCGAGTGGGAAATTGATGGTTCGGACCGAAGACAAGCAATTGGCGGCTGAAGTTGCTGAACAACATGTCACGGAATGGGTCAAGGCGTGAGGGCCTGACATGCTCTCCCAACAACTTCTCCAGCACGTCCGAAACGGGGGCATTGTTGCTTATCCGACCAGCACCCTCCCCGGCCTGGCCTGCCTCCCGGAAGCCCGCTCACTCGACGGATTGTTTGCCCTCAAACAGCGACCTTCGGACAAACCGGTCAGTTTGGGCGTTTTGTCNCTTGAGCAAGCCACGGATTTGGTTCATGTTCCCGAAAAAGTCCGACAACTCGAAGCGGCGTTCCCGAAAGGCGGTTTTACCTTTATNCTCGATGCGGTTGAACCGTTGGATGCTCGCTTGGGTGGGGCACGNGTGGCCGTNCGTTGCCTTGCTCATCCAACCGCTCGTCTGCTGGTTGAGGCCTTCGGTCCGATCACCGCCACCAGCGCGAACGAATCCGGCGAAACGCCGGCGTCGACCTCTGAGGAGGCGGGGNCCTCGCTTGGACTCCCCGACCATGCCATTCTCAGCGGCATGTGCCCCGGGGGGGTNGGCAGCACGATTCTCAATGTCAGCGATGGAGTCGATGGAGTGGAGGTAACTGTTATGAGAGAGGGCATTGTACCTTCGCACAGCGTGGTTCAATGGTGGAAGAATCCAACTTGAAGTATTGGCGAGATGCAGGCCATGTTGCCCGCCGAACCCTCGAGGCCATGAAGGATGAACTTCAGCCTGGAAAGACCTTCCACGAGATCATTGAATCGGCTGAACGCTTTATTCATCGGCACGGTGGAAAACCTGCCTTTCCNGGAACCATAGCCGTGAATGANCTGGCTGCCCATTTCACCACCAACCACCAAGTCGAGGGCGTTGAAGGTTGGGACAGCGACATGGTGCTGCAGAAAGGAGACTGTGTGAAAATTGACTTCGGCGTCCACATCAAAGGTCACATTGGTGACAACGCCCTCACGCTGGAAATTGGTAACAGCAATCAGCACACGGAACAAATCAAGGCGGCGAAAGAAGCTCGCGATGCCGCNATCGAGATGCTCCANCCCGGAACGCCGTGGTACAAAGTGGGCCAAGCCGCCGCTCAACCCTCNCTNGACGCCGGATTCCAACCCATCCGCAACCTCTGCGGCCATCAACTCAAACCCTGGGAACTGCATGCAGGCGTTTCCGTTCCATCTTATGCGTGCGGAAAAGAGAACAGGGGGTTCACGGGGGTTGTCGAAGAGGGAGGNGTNTACGCCGTTGAACCGTTCAACACGACGGGCGAATCNGGCATGATCGAGAACATCGGCCNCCCGAATTCATCCAACATCTATCGGGTAACCGGTCTTACAACNTCGAGAAAGGCGCGCGCCAANAACCAACTCAAACCGCTCGGNGCCCAAATGGCCCGAAACCTCGAAGAGCGGTATTCCACCCTTCCGTTTGCCGAACGCTGGGCGTTCCCGATGCTGAAGAAACCCTTCCCTGANGCCGACGAGGCCAGNTTGCAGAGCAAATGGAACGCCTTGGTCAAGAAGCTCATCAGCATTCGTTTCCTGGANACATACCACGTTCTTCGATGCAAAGACGGTGGCAACATTGCACAATTNGAACACACCGTGCACGTCACTTCGGGCGGCCCGGAGATCCTCACCGTTGAGTAAAGGGCGTTTTTCCTTCAAAAACGCCTATAAACTGGATTCAACTACGGTTTCATGAACAGGGCTGTTGAAGTTCTCGTTGAGTGCATCCCATCCCCTCTCGTTTTCTCTCACCCTGTTCACCNAACNATTCACTNCCAGCGAAAGCGAGGCCCCGTTACATTTCAGGCGATTTTGGTATTTACAAACAGTATGTACCATTCGCTGGCGCGTTCTCGACCGAAATGTAACATGCGGTTTTTTGCCTAAAAAAGGCCGTTTAACGCGCGTAGCCGAAGAAAAAAGGCGGATGGGTTTAATATGAGGATGTTCATAGGAAGGGCTACCCCGAATGGGGAAAGGAGGACAAAAATATGAAAACCGAAAACCGAAACGAAGAGGCTGTCAGCCCAGTTATCGCTACCATCTTGATGGTTGCAATCACTGTTGTGCTGGCTGGTGTGCTGTATGTCTGGGCCAGCTCCCTTGCAGAAGGCAACACCGACGGAAACCTTGCCCTTTACGCCATGAGCGGAAAGGATGCACAAGGTTCCCCAGGCACCGACACTGCTGACAACCTCATCATGTTGACCATGGACCAAGGCGGCGACATCAACTGGGCCGCTGTCTCCGTGAAGCTCGCCATTGACGGCGCAGCTCCAGTTACCTGCGACAACCCTGGCGTTGACGGCACCTCAGTGTGCAGCCTCGTCGAGTTTGGTAACACGGACGACCAAGTGTGGTCTGTTGGTGACGGTGTGACCGTCGTCGAGAACGGACAGGATCTCTGCTCTGGCAGCTGTTCCATCGACGTTACCATCACGGACACCCGTGAAGGCAAGGTCATCGACACCACCAACGGCGTCGTTGCTGAGTGATTTCAATCACTGAGTAATTGCACCAACCCAGGTCTCTGACCTGTACAACGCGCCTCTGGCGGCCAAGGCCGCCGGAGGGGCCTTTTCTCTCAATCTTCAACACTCATGATGCGTTCTCGCACATCGGTGTGCTGTTCCCATTGATGCAACGAGCGACCCCTCGCTGTTGTGATGAGGGAACGCCCCAACCATTCCATGCTGCTCAACCATTGGCCGACCAAGGAGAGTGGCCCGCTTGACTTGCCTTGTCGACTGCGCCACCAGAGCACCACGCATGTGGCTTCGAAGAGGCTGAAGCCGAGGTGCAGACTGTTGGCAAGGGTGAACGTGGCAGGCCAGCCGTACAGAGCGATGAACCCCCAGCGCAGTACAGCGGTTGCTGAAGCGACGGTCAGCGCCAACGGCGCCACGATGTGAAAGTGGAATTGGCGTCGGAAGATTCGTCCAAAGACGCCTTGACTTTTTGCGGTCGCCTGCTTCCGTTGCCGAATCAAAAGACGTTGGAGTCCTTGTGCTCGGCGAATCTTTTGCCGTCGTTGTCCTTCCTGGGTATGGGGGGCAACATCGCTGAATTGAGCCATGGGGTCCATGAGCGCCCGCCAACCACGGCATCGGATGGAGGTTGCAATTTGGGCGTCGTCGGCGTTGGCGAGTGGATTCAATTCATTGATGGCCAAGCAGGAAGGCCGCCACATCATGCATGAACCTTCCAGAAACGGTGTGCTGTCAACCATCGATTCTGCTAAACGCATGGCCTCCCATGTGGAGCGGTGGAGTTCCTCGTCGTGCCGCCCACCCATCCGGTTGGGAACCGCGCCAACCGCCCCCACCATCGGGTCGGCAAACCACTGCATCATGCGATGCAGGCATCCGCGTTCCAACATCGCATCCGCATCCGTCATGCAGATCAATCCCTCAGCATGTTGTCCAAGGTGCTGCAGGGCGAGAATGACAGCGGCTGTTTTCCCTTTTCGTTCGGGCATGCGAATGGTTTCTACCCCCGCAAAGGCTTCTGGATGCGTTGCCGTCCAAGCATCAACCAATTTCATGGTGTCATCGGTTGAGGCTGAATCAACGACGAGAAGGTGAATGGGCAGTTGTTGTGCAGCAAGGTTCGCTAATTTTTTTTCAATGACAAGGCCTTCATTCCAGACAGGAAGCAACACCGTCAACCGTTCCGAATGATTGGTGCCCACAGGTTCATGCTGAGTTCGGTGGTCTCTGTCCCACCGGTACATGTCCCAGCGATGAAGGAGAAAAGGGACCATGGCAGCACCAA
>PAWY01000007.1 GCA_002714305.1 Methanobacteriota archaeon | reverse complement strand
CTTTACCCCGTGGAGTACCTTGACAGCATCGATTTCTTCCAACCCGGGACCATTTGCGCTCACGCTTCATGGGTCAAGAAAAATGAAATTCGTATGCTGAAGAAACACGAAGCCACCGCCGTTCATTGCCCTTCATCCAACATGAAACTTGCTTGCGGCGGCACACTTTCACTTCCAGCCTACACGGATGCAGGCGTTGATGTCCGGCTTGGAACGGATGGGGCAGCCTCTTCTGGAAACGGNCTCAACATGCAAGCCGAAGCACGTCTTGCCTCGCTGGTTCAGCGCCACGACCATTGGGACCCGACGTTGTTGCCCGCNGTTGATGCGATGGATTTGGCCACGAAAGGCAGTCAGGACTGGGCCGTTTGGGACCTTGACGATGTCCGCATGCGACCGCAAGGCCGGTCAAACAATCGGCATCTCGCCAACCTCATTTTCAACGGTGCTGAGTGCATGGACCTCTGGGTGAACGGACAGGCCCTCCGCCGTGATGGAAAGAGTCTGACCCTTGATGAGAACGCTATCCTCGAAGAAATTGACGNGGCTGTGTCCACCTATTACGAAGGTGTGGAATGATCACTCCACTCGTGAATAAGCCAAACCGGCGATGCCCAACAAGGCGAAGAGAAAGTAGGTCGCAAAGCCGGCTTGAAGGTGGACTGAATAGGACATATTGACTTCAAAGCCGCTTGGAAGCTCCTCCTCAAGGGTNCCGATACCGGCATAATGAACGCCGGCTTCAACGTCCCAGGTCAGNCCTTCCTCACCGTCGGTTCCAGCCGCCAATACATCAGCATCGTAAGGGGTGCATGCCGTGGTGGTGCCTTCGTTGAACAGACCGGTTGGTTGGGATTCGCAACGGTATTTTTCATCTTCCTCGACGATGACCACGTAAATGTCATCGCGATCCCACGTGAGCGTCACGGTGGCGGAAATGAAGGTCGTNAGGCCATTTTCTGGAAGCGGTTCNTCGGCAAAGAAGGTCCGTTCCGGAANGTTGGGGGTTGGAACATCNTTGACTTCGCCCGTGGAGGTGAAACCGATGGAGCCGAGCACAACCAACAGCAGGGCNACTCCGACGAGGCCGTAGCCAATTTTCTCTTGTTTTCGCACGAAGGATTCACCTCATCTCACTGGGCGGTTGATGCCTTGGCATCAATCGTCGTCGTCCGACTTTCGCTTCACTGCTCGACGCTTGGTCGGAGCTTTGCGTGGAGCTGCTCGGCGACCGACCTTGCGAACGGGNCGCTTCTTGGGCTCATCATCATCGTCGTCGTCATCATCGTCGTCATCGTCGTCGTCATCGTCGTCATCATCGTCGTCGTCGTCGTCNTCGTCGTCGTCGATTTCAGGTACGACCTTCTTCTTGCGGCGGCGTTCCTTGCGCTGAACGATGTTGATGGCAAAGGGATCATCCTCTTCCTCTTCGACGGCTGCCGACTTGGTCTCTTCTTCCTTTTTCTCTTCGGTGGGGGTCGAGGTGCCGGTGCCGGTCACGGCATCCATGTCCAGGTCTTGACTGGTGCCAATGAACTCAGCCATCCATGATTCATCTTCTTCGTCATCGTCCCCTCGCTTCTTCTTGGGGCCTGACATACCGGTTTGAATGATCATCAATGAGACGATGATGGCAAGCAGGTTCACCACAGCAATCACCCACACCACGACGTAAGGCGGGTCGCTGTAGGAAGGCGTGACAACCTCGGGTTCTACCGGAGGTTTGAGCGCCTCCTCATAGGAACACACCGTTGTCCCGTCCAATCGGTTTCGGCAATAGTCAACGATGAACTCAACGTTCTGTGATACTTCGTTGCCTGCGGCATCCGTTGCTCGAACGCTCAAACGATGAAGTCCCGTCTCAAAGTTTCCAGCGGAGATCTCCATGTCAGCGGTCAACGAACGGTTGTTATCATCGAGGAACGTGATGCCGGTCAAGTCCGACCANGGTGTGGAAAGAGAAACGCCCGTCGTGCCACCAAAGTGGTACGTGAAGCGGTACTGGAAGGAGGTGACCACAACGTCGTCCTCAACGCCCACGAGGACGTTGATCTTGTTGCCGTAGAGGTACTTTGCACCATCGTTGAAGGGCGTTGGGGAGAAGATNTCAATGGAAGGCAATTGAGCATCGATGGAAAGGTGCTCCCAACTTTGATTCACTTCGTTGTTGGATTCGTCTTCCATCACGACGTAGATGATCATGTCTCCAGCGTTCGAGGCGGAAGAGATGCTGAAGTCATAGGTGTACAAGGGGCCCAAGTTCGGGTTGTTTCGGTTGTCGTTGAGCAGGGAAAGGGGTTCATCCTCGCCGGTCAAAACGCCGCCATCCGAGGTNGTTATGCGAATCGTTGGCGTGGTGCCAAGGTCCTCGTTGACCTGAACCCGCAGCGTGTATTGGCCAGCGACCAAGGTGGTGCTGTCGTACANAAGNCCCTCGTCATCAAAGACGCTCAATTCACCTTCNGGAAGCAGCGTGTCTTCAGCCACCTTGAAGGCGTTGCCACCAAATCCGGCGAAGATTTCGCCGTTAAAATTCCCGAATTCATCNGTGATGGTGACGGCATACCACACGTTTCGGTCAACGCTGGGGGGAATCGCAAACTCTCGCGTGAGGGTGTCGCTGGTGGTGAANGTGGCATCGATGTCTCCAAGCACAATTTCCCAGCCATCGCTGTCAATGGTNGAAACATCGTTCTCGTCCTCACCAAACGGCTCACCATANTGGCGCCAAATCGAATAGGATTCGTTGTTTTCATCTTCGTTGAACCACTCCAGACTCACGAGGTTCATTGATCCNACCGAGTAAGCGTTCTTGATGCGCGGNGGGTTGGGTGCTCGAGTGTCTTCAAAGGGCACCTGGAAGAAGTTCTGGACCAANCCGGTGTAGTGGTACGTTCCGTTGACGTTGCCATAGAGGGCTTCGGANGTGACGAAGTAGAANGAGTTGGTTCGGTATTCGTCATCTGGAACTTCCACGTCGTAGTAGCCAATGCCATCGCCAACCGTTCCGAGGTACATCATGGTTTGATTCTCAACGAATTGTGCACCGGACACGCGNTACGTCGTGTGCCAAATGTGGTAAATCTCTCCTTCAATTCCGAGCTGGTCGCTCCAGGTGACTCGGGTGGTCCGGTCGCCAATGAACTCGGCATGGACGTTGGTCGGTTCGGCGACCCAACCGTAGAACGCATTTTCTTCGATGCCGTTCGTGCAAGCATCACCGGTGGTGTCGGTGTTGATGACGCCCGTAGCGTCAACGGTGACGACGCAATAGTAGGAGAAGCCAAGGAACCCTTGAGGCACTTGAACTTCGTAGGAGTTGATGCCTTCGAGGATACCTTCAACCAGCATGGAAACGTCATTTCGCAGGATGNTGGAGAAGGACTGGTCCGAGCGGTAAACTCGGTAAGTTTCGCCCGTTTCTCCAGCGACATCGCCCCACGTGATGGTGGTCGTGCCCGTGCCGTCGGCGTTGGGCAAGAACTCGGCTGAAAGCAAAATGGGTTGATTGGGCGGACGGTTGTCTTCCACAACGGGTTCGCTCATCGTGTTCTGGCCGACAAACCGAATGTCCTCGTAATCGTCTCCTGATTCGGTGTAATTCGGAAGGAGGTACGTGATGGAGTAATAGCTGTTCCGTTGGGTGTTGGGAGGAACATCAACGGTGTAGGTGCTGTCGGTTGCATTCAGCACGGCAATGGGGGTTTCCTCAGCAAGAAGGTAGGAACCGAGTTCTCGTGTGATTTGGTAGTCGGTCCGCCAAACTCGAATTTGGAGCGCATCGGGGCCAGTGCTTGGCAGAATGTTGTTGATGGAGTTGTAGTTCAACCAATTGAGATTGGTCTGGCTTTCAGCAGCGTCAAACTCAACGGAGATGATGAACGGAGTGTAAACGCTGCGAGTAATTTCGAGAACAGGGTCATAGATTTGCGAACCGTTGAAGAGCAATTCAGCCGCCTCGGTCCCGTTGGAGAGCATCGTCGTGATGGCGTAGTAGAACGAACCGTTGGTGCCTGGCTCAACGGGGAAGGTCACGGTGTGACCGGGGTGTGTGCCGCCCTGACAGTTGAACGGGTTACCGCCTGCGATACCAGCATCGCACGCATCCACTTCTGCAAAGTGGTCCATCGAAGCAAGGTTGGTGGCGTTGATGGGAGCCGTGTGCCGATAGAGCATGTAGGTCGCGCTGAACAAACCGTTGAGTTCTGCCCCGCCCGTGGCGATGTTTTCCCATGTCAGCAGGGTCGTCTCCGAAGCGTTATCAAAGACAGCAGAAATGTTCTGCGCTTGCAAATTCTCCGGATCGCCTTGGCTGTTGGCGGACGCAGGGCTCATTGGAGCCAAGGCAAGAAGCATGACTGCGGTAAGAATAACGGCGCGCAGACCACCGTTTTGTTCAGCCTTTGGGCTACCCATCAGTCTATATGTGCCCTTCGTCCGTTATGACTATGTCGCTTCGAGAAGGCCAAAACAGGCTATCAATGAACCGAAATGGGCTCGCCAGCCATTTCATGTGCGGTCCGAGTTTTTNGGTTCGGGCTGAGGAAGGGGGTCCTCGGCATCGAGCCGTTGAATTTCGCCTTTGGCTTGCATGAAGCGAACACTGAACGTCCAGATGCCTCCTAAGGCCGAAATGAACACGATGAGACTGAGTGGATTCACCTGTATGTGGTCAAACCAACCGGGATACGTGGCATCAATGGACCAGCCTGCCAGCAGCATGATTCCCATGGCGACCAACGACAGAAGGGTTAGGACTGTCCGGTCGGCGCGAGAAAATCCACGGTAATTTCTCGAGCCCGCCACAGCTTGCGCTTGTGTGCCCATGTACGAACCCATCAAGGTCAGAAAGGCGGCGGCGAAACCGAGGGTCATGTCTCCAACAAAGACCGAGGCGCTGATGCAGACCACCCAAACTCCATCCAGTACACGGTCGATGGTATGGTCAAGGTAGTCGCCCCAGCGGGTGACCTCCCCTTTGGCCCGAGCCAAGGACCCATCGAGGCCGTCGAAGATCATCGCCAATCCAATGCTCAACGCACCAGCCAAAAGCCACCATCCTCCAGAGGATTCATTCGGCGCATAGGTTGCCAAAAGGCCGCCAGCGACACCAAACGGCAGGGCCATCCAGGTCACGGTGGCAGGTGAGAAGTTGGAAAAGGCATTCAGCACCGGTTGAAGCCATGCTTCCCACCTTCGTCGCATTTTCTCAAGGGCCATGCCTCAACCACCTCCGAGGGGGTGTTATGGTTTGTGGAGGCGGGTCGCTCAATTCAGCGATTCCCCGAGCCAGTCGATGGCTTCGGAGGCCTGATGGATCAACTCAACCGATGGAAGGCCATCGTTGCACCACGCAACAATGGCCTCAGCCAGTGCCTCGATGGACATGGATGCGGTGTTGAATTCAATAATCGGTAGGTCGATTTCAAACTCCAAAAGTTCAGCCCAGTGCCCGCTGGTCATCTCCCATTCAACGTTCGCCCGAATTTTGGCTTCGCTGTACCCGCGTTGTTGAAGGCGTTCTCGCAAGCTTGTGGGGGGACAACGCAAGAGCACCACTCCATCCACGTCGAGAAAATGCGCGAGGTGCCCGTCCACCACATGCCGTCCGTTCTTCGGGGCCTCCCATGCCTCTGCGAGACGATGAATGTCGATGGGGGCTGCCCCGTCGTTGGCATCAACCTCCTCCAAACAACCGTGTTCTGAGGCCAAATCCTCCAGCGAGAGAACCTTCCAACCCAGTGCCTCAAGGACGTCACAGACCGTGGTTTTGCCGGTCCCGGGCGTCCCTGAAACGGCAAGCACGTAGCGCTCCTCCATGGTGTCCCCGTTGGACCGCTGGTCAATAAACCGAGGAGGTTCTTCGTGAAACCGGACATCAAAGGCATGATAGCCTCGGTGGTGTTCAGAAGGATTGGTACCATGTTCGGGATGCAGGACCCCTCACAAACCTTGCAGCAAATCGAACGCTACATGGCCGAGGGCCGATTGGAACTTTCTGAGGTCATGGCCACCCAATTCTGCGACATGATGTTGGCCAAGAAAAAGCGTGACCCGCAGGAGCAAATTTTCCTCCTCAAAGGCCTGCGTTTGATGTGCGATGTTTACCTCCTTCGGGACAAGGCCGGACAAAGCATGGCGAGCATCAAGCGCATGCACAGCGAACGAAAGGCCTTGGTCAAAATTCTGCAAAAGCATGCCCCCCAAATGTTGGGCGCCATGCAACCCGAGCATGAGGACCACTTGAGGGCTGGACGTCTGTATGCGGCGGCTGGGAAGCGACGAGCAGCTTCCAAATCCTTTGCCATGTGCGAAAAATTGTCACCCGGCCACCTTGCTGCTGCCCAAACGGCGGTGGAAACCGTGCCCAACAAAGCCCACGTTGAACGCTTTCTCAAGGCCATTCTCGCTGCAGGCGATGTCATTCAGGCCAACGGGCAATTCCAACTTGAGCCCCAAGGCTCTCCTGCCGTCTTGCTGGACACCGTCATGGCGACGTTGAAAGCAGCGGCATTGGCCACGCCCAGCCACAGCGACCGCTGTCAAAGCGAATTGACTCGGCTGGAAGGACAGCGCTCGGCGATCATCGCCGGGGAACAAGCCGCCAATGCACGATTACAATCGGCCCTCGACAGCTTGCAGCCAAAGCATGACTACTACCAATACGGCTGATGGTAGCGAGGGATGGATTTGAACCATCGATCTCCGGGTTATGAGCCCGACGGGATATCCAGACTACCCCACCTCGCTACCCCCTGCGCCACGGTTCACCGTTTTCAAACCACCGTCTCAGGCCCATCATGAAAATGGGTGGTTTGATGAGGTAGAGGGTCCTACCAAGTTCATGCGAGCCCTTCACACCAAGGCGTTGACCGTGCTCNCCATCTTGGTGTGCGGTTCCCTCGCTGGGTGCCTTGGTGGGACCGATTCGGGAAGTGAAAGGAACCCCATTTCCATGAATGTTCACTANGATGCGACCTCGGGAACCATCACGGAACGCGTCCAAAACGGAGCAACCCTTTCGCAAACTGGAGTGGAACTGTCGTTTGATTTTGCGCGGGTCACATCCAATGCTGGCAACATGAAGACGTTCACCCTGGACCCGGGCGACGATGAAGACGGTTCAAACACGGTGACGGTGAACGCCAACGAACAGGCTGAGCTCAGCTACACCTACCAGACGCATGGCTTGTTTACGGTGGTGCTGTCAGCCGTTGATGAAAGCGACAACGAGGCGTCCATGAGCCTCACGGTACGAATTGACAAAGAGATCGACTGGACGCAGNCCAACACCGATGACCCTGATTCAATGGTGCTGCCAACGGCTCCCGATTGCACATGCCCCGGGCCTGAACGCATCGTTATCGACTCCACCATCGACAATCCATCTGGACTNATCGGAGGTACGCCGGTCACCGTCACGTGGCATCTTGACAACCCCCAGGGCGAGGAACAAGCCTTCCACACCGAACANATTGGAGANGGTCAAGAAGCCTCGTGGACGCACGACCAGTACAACATTGTTGAAGGCGATTGGGCNCTCAATGTCAGCATTGACTCGGGCAACGATTCCCTCAACCTCCATCACATCGTGCTCATCAGTTATGAAGCCGCTGAATCGGAACCCAACCCGCTNGCNTCNGAGGCNACNGANCGNGAAGAAGATTCACTTTCAGTTTGATAAAATTAAAACTAAAAGTGAACCAAACAGGCCACTGCTCCAAGGTTNGGAGCTGTGAATCANGGATTATGTGGTGTGANATTTTCTCACCCTCCTTCGTTTCTTCATATACTGAAGCACCCCCATATCGGGTTGAAGGGATGAAACATGCCAACGAAATCGAAGAAAAAAGCGAGCATTGAAATTGAAAAGAATGAAGCACCGAAGGAAGAAGAGGTTGCTTCAATGACCGAGGAAGAAGAGGTCAAGGTGACCATCGAGGACCTNCCTGGNGTGGGGCCTGCGACCGCAGAAAAATTGCGTGAAGCTGGTTTTGACGAACTGTTGGGCCTTGCGGTGATGTCGCCCGCCGACCTCGCTGAGGAAGCTGAATTGGGTGAAGCGGTTTCGGCCAAGATCATTGCCGCAGCCAAGAAGATGGCCAACATCGGTGGATTCGTTTCAGGNGANGCACTNCTNGAGCGNCGNCGNGAAGTCCAAAAGTTGTCNTCNANGGTNCAATCCATNGACGATTTGCTNGGTGGTGGATTTGAGACCCAAGCCCTCGTGGAAGTCTACGGTGAATTCGGAAGNGGNAAGACGCANATNGGNCACCANTTGGCNGTGAACTGCACCANNCCNGTTGANCAAGGTGGCTTTGACGGCGATGTGTTTTACATCGATACCGAAGACACNTTCCGCCCAGAGCGCATCACNCAAATGGCNCGNGGNCANGGANTNGACCCNGAGTACGTGTTGTCCCGCATCCANGTTGCCCGCGCNTACAACTCNGCNCACCAAATGCTCCTGGCTGANGAGATCAAGCGCATGAGCAAGGGGTTGAACGTCAAGATGATCATCGTNGANTCNTTGACCAGCCACTTCCGTGCTGAATTCATCGGCCGTGGAATGCTCGCTCGCCGACANCAAAAGCTGAACAGCCATCTGAAGGACCTCAAGAAACTCGCTGATGTGAACAATGCGNTGGTCTTGGTCACCAACCAGGTGCACTCCAAACCTGACGCCATGTGGGGCGACCCGACCAAGCCAATCGGCGGTCACATCCTTGCCCACGCCAGCACGTTCCGACTCTACCTTCGNAAGGCCAAGGGCGGACGACGCATTGCNCGACTGGTCGACTCTCCAAACCTCCCAGACGGCGAGTGTGTCTACCAGGTCACCGAAGAAGGTCTACGCGATTGATTCGGCTGCGCTGACGGGGGTCCCAAACCCTTGGATGCTGCCCCTTGAAGGGCGGCACATTCAAAATGTCTTCATGGGAAATCTGCCCATGCGCCATTTGATTGAACGGGTACTGGAACTCTCTGAGGATGAACAACGCGTGGTCCAGATCGAAGATGCGCCCGGCCAAGGTTCAGAAGAAGAATTGCGAGCCCTGCTCGAGTCGCTTCAACCCAGAATTCGTGTCTACGGTGTGGGCGGCGCTGGATGCAACGCCATCAACCGATTGTTCGATGAAAAGTTGTTTGAGTCGTCCTATGTGACGGGGTACGCCATCAACACGGATGCTCAAGCGCTCCTCCAATCACCGATTCAAGAAAAGGTCCTCATCGGTCGAACCGCTCGAGGACGTGGTGCTGGAGGCGACCCGACCAAAGGTGAAGCCGCCGCACTCGAGTCTGAACGCATGCTGCGCCGCATCACCAACGACACCCAGCTTGCCATCATCACCGCCGGAATGGGTGGAGGCTCGGGAACAGGAGCTGCAGGCCACATCGCTCGTCTNGCCAAGGCACAGGGCGCCATGACCATCGCTGTGGTCACCTACCCGTTCAAGTCCGAAGGCTCCCTTCGAAAGCANAACGCTGAATGGGGATTGGAGCGATTGCGTGAGCACTGCGATACCATCCTCGTCATCCCCAACGAGCGCCTCTTGGAAATNGAAGGCGTCAAGGACCTTCCCATCGCNAGTGCCTTCCGTGTTGGCGATGAGTTGTTGGTTCGCTCCATCACCGGTGTCACAGAACTGCTGACCACCGACGGCATGGTCAACCTTGACTTTGAGGACCTCAAGTCCATCGTCCAATCCGGGGCCGGTGTTGCCATGATTGGTCTGGGAAGTGCTCGAGGTCCTGGTCGGGCCGATGCCGCCACCATGGAAGCTCTGCATTCCCCACTCCTTGANTTGGACATGAGCGATGCCCGAGGCGCCCTCATCAACGTCGTGGGTGGCGCAAGTTTGACCCTCGGAGAAGCAGAACGCTGTTCGCAACTCATCAAAGAACAAATTTCACCGAATGCNAAAATCATCTGGGGTGCAGCGGTCAAAGAGGAGCTTGGCGATGAATTACGAGTCATGCTGGTCTTGACGGGCGTGAAGAGCGATCAAATTCACGGGTCGACNGAAAACCGTCAATTGCGGGCCCTTCGAAATCGACAAATNGAGTTCGTCAACTGATCACGGCCGTCCAACGGACCANAGCAGACCAACGAGCGCCACCAACCCAACGATCAGGATGAGCCGGTCGGTTTGACTGACCCCATCAATGCCTTCTTTTGGTCCAAGGTCACCGTCGTATGCTGCGCCTGGGACCACGGCCTCAAAGACGTGCCAAGCATCACCCGTTGGAGCGTTGTTACCATTGACAGTGTTTCCATACACAACAAAGTTCGCTGCCGTGTCATTTTCTGCAGGAGCCTGCCAAACAAGGNCCCACGAGCGAGTGAATGAACCCTCGTAGGTGTGGGTCCAACCACCGTCCAATTCCTGCACACTTGAATCGTTTTCAAGGAGGAGGGNCCCNTCATCAACCAAGAGCCTGAATCCTCCCTGTGACCCGTTTTCTGACACGGGAACANTGCTGTTGACGATCAACGTCATGCTGTAGTTTTGATTTGATTCAAAGGNTTCAGGCAAACCCTGCACCTCGATGATCGTGGAGGAATCGGGGGTGTGGCAGAGGCACCCTTGGTCGGCTTCCGAGCCCAGGCCATTGGGCGATGCCAAGACCCAGTTGCTNGCCATCACGGTGAGCAACAACACACCGGCGGCGAGGCAACGGCGTGGAGCCATGAATTCGCCACAGAGTGCTGTGGTATGAGGGTTACTTTTTGCCAGAGCTTGTNGGCTTTAACACCAAAATTAGTTAATTAATAATAAATGATGTGTGGGCATCGCTCATTTGTGGGAAATTGGTACGAAAGAAAAACGGGTTTTGGATGATGCATGAGGGTTCATCAGAAACCATACATTAAGTATGAAGAGAACGCATTATTCTACATGATGGGCGAGTTTGAACTACCAGAAGTGGATGACGAAGAGATCGACATCTATGCTGCGCTGGGACTCAACACCCCCATCGAAAACATCGACGAAGCCCCCGTTGCCCACAACCTGTACGACCCACTCGCAGCCTTCATGGACGATGACGAGGAAGAAGAAATTCCTGCTGGAACCTTCATTGAGCCGACGTCATCGATGTCAAAAGAAACCGTCGAATCACTTCTTGCCACCTTGGCTCGAGACCTCCTGGACCACGAGCGTTTGAGTGCCTCCTTGTCTGGCGGACGGATTGACATCAACAGTCTCAAAATTGAGCGAGACCGTGATGCTTACCACCTTTCTCTCATCGTTGACATGGGTGGAAACCCCATCAAACCCTTCGCTACCGTCTTGGCAGTGGAAGACACGTGGCAACCCATGGCCGCTCCACAGGGCCTCCATGCTCGCTGGAAGCCAGTGTATGATTCACTTTGCAAAGCCTTGACTGAAGCTCTCTCTCACCAGGGGCGCCCGTCAAGCCTGTGAAGGTGGATGCAACACAACTCGCCAATCGATGGTGATGTTGGGGTCCAAGGAATTGGACACGCTGCAATACTTTTCATGGCTCTTGGCCACCACTCGCTCGACCAATTTTTTCGGGACATCGCCTTCAACGTGGTACTCGAAGGTCATGGTGGTAAACTTCCGTGGCGCCGTTTCCGCACGCGTCGAATCCATTTCCACCCATGCCGCCTTGAACGGGCGGTCTTTGAGGCCGCCCACCACGTCCACCAACGAGCAAGCGCCCACCATCTGCAACATCAGTTGCATGGGGCTGGGGCCCGATTCCCAGTCCATTGAAATCCGTTGACCTGCGGAATTAATTCCGTCCATGGTGTTCTCGCCTGTCCACTCCACGCGCCCCTTCATGGACAGGCCAAGGGCGGTTGATTCTTGAAGGAGATGCTTGTGGCCAAATCCGAGAGACATGTCAGGTACACCAGTAACCATGGAAAACGGCGCACTCAGCGTTCCAAACGACCCCATTATTCACTACATCGAAGGCGATGGTATCGGTGTTGACATCACGCCGGTCATGATCAGCGTCGTCAATGCAGCCGTTGAGAAAGCCTACGGTGGCGAAAAGAGCATCGTTTGGTCTGAAGTGCTGGCTGGTGAAAAGGCGTTTAACGCCACCGGCGAGTGGTTGCCACAAGCAACCCTTGACGCCATGAAAAACGGACTTGTCTCAATCAAAGGGCCGCTGACCACGCCAGTGGGTGGCGGCATTCGCTCGCTCAACGTTGCGCTGCGACAGAAGTTGGACCTCTATGCGTGTGTCCGACCCGTTCGTTGGTACGACGGCACCCCCTCTCCGGTCAGGGCCCCGCAAGACGTGGACATGATCATCTTCCGAGAAAACAGCGAAGACGTCTACGCAGGCATCGAGTGGGAAGCAGAAAGCGACGAGGTAAAGCGCGTCATTGACTTCCTCCAAAACGAAATGGGCGTTGACAAGATTCGATTCCCAAACACGTCCGGCATTGGCATCAAGCCAGTGTCCAAGGAAGGAACCGCACGCATTGTCCGTGCCGCCATCCAATACGCCATTGACAACGACAAGCCAAGCGTCACCCTCGTCCACAAAGGGAACATCATGAAGTTCACTGAAGGTGGATTCCGAGATTGGGGCTACACCCTTGCAAAGGAAGAGTTCGGAGCAACTGAGCTGGACGGAGGCCCATGGTGCACCCTCACCAACCCGAACACCGGCAACACCATCCTCATCAAAGACGTGATTGCTGATGCCATGCTTCAGCAAATCATCACCCGGCCAGCCGAGTACAGCGTGTTGACAACGATGAACCTCAACGGGGACTACATCTCCGATGCTTTGGCTGCTCAAGTCGGCGGTATCGGCATCGCCCCAGGAGCCAACATCAACTACGACACGGGCATCTCCATCTTCGAAGCCACCCACGGCACCGCACCCAAGTACGCCGGCCAAAACAAGGTCAACCCCGGCTCCCTTATCCTCTCTGCCGAGATGATGCTGCGCCACATGGGGTGGAAGGATGCAGCCGACCTCATCGTGAAGGGCATGGAAGGTGCCATTTCCAACAAAACGGTCACCTACGACTTTGAGCGCTTGATGGACGACGCCACGCTGCTTTCCTGCAGTGCCTTTGGCGAGACCATGATTCAGCACATGTGAGTCCCAAACGGGCACGAACACTGGTGTGTGGGCAGTGACCACACAAATTTATAGTCGGTATACGCAAGTCCGTCCATGGATACGAAGACCTTGGCACTCACGCTCCTTGTCGCTGTCATCATGGGCAGCTCAGGCGCCGTGGTGTACACGCTGAACACCTCCACCGTTGACACGGAGGATGAAAAAACTGAGACTGAGGACGAGTACAAGGTAGAAAATTACCCGCCAAAACTCATGATTGACGAAGAGATTACAGAAATGTGGGATGGAAACACGGTTTCCATTGAGGGATACGTCTACGACGAGGACCTCTCAACTTCCTGGGTAATCGTGACCGTGCTGAACGAAAACTTCGCCATGATTGAAACGGTGAACCTCAGCGTGCTNTCCTCCGGAAAATGGACCAGTGAAACAAGCATCACCGGACCCGGTTCGTTCATTCTTCAGATCACTGCCTACGATGCAGAAGGTCAGGAAAGCGAAGGAAAGCCCGTGATGCTCGTCATCAATCCACCCGAGGAGAACGATGTTCGCCTTACCTTTGGATGGACGCCGCCTGGAGAGAACGAAACGATGGGGATCGTTGAGGGTGCTGTTTTGCATGAATTCCCCGAAACATGTTCGGTGAAATACCAACCCANCGACCAAAATTCTGCCGTGTTTATCCCCGGAAACCTATCCGAGGTTGACGCCACTTACACGCTCACCATCGACACCGAGGAATACAGCACAAAGGGCGTCCTTGTGGCCAAATGCGGTTTGTTTGAAGAATCCGAACAAAGCATCTCGGTCGATCTGCCACTTCCACCCGAACCAATCGGTGANNCCGACCAAGACGGGGTACTCGACGACGTTGATGCGTGCCCGGACACCCCTGCCGGTGAACCGGTGTACTCAACGGGATGTTCNGACTCCGAAACCGATGATGACGATGACGGCGTGGTCAATACTAACGATTTGTGCCCGAACACCTCAACCGGTGCTAGCGTGGATGGCGACGGATGTGCTGACGCCCAAAAGGACACGGATTCCGATGGATTCACAGATGACGTTGATGCCTGCCCAGGCACACCTGCCGGGGAGCAAGTCGATGCTTTCGGTTGCTCAGAATCGCAAAAGGACGACGACAACGATGGCGTAAGCAACGACATAGATACATGCCCCAACACACCGAGTGGTGAAACCGTCAACGAAGTAGGGTGTTCGGAAAGCCAAATTGGACCGCAAGGCCCACTGAAGATTCTCGCTCTCCACGGCGGCGGACAAACTGCCAACGGTCTTCGCAGCATGCAAGGGATGCAGGACCTGATGGCAAGCCTGAGCGATTATGAATTNGTTTTTGCTAGCACTCCTGAGAGTAACAACGTCTGGATACGCGACCCACCGGGAGGAAAAGGGCAACCCACCACCGACCGGGACTGGGCTGATAGCTCCATTTCTTACCTTGACCAAATTGTTGAACAGCAAGGCCCATTCCACGCCATATTGGGATACTCCCAAGGTGCCGCAATGATTCCCGTCTACCTGGCCAACACGGACAACACCTTCGAGAAAGTGATGATGTACAACGGCTACCTACCGACCACCCACGAAGGTTTGATCGACACCATCGATGAAGCTGCACCGTTCTCAACGCCAGCCATGGTGTTCTCAGGAGAAAACGACGACGGCTTCAAGGATATGGCTCCAGCACTCGCCCAGAAGTTCTCTGATTGCACCCAAGTGCACAGTCCGTCGGCGGGACACCATCCNCCCTACCAAAGCGATTCAAAATACAATCAAATTCTGAATTGGATTACCAGCGACTAAGCGAACGCTCCTGAACAAGATTCAGTTTGTTGAGCGTTTTAGCCAAGGCTTCAGCGAGCGGTTGTTCTTGGCGATGCTAAAGCCAAACCGTTCCTCAATGGCTCGGTCAACCAGCGTGAAATCACCGTCCATCGTAGCCACCATGACCGCTCCAATGTTGGGCAGCGGGAGCGAAGCCAGGTGGGTCGCCAGGCGGTAGATGTCCAAATCGGTGGCTTCGGGGTAAATGGCCCGACCTTCGAGTTCGGTACGGTAGGTCACCCCGCGGTATCCTTTCAGTTCGGTCAATTCCTCAAACACATCACTGTGCCGAAGCAAGAAGGTGTCCAAGTGTTCCGATGAATCTTGTACACCCGCAAGCATATCGGCGCTTGGAGACCAGGTGTTGTACTCTGAGAGCACACTGTCAACCAGGCCCATCATGACCGATTCACTGAGCGTGTTCTCCAACTTTTCTGCGTTGACCATGGCGCTCTTGAAGCGTGGAAGAAGGCGTCGGTCCTTGGCAAATTGTTTCAATTCTCCTCGGACATCATCGGGAATCATCATGGCCAGATGCTTGGCCTCTGCGTGGTGAAGAAGAATTCGATGGAAGCGGTTGGAGCCGATGATGTTGAGGTTGGTTTCAAACACCAAATCCATGTGCTGGTACATCTTTTCCACCAAGGCATCCACCAGCACGTTGGTGTCAATGATGATCAGTGGCGTCAATGAGAGGTTGTGCAAGAAGCGACGTTTTGAGGTCGGGATGTCGTCTTTGTACTGCGAGAAGAGCGCTTGCTCAACACCGGCAAGACGGTTGCGAGCCGTGATGGAAAACTTGGTTGAGTTTTGTGCTCGTTCAAGGTACATCAAGCCCTCAAAGGCTCCCTCTTCAGCAGCGTTTTTGGCAATCTCATAGATTTCCTCCATGGAAGGAGACGACCCTTGCATGGCTTGACGGAATTGATGCTCAAATTGTGTTCGAGTACGACGGAGGTCGCGGCTGATGCGCGTTGATGCCGCTGTTACCCGCCCGAGGAACGGTTCGGGAGGAAGGAGGTGGGCCTGTTCGAACGGATAATTACGAAGAAGGTCGAGTTCCTCCTCGTTGTAGGATGTTCGGGTTTTTTCGATCATGTTACCCTCGACATCCTCCTCAAGCACCGTCTTTCGTTGTTGCACGTGTTGACGAATCATGCGGGCGGCAGCGTTGGTGTCGGTTGCGGAGGTATGGCAGACCCGCAAGTAGAGTTTGAACCGTTCAGTAATGGCCGTCTTGAGAGCCGGAACACGCTCCAAAAGATCCACGGCTTCGGCCCAAGATTTAGCGTGAGCATAGTGAATCAATGATTTTCGGTACAAGGTCAAGGGAAGAGACAAAACGAAATCGTTGTCCTCCGCATCACCTTCGCTGGATGAGCCTCCCGCTTTGCGTTGTTTGGCGAACAGTTCGGCTGTCCGAGAGTATTCTCGTGCAGAGTTGAGTTCATCTCCCTTGGAAGCGAACAATGCAGCACGGGCCAACGGAGCCCACGGAGACAAGGGGTCGTTCTTTTGGTACCACCCGACGAGGTTGGAGAGCCCCAGGTCGTGTTCAACGATGAGAACGGAATAGGATTGAATCAGCCGCAATGGAAGCACTGGGTCCTCCAAAAGGGCATCAAGTTCCGCCACATCGTTGGGTTTGGCCATGCCAATGTTGTAGGCCCGCAAGTGGCCGTTCATGGTCAAGGACAGCAGCATGACATCGAACAAACGGCGCTCGATCAAGGTCAAATCAAGGCCGTCCAAACTGTTGCCCATGTTGCGGATGTGGGTCGCACTGACCACGCCATCGCCAGCAAGGGCTCGGCTGATGGGTGAGAAGGCTTTCAACGCTGAAGCGTTGAGTACCTCACCAACTTCAGGGGTGTCTTTGTAGGTGCCTTCCATCAACAAGAGGAGGTGTTCAGCCAACGGAGAGAGGAAAGCGGGGACTTCGGCACCTTGGATGGATTGCAGGGCTTGATTGCGGGCGGTGAAGATCGGGTCGCGCAGGGCTGAATCAATACTGGCCGGCGCCAAGTGACTCACCAAGAGGGCAATGTAGGGATGCGTGAGGGGCAGCATGGGGTCGGAAGTGAACACTTTGGCGAGCCGATGAAGATCGAGTTTCTCCAACAACAACACGAGGGCCAGCGCACGGCCTTCTTCCCACATTGGGCCCTGTTCATCGCACAAGCGTTGAGCCGCCATGATGCGGAGATCGGTCGCAAGAGCATTTTCCATCATGATGTGAAGCAAAGCCTGTTGGTCAACATCGTCCATGAATTGCATCAACCAGCCCGTTGCTCGGTCGTTGGACAGCGAGGTGAGCAGGGGAAGAAGTTCCACCACATCCGACGAGGCATCGAGGCGGCGGCCCTCGAGAACATCCATCGCTTCCTCTTCTTTTCCTTCTCGCAACAGGGCGTTCAAACGCCACCACGTCAAACGGTCTCGGCCTTCATGGACATGGGCATCTTGAAGCAAGGCGAGTCCTTGTTCAAGTTGTTCTGAAGTGCATGCCTCGGCTTCCGATGGGGCTTGTTGCCAAGCGAGGGAACGACGTGCTTGCGAAAGTGAATCCTCTCGTTCCAGAGAAAGGATGGCCGACCAATCGTTGACGTTTCCTTTGACGAGGCGTTCGAAATCTTCCAGCGCCTCAGCCAGTTCGGCATCGGCTTTCTTCCCTGCTTTCAGCGCCTTCTCGGGAATCGCTTGACCGCCGTGGAGGGCCAAGAGAATCGTGATGAACGACAACGAATCGGTCAGGCTTCCCAGAGGGCCGTCAAGGTCGACGGTGCGGGCGCCTGAAATTTGGTGCGTGGCTTTTTGCATGGCCACTTTGACGTCGGGGTCATCAACACCTGCGCTTGCCAGTTTGAGCACGGTGATGACATCGTCTTTGTTACGAGGATCAATCCAGAAAAAGTCGGTACCCATTTTGGTCGTTTTCTTGACGGACTTCACCTTGGCTTTTGGAAAAGCAAGGAACTGCCCAAGAAGCGGAGTTTTCTCACCAATCGTGTGCCACACAGGGTGTACACCTTCGACCATGCACGTTTCCCGAAGCAGATTCTCATGCGAATTCCATGCTTCATCCCAATTGTCTTGGTCCATTTGTTTGTGAACCAAGAGCGTTGCCAATTGGTAGGCCGTGGTGTAAGGCGATTCATCGATGATGGTTTTGGGATCGTGAAGCCACGACATGTGGGCGGGGCCGGTTTGACGTCCGGAGCGACGCATGCGGCCCCTTGGACGGTTCATGGTTGGTCGGCGTGGTGCGTTGTCATCCTCTTCGTCGTCGGAAGCCGGAGGCTCCTGTTCGTGTGCAGCGATGACCAAGTGGGCACGCAGGGGTTTGTCAAGCATCTTCCAGGCCGATTCACGGTTCATGATGGAGACGCGTACAGCACCCGACTTGGGTTTTGAAAACGCTGCCTTCAGGCAGGTTTCCATGTACGATTCGTCCAACCTTTCATCCCCTCATTTCTCCCCACGACGGGAGCCATTTCAATCCACCGATGGGCTGTGTTGGCTGATTTGAGAATGAAAAGCATACTTCCTTGAACCAAAGCCACCTCCCCGCTGCTGAGACTGCATGGACTTGATTCCGACCGTTGCTCTGTTACTCCATCCTCTCCTCGCGAGTGCGTTGGTGGTTTGGGTGTGGTGGCAATACGCTTGGCGCAAAAAGTCCTACGTGCTCAAAGGCGAGGAGCGGGCCGCCCATTTGGCCCGTCACGAAGCCAACGGCGAACGCCTCCTCTGGGCCACAGGTGGCGTCATCCTTGTCGCCTTTATCGCCCGTGGTTTCACCGGCTGGTACGCAGGCGAAAACCTCTGGTCTGCCCTTGTCCCTCAATCCCTTCACGGCTTCATGGGCCCCGTTGGCTTTGGCTTGATGGTGTTCATGACGCGCCTCGGTAAGCAGGCTCGAGCCCAGCGTGAGGCGGGTGAATCCTTCGCCGTTGCCAAACTCAAGCACGGACGAGCTGCGGACTTGATCATCTACATGGTGTTCATTCACGCCTTTTTGGGCTTCATTTACACCTTTGACGTGCTGACATAATCCAGTGGTTGATGGTGCTCATGGGGCATGAGCAAAACGAGCATCGGACTGGCCCCATAACGCCTGTTCAAATACACCGAATTTTTCGCTCAAAAACATGGAAGGAGCCACCGACCCTGAAATGCTGAAAGACAGGGCATTTTTCAGGATGGGTTTGTTCATCCACGACCATCGCAGAGCGATGATGGCTTTTGGGCTCATTTCCTGTATCCTCATGGGTAGCCTCATCACGATCGGTCCGGATTGGGCTGAAGGCTTCGGCGAGGACGATGTGGAATCGGTGAACGCTGGACGGTTGATTTCTGAGCGCTTCGCTTCCGACGACGAAGAGAGCGGTCCTTCTTTCCGCTACATCGTGTTCCACCCAGCCCTCAACGATTCGTCCGCAGATTGGAGAGCCGCAGTGGTGGACGCCCTCAGCGAAATTGAGAAGCATCCCGACGCTTCGGTTGAATATTCTTGGGAGGTTGCTGACGTTGACCGTGAAGACGTCATTGTTACCGATGAGAATGGCACCTATGCCATCAACAAAGTTGTCTTTAGCACCAACCGAAAGGAAGCAAAATCACTGTTGACGGATTTGGAGGAGACGGTCGAAATCGATGGGGCCTTTTCAGATTGGATGACGGACGGCATCTTCGTTGATTGGACGTTTGACGACCGCATCAAGCAGGACCTCATCAAAGCCGAAGTGGTCGCCATACCGCTGACCCTCCTGATTCTTGGACTCATCTTTGGTTCGCTCATTGCCGCCATCCTTCCCATGGGCGTGGGAGGCGGTACGCTGGTCGCCGCCGTTGGCATGACGATTTGGTTGTCCAACGTCACCGACGTGACGGTGTACGCNACNAACATTGTATCGTTGATCGGAATCGGTGTTTCAATTGATTATTCCCTGTTTTTAGTCAACCGTTTCCGAGAAGAAATGGAGCGAGGTCACGACATTCGAACAGCCACAGCCATGAGTTGTGCCACCGCAGGGAAAGCCGTGTTTTACTCAGGAATCACGGTCGCCATCGGCCTCATGGGCATGCTCTTTTTCACCAACACTTCGCTTCCTTCATTGGGAATCGGGGGCACCATTGCGGTCACCATCGCCATGGTTTACTCAACGGTGGTTCTTCCTGCCGTGATGGCGGCTTTAGGCCCACGAATCAACAAACTCAAGATCCCTTACGCCTTTGACATGCGTGCCAAGGACGACGGGGTGTGGGCCCGCATTGCCAAGCGTGTGATGGACCGCCCCTGGGCTGTTTTGATTCCAACGCTTATCCTGTTGATCGGGGCTGGACTTCCGTTTGCTTACGCTGAGTTTTCGCTTTCATCGTGGAAAGCCCTCCCTCCAGACGACGAATCACGGCAGGGCATGGAACTCATCGATGAGCTGTGGCCAGACCAAGCGGCCAATTCCATCTGGATCGTGATCGATACCGACGGGGCCGACCCTCTGAGCGATGTCAACCTTCGGGCTCAACATGCCTACCTCTCCGACTTGCTGAACGATTCAAGGGTCGCCGGGGGCATTGGTGTTGGCCTTCCNTCCCCCGACATGAGTGCGGATGAAGTGATTCAATTCTGGGCCACATCCGATGAATTCATGCCACCTGAACAAGTGGCAGTTCGGGAAAGTCTGCGCAACGCCTTCGTCGGCGATGAAGCGACCATGATGTCGGTTCAATTGGTGGGCGTCCAAACCAACGTTGACTCCCGAAAGGTGGTCGAAGACATCCGCGACGAAAGAGACGCCTTCCTCGACGACCTCACCGGAGAAAATGACCGCCTCCTTGTGGCTGGCTTTGCTGCTTACAACGCCGACAACCTCGACGCCATCGCCGATAATTTGCCTCGGGCGCTGGCGTTCATTCTCATCGCAACGACCATCTTGATTTTCATGCAAGTCAAGTCGGTCATCATCCCCATCAAGGCCATCGCCATGAACATCCTCTCGATTTCAGCCTCGTTCGGTATGCTCGTCTGGGTGTTCCAGTGGGGCTACGGTGCCGACCTGCTCAACTTCACGGCCCAGCCCATCGATTCGGGCAACCCTGTCATCATGTTCTGTATCGTGTTTGGTTTATCGATGGATTACGAGGTGTTGATGCTCTCCCGCATTCACGAGGAATGGGAGCGCACCGGCGACAACACCCTTGCGGTTGCCAACGGATTGCAGAAGACGGGCGGCCTCATCACTGGAGCCGCCGCCATCATGGTGGTCGTGTTCAGCGCCTTCGGTCTTTCATCGGTCATTATCCTCAAGCAAATCGGTCTTGGTTTGGCCTTGGCCATCTTCATTGATGCGACGTTGGTTCGAGCCCTGGTCGTTCCCTCAACCATGCGGCTGATGGGCAAATGGAACTGGTGGGCGCCGTCCTTCTTGCGGTCCTCAGCACCCCATCCAGCACCAACCACGAAGGTGAGTTCTGAGCAAGAATGACCCCCTTTTCCAGTGGAGAACCTTCAAAACAGAATGGGGAGACGGGCCGTCATGGCTCGGGAAGACCGCACCCTCAGGAAGGTCAACAAGGTGTTGGCTCGTGTTGAGAAGCACATCGAGGACACCAAGGAAGCCCTTGAGGACCTTGAGATCGAGTTTGAAGTGCTCAAAGCGACGGTGAAGCGGTTGAAGAACGCCCCCGTTCAAGCAGAAGAAGTCATTGAGGAGCCTGAAGAAGAGGTTGACCTCGAAAACTCCACCAGCATCACCATGCGAAAGTTCTGAGTCAAACGCTCAGTACTTCGTCTCGGCTGGCCCACATCCTCGTCCAATGTTCCATGTTGGCTTCAAGCCCAGGCGGTTGAATTCGACACCCACACGCATTGGCGTGGCCTCCACCGGTTGGGTCAAGGGCCGTGGCCATCCGAGAGAGGTCGTAGCGACCTTGCCCTTTCGGAAGGAACGAGTTGGCGTAGAAACTGGCTGAAAGCGGTGGGCGTTCGGGGTTGTTCAAATCACCGTCAGCGTAGCCGTGAACGATGCAACACGCATCGGCGTCGTCCCCCACCCACGCCGTGACCAGATAGCCATTGCTGCGCAATCCACTTTCGTCCATTCGGCAGACGGCCAAGCGGTCGTGAACCGTGGTGTTGGCTTCCACATGACGCTGCGCAACCACCCGTTCTTCCTTCGCNTGACGGCATCGAGCCTTCACAATGGGGTCGGCAAGAAGGGTTTCGAAATCAGCACCGTTGGCGAGCAAATCCACCAGGTGCAGCATGTAAACGGGGTCGCTTGATGTGCAAGTTCTGGACAATTGCAACAGCGGTCCGTCCTCGAGGAACGCTTCTTTGGTGATGCCCCCTGAATCCAGGGCGTCCACCACGGGCATCATCGGCGTGAGGTGGTCCATGTCCGTGATGTTCACCAGCAATTCGTACGCCAAACGGGCGGCGGATGGCGTGGCCTCCCAGTGTTGTGTACCCCCCTCCGCCTCGAAGGATGATGCCTCGGAGGCATCCGGCCGGTTGGTCAAATGATGGTCCACGTACCAACCACAATTGGGGTGAAACGGTAGGTCCACCAACACAGTAGACCGGTCCACGTGCTCGTCAACCAGTCCGCCACGCAAAGCTGCGGCGTGAGAAAACATGACCTCTGCATCGGGTCGAAACGCCTTCAACACCGCCGCTCCGAACAAACCGTCCATNTCGGAATCCGCCACGATGCGAGTGTAGGCTGGAACCTCATCCCTGCGCAGCGGTACAATGCCCATGGCTCCTTGCCGAGGCCCCATGTCCATCAAGGTTGGGTGGTGAACATCCGTTATGACCATCAATGAGAAGCGGTGAGGCCCGGTCATGGAGACGTCCTGCGGGGTGGTGCTGGTCAACTACGGAGCAGTCCTGCTCCTCCAATACCCACAAGGGCATTGGGACCTGCCCAAGGGGCACGTGGAAGACAATGATGCGGACCGAACCACAACGATGTTGAGGGAACTGGCGGAAGAAACAGGCATTCGAGATGTGGTGGTCCTCAACGGATTTGAAGAGCGGACAGAATATTCATTCCGGCACAAAGGAAAACGGCAGAGCAAGGAGGTCTACTGGTACATCGCCGAAACCGATGAAATGGAAGTAACCCTCTCCCATGAGCATCGCGGTTACCTCTGGCTGGACTGGGACCAAGCATTGGAGACCATCACCCATGATGAGACGCGAAGCGTGGTGAGGTTGGCTCAACGTTTTGTGAACCTTCACGGAACGCAATAATCACAAGGCTTCGAAATCGTCATCGTTGGCTTGCATTTGCTCAACACGATGAGCAATTCCTTTNTCCGCTGGGCGCTTTCCAAGCGGGACCCAGAGGGTTTCTTCCTCGTTCAGCATCATGCTGACCCAGCGCGCCATGACAAACAACCAGTCCGACAATCGGTTGACGTACACCAAAGCGAGCGGACGGACAGCGTCTTCTCCTTCGTGATCGGTGAGGCGGACCATGGCTCGTTCCAGACGACGGACCACAGTGCGTGTGACGTGCATGCACGACACTGGAGGTGAACCCGTGGGGAGAATGAAACTTGTCAACGGAGGGAGGGTCGTCAGCCAGGCGTCCATTTCCTGCATCAACACGTCGGTCTGTTCTTGGGAAATCAGCACCATGTAGTCAGGCAGCGTTGAGGGAGGGCACGCCAGTTCAGCCCCGAGGTCGAAGAGTTCGTTTTGGACGCGAACGATGGCTTCGTTGAGAACGGTTTGAACCCGGTGGACGTTGGTTCGTTCTCCGCCGTCTTCGTGGTCAGGCAGGCGTTGAAGTTCAGCAAGGGCCATTCCCATCCAGCTGTTNACTTCATCACAGGCTCCAACAACGGTAAATCGGGGGTCGGATTTTTTGCGCCGCGAGCCGTCAACAAGCGATGATTCGCCACCATCGCCACCACCGGTGTACACGCGATTGATCTTCACCATGCTTGCGCCCTCGGTTCTGGGAGGTCATGCCTCTATGAGGGGTTTGCGGGAGGGAAAGCCCTCTTCCATGCGGTAGTACCACTCAATGTCGGTCTCACCGACGGCCCATGAAAACAAGGCCATTCGTCGGTCGACGACTCCGTACCATTCCAAACGTCCGGGATCCATCGACACGATTCGAGCGCCGATGCTTTCCAAACGGGCCACGCTTGCTTGCCACTGAGCCACCATTTGACCGAGGTGTTCAGCCACCTCCATCACGTGGGGATGCGTCATCGGGTACTGGTCGAGCAAGAGTTCNAGTTCGTTGGTTAAGTCGTGGGCCTCATCGCTCATGGCTTGCAAAACCATCAGCACGTTTTGGGCTTCGGGAAGGGTTTCCCGAGCTTGGTCAATGGTCACCACGATGGCGCCTTCAGGTAGCGGATAGGGCAGCGCTGCCTCCGGAGAAAGTTCGTCCAACTCCATCGGGAGCCCCGAATAGAGAGGTTCGTCAGCGGGTGTAGACACGGCTACTCCTTGTCTTGACGCTTCTTTTAGTCACCGGAGGGCCCGGATGAGAAATCGCTGTTTTTTGACCGAAATCGGACATCCGAAGGTTCAGGCTCCGACGACGTGGCCGGCTCTCATCGAGCGAGCGCGGCGGGCCCGAGCGAACTTGAGGTAGCCCATGACGAGGAGGCCTCCCCAAACGATGAGTTCGAGGAGGATGACGACGTAGTAGAACGGGCCAAGCGATTCAAGCATGGACACGGCATCGTAAGGAAGGCCATGGATGGCAATGTAAGCCGATTGGGAAAGGAGACTGGAAGAAAACCAAACGAGGACAGCAAACCACAGGATGTTCCCCAGTGGCCAGTCTTCGGGGGCTTGGTTGAGGTTGTTCATGTTACAAAATCAACCTTGAACCATATAAGGGCTCGTTTGTTTTGACTCAAAATTCGCCGGAAAACGGTAATGTCACTCCGCTTCCGTGACCAATTCCGACGGGAAAAGGGTCGGTGATGCCCCCATGGCGACCAATGCATCGTGAATGGCCCCAATCCATTCGGGCGCTACCGATGCATCGCCACCCGCATCCTCGAACGATTCAAGCCAACGCTTGGCTTCATCGTGTTGGTCCAAGTACAAATGGATGCGATGCAGAGCNACATAGGCCATGGGATTGAGGTGTTCTTCATCAGCATCCCATCCGCGCTCGAAGCAGGAGATCGCCCCGTGAGGGCCATGCAGTTGACGGCGCTGAAGCGCCACCATGCCGGCTTGACTCCAAGCCAATGGCAACCGCCCGATAAGAAGGCCTCGGAAAACCATCCACGTTTGGCCGCCACCCAAGAGAACCAACAACAGGAAACCGGCCCACTGCTCGAGGGTATTGAGTTCNGGCCATGTGAGCACCATCAGACCGCCAGCACCGGTGCAGAACACAAAACCCGACATGGGGGCAATGAACACGTCTCGCCGCGTTCGAACCATGTGATGAACGCCCACGAGCACGCCGTAACTTCCNAGAATCAGTGAGACGATGAGCAGCATGGTCAGCGACATGGGGCGTGGAGCGGTTTCCCCAAGCGCCAACAGACCCGTGAGGCTGGCCAATGTCCAACCAAATTTACCCGAAATCTCGGGAAAGGGTTGATGTCGACTTCCGACGATGAGGGAGACTGAAACCACCGTGAGTACGGCCAAGGCCAACACTTTTCCCGAGGATTCGTCGAGAAACATCGTGGCCATTGAATCAACCTCGGTGGCACCCTGCTATCATGCTTTGTGATAACCCGAACCCCGCTGAATCTCGGTGGCTCTGTAGAGTTGCTCAACCAGCAAAACGGTGGCAAGCTCATGGGGGAACGTCATTGCGGACAGCGAAAGACGCTGAAGGTCGGCCAGCCCGCCATGGTCAGGCCAGCCCTCGGCTGGTCCGATGGCCAAATGCACGCCGTCCGATGCGAGTTGCCATTGTTCAAACCGCTGAGCAAAGGCGACTGAATCCTCTTGTTCCCCTCCTTCGTCCAACAGAATGAGGTTGCCTCGTTTTCCNAGGAGTCGGTCAACATACGCACCTGAATCAAGTTTCGCAGGATGAAATTCAATCGAGACCCCCCGGGACTTCATGCGCCGCCCGTACATCTCAATGAGTTCTCTCATGGCCTTCTCCTTTGGAACGCCATGGGCGTGGACGGTTAAGCGGCCCATGGTCAGCACTCCGGAATGTGCTTCTTCAATTCGTTGGCCGATGGACAAGACCATGAACCAGTCCTTCCAANGAAACTCCATGGGGTGGTGGCCGTTTGGAAAGAAGGCAAAAGCCACCTCGAACAGTAACGACCCCATCTTGAAGGACACGAGGACCTGGCTTTCGGAATTGAGGGACGCTTGCGAGATGAACTTCGATCAGCCCGAGGAGGCCCGTCGACAAATTCGCTACATGCAAGTTGAGTGGAAGGAAGCCATGGACTGCGGCGATATGTCGCCTTCACTGCGTGAAGGACTTGAAGGGCGAGCGTTTCGTTTGCTGAATTGCACCGACAAAGAATGGCTTGGATGGTTGGATGACCTTGAATTCTGGAAGGCGGGCTGGAAGCCCGGGATGGGAGAAGAGAACGAGCCTTGAAGAGGGCGGTCTGCCTCGGCCTTTCATGGGTCAAACCCCAACGCTTCACGTCCTTTACTCGTGCCCTTTCTGCTGGAAGGTGCGAGGGCTCCTTGAGCACCTCAACGTCGACGTCAATTACGTCGGTGTCAATGGCATGAAGATCAAAAAAGAAGTGGCGTTCGCNGGCGACTGGGGGAAGGTTCCCGTCTTTACCGACCCACAAGGAGACCACCACGTGGATTCCACGCCTATCTTGCGNCTCATCGATGCCACCTACAACGACGGGAAAATGGCGGCACAAGGCGACACTGTTCGACAAGAAGAGTGGTTGACCTGGGCTGACACGCACCTCTCAAAAGCGACCGTNCCGATTCTCTACGGCAGCCTTGGTTCAGCGCTCAAAACCACCACTCGGATTTCAAAAATTGAAAAATTCGGATTCATATCCAAGCGACTCTATGCCTGGGCAGGGTTTCCCATCATGTGGGGAATCATCGCTCGTAAGCGGGTCAAAAGCGACGGGCGCAAACCGAAACAACTCTGGCATGACCTCCTGACCGAATTCACAACGGCTCACAATGGAGAGCCGTTTTTTGGCGGTGCCTCGCCCGACCTCGTTGACTTTGCCGCCTTCGGGTACATGCGGTCAGTCTCCCCCTATCCACAATTTGAACAACTCACCGACCACGCCAATGGAATGGCGTGGTACCGCCGAATGGAAGCAACGCTGAACTGAGGGATGGTCGTGAACATCTCCTTTGGCGGCCTTGTGTTTCACCCAGTTGAGGCCGCCACCACCACGATTGGGACCACCAAAGGTGGGTGGGTCTACGCTGGTCAACGTCCATGTTACGAAGCCAAAACCCCGGCGTTTTACACCATGGCTCAACCATTGAACAGCCGCGAAGTGCTCGAAGTCATGGGAGGTCCGGATGATGATGCTTCCGAGGAACCAATGGAAACGCTGACCTCGCTCGATCTCGTGGAATTGGCCCAGACGCTCATGGAGAGTGAAGCGTTTTCAAAGGCGATCGAGGACCTCCCCGGGTCCTGGGAAGTCAGGGCACTGACCCATGCTGAATGGTTGGTGGCGAGGAAACAAAAGAAACTCGAACTCAACACTGGATTCACCGAGCGGCTAGCCGATGCCCCCTCCTCAAACCATCGTGGAGCCATGATGGATGGACGCCCCCGACCCAACGAGATTCTCGGCCCTGCTGCCTCCCAAATGGCGGCCGTCGCCGTTCATCCACGAAATCCCGAGGTCACGGCGACGACCAGCGTACCCCATGACCGACCGCTTCCAAACGTTGTGGCACGGTTGGCCTTAACGCCGGTTCGGCCGGACAGCGCCATACGTGTTCCAAACAACACCGATGTTTGGAGGAACGTTCGTACTGAACTCCTGTGGACCACGGTGTTGGGCATCATTCCTTCCTTCTTGATTCCCGTTCTGCGAGGCATGAGCGCTTACGCAACCGAAGGGTGGGTGAACCTGTTGTTTGGTGGACTCTGTGCTGGTTTCTTCACGGGCGCTCTTTGGCGACCCCGACGACCGGTGCTTCGCTACGACGACGTCGTTTCATCGTCGATGAGGGTCTCCCAGTAGTTGTCTTTTCGAATGGCGTCAGCTGTACAAATGGTGGCCATGTTCACGATATGACGAACACCGTCTTGACGAGCGACGAGTTGGACTGGATGCGCCATTCCCTCAAGGATTGGACCGGTCATTTCAGCGTCCCCCAGTTCCTCAAGCAACTTGTAAGCGATGTTGGCCGAGGCCAAGTTTGGCAAGATCAAGACGTTGGCTGGACCGACCAATTTCATGAACGGATAAGCCTCTTGGACGGCTGGATTNAGGGCGGTATCGCTCTGCATCGGTCCGTCGATCATCAAGGTCGGGTCGAGGGTTCGGGCCATGATGACCGCTTCTTCAATGCGCTCAGAACGNTGAGCCCGGGTGGAACCGAAGTTGGAAAACGAAAGCATNGCCACCCGTGGCACCACACCAAAGCGTCGTGCAACCTTGGCGGTTTGAACCGCAATTTCGGCAAGCGTACGGCTATCAGGGTAGACATTTACCGTGGCATCAGCAAGGAAAATTGTCCGGCCTTTGACGTTCATCATGTAGCAACCAATGACGCAATGGGCGTCGTTTGACTTCCCAATGAGTTCAAGGGTCGGACGCAGAACGTCGGCGTAGTTTCGACTGACGCCCCCCACAAACCCATCAGCATCTCCGGCATGAACCATCTGAGCAGCAAAGTAAGGCCGACTCTTGAGGAGTCGGGCAGCATCTGGCCAGGTTGTGCCTTTTCGCTGCCTTCGCTTGAAGAAAGCATTGGCGTAAACCGTTTTTCTTCGCTCGTCGTAGCGAGGGTCGTATGCTTCGTAATCAAAATTCAACCCGAGTTCCTCCACCATGCGGTCAATGCGGTCAACTGGACCGAGGAGAATCGGGTGGCAAATGTTCTGGTCAACAAGTTGTGCAGCAGCTCGNAGAACCGGCTCTTTATCGCCCTCCGGGAAGACAATTCGCTTTCCTTTTCCTTTCACTTGATTGATCATTTGTCGCATGACCGAATAGGACTCTCCCAATCGGGCTTCGAGTTCCTCTCGGTATCGACTGACATCGAATTCATCCGCTGAAACGCCGGCAATGCCTTCGTCGATGGCGGCTTGAGCAACGGCGGCGGCTTCCCAAATGAGNACGCGACGGTCAAAGGGTTTGGGAATGATGTATTCCGGGCCGTACTGCATGACCACACCGTCATAAGCAGCAGAAATGTAGTCCGGAACGGGTTCCTTTGCAAGGGCGGCGAGCGCTTTGGTNGCGGCCATCTTCATGTTCTGCGTAATGTCCCGAGCGCGCACATCCAGTGCTCCTCGGAAGATGTAAGGGAAGCCAAGCACGTTGTTCACTTGGTTGGCATAATCCGATCGACCCGTGGCGATNATGGCNTCGNTGCGCACTGAGAGAACCTCTTCGGGAAGGATTTCGGGNGTTGGATTGGCCAAGGCAAAAATGATCGGCTTNTCAGCCATGCTGGCCACCATTTCTTTCGAGACCANTCCGCCTTTGGAGAGCCCGAGCATGACATCGGCCCCGTTCAGTGCATCGGCCAATTCCCCGGCTGGGCGGTCATGAGCAAAGGGTGCCTTGTATTCGTTCAGTTCCCCGNTGTCAAGGCGCTTTTTGGTNACGATTCCTTGGCTATCGACCAAGGTAATGTTGGCCTGCTTCACGCCGATGGCCACGTAGTGGTTGGCACAAGCGATGGCTGACGCCCCGGCTCCAATCACCACGACTTTGAGTTCGTCAAGTGCTTTTCCTTGGAGTTCTGCCGCATTGAGAAGTGCAGCGGCAGAGATGATGGCCGTTCCATGTTGGTCGTCGTGCATGACCGGTATGTTGGTTGCCTCGGCGATTCGACGTTCAATTTCAAAGCATTCTGGCGCCTTGATGTCCTCAAGGTTGATGCCACCGAAGGTCTTTGAAATGTTCACGACGGTGCTGATGAATTCCTCCGGGTCTTCGGTGTCGACCTCAATGTCAAACACATCGATGCCAGCGAAGGTTTTCAGAAGCAAGCCTTTGCCTTCCATCACGGGTTTGCTGGCCAGGGCCCCAATGTTGCCGAGACCCAACACGGCGGTACCGTTGGAAATCACCGCAACGAGGTTACCCTTCGAGGTGTATCGGTAGGCGTCTTCTGGACGTTCCTCAATCTCCAAACAGGGATAGGCCACGCCGGGAGAGTAAGCCAAACTCAGTTCATGAGCCGTGGAGTGTGGTTTGGTGGGCACGACCTTGATTTTTCCTTGGGGTTCAGCCTCGTGGTATTCCAACGCTTCTTTGCGCAACCTCTCTTCTTTCTTGGCGTTGGACATGGACATCCCCGACAAAACGGCCGAGAAGGCAGGGTTTGATTGTTGTGCGGAGATGNGGGCCACNGGAGTGCCTTTGGACGAGGTCAAAGAACATCGGANAGTCGGTTTGATTCGCGAGCATTGTTCGGTCAGCGAAGGCTTCCCTTCAAATAAGTGAAAAATACCCCTCTGCGTATGAAACGGCCCCGTTTGAGCAACCGTGGCGGTGGGCAACGGCAACGGGCCCTTTCCATGGTCCTTCTGATGGTGTTGATGTCCATGGGNCCCCTGCTCACCACCCCCGTGGTTTCAGCTCACGCCGAGCCAAGNGGTGTNACATGGCCACTGGAAGGGAGCAATGACACCGGTTGGGTCGTTCTCGATGCGGTTGGTGCGGTTCCAGAAACCGGACAACGGGCGACCACGGAATGGGATTTATCCTTCGCCCCTGGTGCGGAACTGTCCAACGTCACCCTCGAAATCCGAGCCAGCGGCCAAAACGGCATGGTCATCCAAGAACCACAGCTCATCGTGGACGGCATGGGCACCTCCCTGTTTGACTGGCGTGGATTGGGNGTCCTTGGAGAGGCCGACGGCTTCACCACCGGTTCGACCTACAATGGGCGACTCAACCCGAACAGCAACTCAGGGGCCGGATGGGACCTTCCATCCGATGCGGAAATCACCGAGATGGTGATCGAGGTCTTGGCCCCAGCCGACCCTCTGGTTTCCCTCACTCCATTTGATTTCGTCATCCGCTCATCGGCCTCCAATGCCGACACGGGCGTGCTTTACCTTGCCGTGAACAACCAGCTCCTTCTCCTCAGCGCGGCCAACGCACCAAACGTCATCGATGTCTATGATTTTGAAAATGAAGAGGGTGTTGTCGACATGGTGATGGACACCAACGGTGGTCTGCTCCATCTCCTCCTCGGCGACGGCACCTTCCGAGCGATTTCCCTCACGGACAGCAGCGACCAAACGGCACTGGCGAACCTNGACGCNGACCGCTTTTTGATGACGAGCGCTGGCGATGTCTTCGCTGCGAACGGCCAGGGNTTACATCAGTGGGACGGTTCGTCATGGAACAGCCTGACATCCAGCATCGGAAACACCAACCGTGAAGCCTTGTCAATGATTGAGGTCGGCGGAATTGTCTACGCTGCCCTCGAAGGCGTTGGTGTCCTGCGCTACGACACCGCTGCGGGCACCGGGCTTTCCACCTGGAGTTCAGCGAACAACCTGCATTCCGATACCATCACGCACATGGCGGTTTCCGGGAATCAACTTCTCATGGGGTCCCCCGACAACGGATTGGGGCGGTTTGACTATGCTGCAGGCTTTTGGCTGTCCACGTGGACATCAGCGAACTGGTTGGCCGATGACAACATCGCCGGCGTTGAACGAATCGGTTCAACCCTCTACATTCTCAACGGCGACTCCTTGCACACGTACAACACCACCAACGGGGTCTTCTCGACCACGTACGACCTTCAGACCCTCGGACTGGACAACTTGGGGGCCTCCCTCGTCCCTTGGCTGTCCAGCGGTGCGGCTTCCCCGGCACATGATGCGCTTCTCGTGGACGATGGCACTGGCAATTTGATTCACCTCTCGCCGAACCAAACACCCTTTGTTGAAGGCAACATCCTGCTCGCCAGCGCCCCAGCTACCGACGACATGACGGCGTTGGTTGAAGTTGACAACGTCCTTTACATCGGCTCTGGAGACAACTCAATGCTCGTGCTGCGGTACGACATCAGCAACTCGGTTTGGCTTTCGCCTTGGAACGTTAACGATAACGTCGTTGAAATGACCGCTGCTCCAGCCGCACAACAAGGCGCTACCTCGTTGTTCATCGCCATGGAGGGCTCACCCATCGTTGAGGAGATGGACGCCTTTGGCACGAATGTTCAAACCTACGACGGGACTTCGGGTTGCTACCCCAATTCGGCCAACATCATCAGCATGGTCGCCGATACGAACAGCGTTGTTATGTCCCTCGACAGTGGCGTCTTCGTTCACTTTGATCGCGCCAACGGCGGCTGTACATCCTACGACAGCACCAACGGTTTGCCCACGTCCTTCCTCGGTGATGTCGCCGTGTTCGGTGATACCGCCTATCAGGCCACCGAAGACAAAGGGCTGCTCCGCTACGACATCACCAACGACACGTGGCTTGAACCATGGGGGTCCACCGGAATCAACGGTGTGAACTATGCACCGGTCGCCATGGTTGGTGATGTCCTCCACCTTGGACTTCAGGGCTACGGCGTTGCAAGAAAGGACGTGAGCACGGGGGAAATCCTCGCACCCCTGACCGCAGGCAACCGCGGCGGATTGCTTCCATCCGACCAAATCTATGCGCTCGACACGGACGGAACCAATCTCTACATCGGCACCCAACAAGGTGCGAGGAAATGGGACGGAAACCAATTGACCAGTTTCGGCCAAGGGTCCTCATGGCAAACACGCCCTCAGCAATTCTACGACTTCGCCGTGGAATCAAGCGGAAGCGGTGGAAGCCTCTACGCCGGCACCAACATCGGCGTGTGCGAGTACGATCTTGCAACAATGAACATCGATGATTGCCAGAACGTGTACGACGGCATGCCCAACTGGGCGACCTACAGTGTCGGCGTGGACAGCAACTACGTCTACGGTGGCACCACCTCGGGCGTTGGCCTCATCACCAAATCCAATTTCCAACACGACTACAATTGGGGTCAAGGCACCCAGACCGGCAACGCCGTGGTTGAGATCATGGGCGACATCGCCTACATCGGCACCGAGGGGCTTGGCGTTCTGCGCTACAACATCACCGCCAACCGGTGGTTGGTCCCCTTCACCGAAAGCAACGGTGTTCTCGACGGTGGCAACGATGATGTGACTGGCCTGGTAGCTGACATTCGAGCCAACCTCCTCTGGGTGGGTGGCGATGATGGCCTCCAACTCATCAACGTCACAAACGGCGGAGAGGCTTACGACATCGAACGAAACAGCAACCTCTACAACGCCAACGGCGCTCCTCACGACATGCTGATTCACAACAACATTCTGTACTACCACGCCAGCACCGCCAGCGACGAAGTGAGCCGGCTTGACGTGTTCAACGTGACGGCCTTGAGCAACTTGGACGTCGGTGCACAAGTCGGCGAGAACGGNGGCGACATCGTCAACATGGAAATGTCAGGTGACACGCTGATGGTCAGCGTGGTCTCAGGACAGTGGTGGAACCGCGACGGATCGGGGGGCGTTGCCCGTTGGAACACCACCAACGGTGCCTTCGATGGCAANATTCTCCCCACGGGTTCCATCGACCGAGTGACGGCCTACGAATCCTCCAACGGCAACACGTGGGTCTCATGGGGGGAATTGAAACTCGAGCTTTACGACAGCAGCCAAACCCTTGTTAATTCATGGACAAATTTCGAGTTCCCCATACGAGGAATCGTTGAACACAACGGAGAAACACTGTTCGGGACCGAGGACGGCATTGCTCGCTACAACGAAGTNACCAACACCTGGAANACCACNTGGGAAGCCGGCAATGGATTGCCAANCAACGCNGGCGACATNTTCTANGAATTGTGGACGGACGGTACCAACCTCGTCGTTGGTGGAGCCGATTTCAACAGATTTGGCCAGTTTAACGAAGGCATCATCTCACACCGNAATGGCGCCGGANCNTGGACGGCTTACCCCGCTGATTCAAACAACAACATCCCCGATGGCTATCCAATTTCAATGGAGATGTGCGGTGGCGTGCTCAACATCGCCATGTACAACAACAATGGAGGCATCGCCCGCCTTGATNTGCAAAACGCCACGGTCGAATCGGGCTTTGACAGCAGTCAACTCGACGGAACCGCCCCTGCCTCTGTGACCTGCGACAATCAGGACACGCTTTACATCGGCTACTACAACGACAACCAACCCATCAGTCGTTACAGCTACAGCACCGCTGCCTTCCTTTCGAGTTTGACNACGGCAAGCCACAATCTGCCGAGTGACCGTGTATGGTACGATGCACTCTCGCATTCCGGGTCCCAACTCATCGTCGGCCACGCCGTCGGAAATTCCGGCTCCAACCTCATTGCAGGCGGATACTCGACGCTGGTCGCCAGTGGTGCAACCGCGCTCCAAGCCCAAGTGCAAGGAGCCGGTTCTCCGGTCACCTCGCTCCAATGGCTCAGCGGTTCCTCGGAATGGTTGATTGGGCGTGCCGGTGGCTCATCAGGCTACAGCGAGGTCGCCACCCTTTCTTCATCTGGAAGGCAAACCGTGGTCGACCTGCCAGGTTTGGTGAGCGGCCAAGTGACATCGGTCGTGGCCAATGCCACCCATCTTTGGGCGACGACGGGTGATGTCGGCGGCTCGGGGACAGGGCTCCTTCAAGGGACCTTCATGCCCAACGGCACCGTCGAATGGGAATTCGGTTGGACCTTGCCTGGAAATACCGTCGCCAGCGANCTNCANCTTCACGGCACGGACCTGTTCATCGCTTCCAACCCCGGTGGCATGCTCAAATTGGACACCCTCACTCGAACCATCTCCTCCATNGGTGGTTCCCTGCACGGAAAGTTCGACACCATGCACCTCTTCAACAGTCAACTGGTGATTGGCCTCGCTGGCGATGGTGGAAGCCCGCCCGGCGTCCAAATGTTCAATCCATTGACCTCTCAATTCGGCAACGGACGACTCATTGCTGGCCTGCCATCAAACATCGTAAACGGATTCACCGATACAACCGGTGTGCTGTACATCGCCACCAACGGTGGAATCGGTCGCTGGAATTACACAACGAACGATTGGATGGACTCCATTACCGTCGGGAACGGCCTACCCAGTGACGTTGTCGAAGACGTCTTCGCCGTGGGCTCTGACATCTACATGGCCACGCCGGCGGGCCTCTTCGTATGGGACCCGTCAACCCAAAGCGGCACCACCATGACCGTCGCTGACGGCCTTATGGGTCAATCCACTTGGGGTCTTGCCTTGACCACAACCAACACAGGATCCTCGACGGTCATCGTCAGCCACGACGGTCGAGGTTCAGACCGNCCCGGAGTGACGTTGGTTGANCCAAGCACGCAACAAGTCGTTTCNACGCATCGTTTCGATCAACTTCCATCCAACACCGTCACCGCCCTCACCGCCGACTGGTGGGGCCTTCACATGGCCACCGATGTGGGCTCCATCACGCACTGGAACGCATCCAGCGGAGACTTTGAGGACGGAACCTCATCGTTCCAAATTCAATATCCAGTGACCCACATGGTCAGCGACGGTACCCACGTGATGTCCGTTGGCTCGCAAAACAACATCATGCTCTCAGAGGCTCGCACCGGAGGGCACCTTCCAATCGCCTACCTCGGAGCCTTGGAACCCCAGGCTGGAGCCATCGGCGCCAATTACCTATGGGCGCTGACCGAAGAAGGTCTGAAAGGATGGGAGAAAAACGGCCAATTCACGCCCGTGGAACCCTCCTCCATGCGAAGGGCGCTTCCCTTGACCGTCAGAGCCATGGGCAACGGTGGCGGCCTCAACATCACCGACATGACTCACCTCGGAATGTCCATTGATTTGGTCAGTCCAGACAGNCCCTATGCTTTGGACAANACACTGGGGACGCCCGGCGTCCACGGGCTGCTGTTCCAAAACGTTCCCGTGGTCATGACCTCACCAACCGCTGGTGCGGCGGTTTGGGCAAAATCAGTCAGCCTTGAATACGATGTGACCCTCAACTTGANCGACGATCCGAACCTNCTGANCACGCTTCAAGACGCNGTGGACAACGGCCAGTTGTACAACAACACACGCCATGTCTCCTTGCGNCTGTTTTCCCCAACCAATGGCTCCCTTGAAGCACGATTAACCTACGATTACGTCCGAACGGACACGCCGGTGGCCATGCANGGCATGGTTGACCGACCCGACGATGGCGGTGGTGTGTTNACCGCTTCGTGGACACTGGTTCACGACGAAGATTTCGCCCGCTACCTCGTTTTCCTCAACGAAGGGCCCTGGGCAACCCCACCAACCGAACTCGAGTTACTCGGCCAATCTCCCGACAAGGCCATTTCCCTGCACAGCCGACTTTCAGCCGATATCGAAACCGCCAATGGTGCACCGCTCGTTGACGGCACGGATTACTATGCCGTGGTGGTGGCCGAATACACCGATGGACGCTGGGGGAAGGTCTCAGCGCCGTTTGGACCTGCATCGCCCAGCGACGAAATCCCCGGTGCGCCCCTGTGGGCCACGGCCAGCGCCATGGGCAGCAACGGCGACGATGGAGACATTGAACTCGAGTGGGCCCGGTGCACNGCCTTGGACCTCGCAACGACCAACGTCTATGTTTCCACTACGCCGATGCTCGATGCCCTTGGACGAACACCGTTCACNTCCTATGCTCCAAACGAAGGCAATCAGTCCATCATCAAACAAACCCCGGGCGTTCCTGTTTGGATTGGATTCACCTGTGTGGACCAAGCCGGTCAAGAAAACCTGTCCAATGTCACCGTGGTCGGTCCGGTCGTGCCCACGGGTGAATTGAACGACAACGANGCTCCCGACCCCATTGTTGGAACGCAAGTCAGCGACGTCCCCGATGATGAAGGAGGACGGTTGACGGTCTCATGGAACCTCAGCACGGCCGACGATTGTGCCTTTTACACCGTCTTCATGAAGCTCGGTGACCATGTTCCAGAGGACGGAGCTTTGACCAGCGTTGAAGGGTATTCGCAAGCTGCCGTTGTCAACCCTTGCGACGTGAATGAAACCATTGTGTCCTCGTTGGATGGTGTACCNCTCATCGACGGACAAGAATACACGGTCGGTGTCGTGGCCTACGACGTTTGGCTCAACGGCGACACCGAAAACGTGCTGCTCGACGCNGCTTCGCCCCTGCAAAACATCGTTGGACAGGGCGGCACACCGCCACGCATCACCTCCCTCATGGCCTACGANCNCNCCAACGACGATGGTACGGCCATTGANGTGGTNTGGGAACCATCCACCNTCGAAGACTTCGCCTCGTACACGGTTTGGGTATCCAACGTGCCTGTAGAAGACCTCACGCTTGCNTATGCTGCNTTTGGNAACAACCCCGAGGCGTGTGGCTGTTTCTCCTTCAACAAGCAATGGATTGACGAGCGAACCAACCCCATTGAACTCACGCTGNCCACAGCGTTGCTCGTCCCNAGCGGGAGCNTGCTTTCCGATGGCGTNCCCGGCNTGATTCAGNCNGACGTGCAGNTGTTCGTGGCCGTGACGGTCCACGACCTCAAGGGGAACGTGCACCTCACGGAATTGACGCAAGCGACCGTTACGCCCATCGACAACATCAACGACAACACCGCTCCAGACCGATTGACGGAACTCACGCTGGTCGACCGGCCCAACGATGATGGCAAGGCCCTCTTGTTGTCGTTTGAGTTATCGGACGCCGATGATGCCTGGAAGTACATGGTGTACGCCGAAACCTACAACTTCGAAGGAATGGTTGGACGAGAAGGAACGCAACTTGCTCTCAATCCAATCGCCACCTTGGAGCGCTCACCCACCCTCCCATTGGTCATCGATGTCATCGCTGATGATGTGCCCGTCATTGCTGGTCAAGACATCTGGGTGGCTGTCGTGGTCATGGATTCCTCAGGCAACGCCCATGTTGATGAGCTCACCATGGTTTCAGCCGCTGCCACAAACGAAGGCATCACCGACCCAGGCGTTTACCTGCCAGACATTGAGAATGTGGAAGCAGAATGGTTTGAAGAAACCAGCGTCTTTGTTGAGTGGCGACACTCCGTCGATGCCAACGTGCGAGGCTACCACGTCTACATCAGCGAAGACATGTTCACGTCCACCGAAGACGCCACCATGGTCGGCCAAACCGTCTCGGCCAATTCCTTCCTCATCACCGCTGATCTGTTCGACGGTCTTGACAATGCAACAGCCTACTATGTTGCTGTCGTTCCATACGATGACGCCGTGGCCAAATCCACGGTTGAAGCGGTGAAGGTGAATGCCCTTGGCGACGACGGGAGCACGGACGGTGGCGGCGATGACGGTGGGCAACTCAGCCTCGAGTCGCTGTTGACCACGCCCAACCTCATCGCTGCAGGCATGCTGCTCATCGTGGTCCTCCTCCTGATCATTGTGGTCCGAACTCGAAACAGCGCCAGTCGTCGGTCGAAGACTTGGGAACTTCAAGAAGCAACCTGGGGCATTCAAGACACCAGTTGGGACACCCCTGCGGCTGCACCCGCTCCCGTGGCTGCGTCAGCTGTTCCAGCTGCACCACCGGGCATCTCAAGCCAGCAGACCAACAACATCTACGCTCCGGCGAACGCCACGCAAACACCAGATTATGGTCGACCCGCCTACCAAGCAACGCAGCCCGTGCTCAAACCTCAAGTTGACCAAGCCCTGTTGGACGGATTGCTTGACGAGCCAGCCGCTGCACCAAAGATGCCGGACATCGATACCTCCTTCCTTGACGATTTGCTGTGAGGGAAGATGATGGCTCCAACCGGCCCCCGCACCGAAGTGTTCACCACTGTTCTGGTCAATGAAAATGGAGCGGTGGCCGACTGGCCACGCCACCATCAGCGAATGAAGAACCATGCCCAACGGTTGCGCCTCACGCTGCCGTCTGAATCCCCACCGCTGAGTCAGGCGGACTCGGGAGATTCATGGCAACTCGCTCGGGTCGCCACCACTGGCCAGGGAACGTGGGAGGTGCGTCGCCGCCCTCTTGTTGTTCGAAACGAAGAAATTGACGCGATTTCTGTGCCTGCGCCAAGATGGAACGAACGAACAAACGGAACGAAACACGGTGATTGGACCGCCTATGTCTCCGCGATGGAAGCCGCTGAGACAGCGGGTTGCGATGCTGCTTTGCTCGTGCATGAACACGCCATCGTGGACGGGGACCGGGCCACGCCATTGGTGCTTGATGAAGACGGCACGGTGTGGATGGCCCCGGCCTCAGAAGGTGGCGTTGATGGAGTGACGGCTGGCCTCCTCGAAGCGCTGCTCCCGACCGTTGGTCTACCCGTCGTGAAAGGCAAATTGAACGAACGAACCGTGGCTCGATGTGCTGAATTCGTGCTGGTTGGTACCGGCATGGGCGTGTGCAGAGTGGGGACATTGGATGGAATTCAACTCGGTTCCTCTCACGCGTTGTCAACGGCCTGCCATCGGTTGTTGTCCCAACATTTTACCGAGGAGAGCACGTGGTCCTTTGTGGGGCCAAACCATGTCTGAGCGCGTGATGGCCATCGTTGAGGCGTTGGATGCCAACCAGCTCTCCGGTGATGGTGCCTTTCGCTTTGGAGCTCCAGACCGACTGCTGCTGGTCTCCGGTGGCCCCGTTTCTCATCTCGCAAAGTGGTCACTCGTGGCAGCCCCGGCCTCCAAGCGCGTGGTGATTCGCCAACCGCCCAGGCATCGCCTGCCGAAAGCAGAACCCCATGAGCCTCTGGCGGGGGACCTTCGACTGGTGGAGAACGAGGCCATCCTGCAAGCCGAAGTGGAAGAATGGAAACACGGTTCGTGGTACCACAGCGTCACCCTTCGAGCGACTGACCTTGGAGACTTATTTGTCAAATTGCAGGCGGAAACCTCTCCCGAGCCTTATCAGCGCGCTCCTTCGGTTGAACTGCCAAGTGGCCCATTTTGGTCAGGAGCGCTGGCCTATGATTTGGTTCAGTGGACTCAACCGATTCAACTGCAGCACCCTCCCGAAGAAGGCGCCTTGCTTGCCGTTCTTTGGCGCGTTGATGGAGGCATTGCCGTGGACCATGAAAACGACACCTCCCATGTCTTTGGTGATCACTTGGACTGGTGCGCCGCCGCTGAGAACGTCTTGCAATGGGACGGTACGCCGGTTTCTGTGCCATCACCTCAACCCCATCGCGAAGCCGTTACTCACACGGACGAAACCCATGAAGACAACGTTGAGGCTGTCCGTCAAGGCATTGTGAACGGGCAAGTCTACCAAGTGAACATTGGAAAGCACTGGCAAGGCGAGGTTGACCATCCCTACACCGTATACCAACGGCTGATGAGAAGCAATCCTGCACCATTTTCGGCCTACGCTCAAGCCGATGATTTAGGCTTCGCTTTGGCCAGTTCCAGCCCAGAATCCTTGCTGATGTTTGATGGAACGACCCTTCAGACCTCGCCCATCAAAGGCACATGCCCACAGGGAACCAACGTCGAAGAAGCATCCCGCTTTCGAGAACAGATGGTCAGCGACCAAAAGGAGCGTGCGGAGCATCGGATGCTTGTGGACCTGATGCGCAACGACCTCACAACCGTGGCTCGTTCGGGCAGCGTCAATGTAGAACGATTTGATGTTGAAGCCTACGCCAATGTACAACATCTGGTCAGCCATATCACGGCCGAAATCAAACCGGAGACGTCCGGTGCGGACGCCCTCCAAGCGATCTTCCCCGGCGGTTCAATCACCGGTTGCCCACGCACCATGGTGTGCGCCGCCATCGACCAGTTGGAAGAGATGCCGAGGTCGTTTTGGACAGGCTCCATCGGGTACATTGACGTTCATTCTGGCCAGTCAGCATGGAACATATTGATTCGGACCTTGGAGGCCCACACGGTTGGTGGAAGGTGGCATGCTTCCGTGGGCGCTGGCGGCGGCATCACCATTGCCTCACAACCCAAAAAAGAGGTTGAGGAAGCAGCTTGGAAAGGAGCAGCGCTCCGAATTGCTGCAGGGTGGATGCGTGAAGAGCACACGACCCTACCAACCGGAACACTTGGAATCCACCCCCTCCAGCCGCCCAAGGCCCATGGGATGGAAAACCAGTGTGGCCAAATCCGTACCCTGAATCAAGCCGTCAACCAAGAGATTACAGGAAGCGTGCTGTTCATTGACAACCTCGATTCGTTTTCCCTCAACATCGCCGATGCCGTCACCCAAACTGGACGGGATGTTACCTTCCTCGAAGGCCGCTCACCACAAAGCGAGCGGTGGTTCGACCCGGCAGCGCTGCATGACCTTCTCGAGGAACTCGCTCCGTCGCATCTGATTCTGGGTCCAGGGCCTGGGCGTCCTGAAGACGCCCCGCTCACCATGGCCTTGGCTCATCACGCTTTGGCCGGCCAACTTGGAATGCCAGTTTTGGGCGTGTGCCTTGGACATCAAGCGTTAGCATTGGCCGACGGTCGACACGTCAACCCCTCTCCTTTTGGTCCAATCCATGGTGTGCCCGTTGACATTGAACACGATGGTTCGGGTGTGTTTTCATCCCAACCATCGCATCTGAAAATGACCCGATACAACTCCCTCGTCGCCGTGGAAAACGGAGAACATCGCTTGATGGTCAACGCCGTAGAGGCCGCTTCAGGGCTCATCATGGGATTGCGGCACCCAAGCATGAACATCCATGGTGTGCAGTTCCATCCTGAGTCCATTGGTTCACGCGACGGGCAACAACTCATCGCCCAATTTCTTTCCACTCAAGCGGATGGTTGAAGAATCCCTTGCCACTGGCTTAGAACAGGGAGTACCATGCCAATCTGTCGACACTGCGGAAGCACCTACCCTCGTGAGTTCTTTATTCACGGCGTCGGCCCGAAAGCCCAAGTGTGTGTTTCATGCGGTGTTGAAATGGGATTGGTGACCAAAGAGGAAGCCCCTGTTCTCTTTGACAAACAGACCTCAAGTGCTCGGTTTTCAACCGTGGCACGGCGGTACAGCATTTTTCTCTACCTCCCGTTCTTGTGGATTCTTTGGGGCTCAACCCTGTCCGACGTGGAGCCCTGGGGGCTATTCTTCCTCCTTCTCCTCATTGTGCTCACCTTGGTGGCCCCTGTGCTCTTCATCTATCGAGGCGGACAGCACTCTGGCGACATGGCTCGGTTGACACCAGCCTACGACCGTCCCAAGGGCCACTGAGTTCCTTCAGGACTTTGCGTGAATCTTCAGCACGTCCCCGTCACTCATCTCATGGTCTGCACCGACCACGCGACGGGTTCGCCCATCGACACCACGAATAAATCCAGCCTCAAGGTCGGTGTGAACGCGCCCTGCAAGCGCTTTGGCATGGAGGCCGACTGGAACGACCAAGGCATCGGGGAGAACCCGCCCATCGCCATCAACCCAGTGGGTTTCGTCTTGGACCGGATACACCACGATGTGATTGAGTTGATCGAAAAGGACCTCGTCCAACAGCTTGGCCAAGCCCGTGCCGTTGGCCGATTGGAGGCGTTCATTCATGTGAGCCAACGCTTTCTTTTGTGCGTCGTTCAATGCGGCGTCTTTTTGCAACTCGAAGGTCGAACTGCCGCTTTGGTAATCGATGAGTCCTGAAGACGCTGCACGCCGCAGGGCCAACTCCATGTCGGCCATGCAGGCAACCATCGTTCGGTCGGAGAACAAGTCCAGAACGCCTGGAGGAGCGATGTCCATTTTGTTCGCTGCGTAGACGATGGGGAAAAGTTGGGTACGCATGCACTTTCCAAGCAAATGCAGGGAAGCGGTGTCCCAATCCCAGGGCTGTTGGTCCGATTCATGAACGGCGTTGAAATTCAACATTCCCTGAGCCACCCGGGCAGAAGTTGCCCCTAGGCCACTGAGGCGTTCTTGTACAAAGGAGGTCAAGCCCTTCTCGCCTTCGGCTTGCACTCGACGCACGCCACGGTTCCAGCCGTCCTCGAGCAATCCGCCGATCCACGCATCCAATTCATGTTCCAGAAATTCAATTTCTGCACGAACGGACTCGACCGCTTCTTCCGTGGTCGCAGCGGCTCCTCTGAATTGACCTTCGAGGTCGGTTGAGCCTGCAGCATCAACCACCTGAATCAGCACGTCGCAGTTGGCTAAGTCAGAGAGAAAGGCGTTCCCTCTTCCACGCCCCTCACTCGCACCGGGCACAAGACCGGCGACGTCCACCAGCGCCACGGGAACAGACCGTCGATGCCCGACGCAACTTCCCGTTCTGGGCTCACACAAACTACCCTGGCGCGGGTCATCATCTGCCGCTGGTTCCAAGCGACCATCGGCCTCCAATTTTTCACGCAATTCCTTGCACGGACAGGGGAGCCGTGCTTCGACAAAGGCAACGCCAACGTTGGGGTCGATGGTGCAAAAGGGATAGTTGGCGATGTCCACCTGAGCGAGGGTGGCTGCGCTGAAGAACGTTGATTTGCCAACGTTTGGTTTTCCGACGAGACCAATGCGCACGTTATGCACGCCCTTTCGTGAATTCACTCCTCTTCTTCAGAGGCAACGATGTCGTGGTCTCGCTTGATTTGAGCGATGGCGATGTCGAGTTCGGGCAAGTTCAGTTCTCCGTCCCCGTCAAGGTCCATACCGGCCACCAATTCACTCGCTTCAATGGAGGAAAGCGCGTCAATGTCTGAGGATTCAAGAGCAGCGAGGAACTCACGGCTATCGATTTTACCCGAGTCGTCAAGGTCCATGCTACGGAACAATTCAAAGACGGATTGGTTGGTGTTGGTGAGGTACTGGACAAATTCAATCATAACCGTGCTTGCGGTCATTGGGAATTCCTTAATCTCGTCATTGTGAAGGGCCGAATCCACGCCAATGATGGTGGAACCTCCTTCGTTGGCTTCGGTTTCGCTGACGACCAATTGGGTATCGACGCCAACGCCACGACCGATGAGGTCTCGGATGGTTGTGGAGGAGCCCGTTGTGAGTGTGTAGGTTGACACGTCGGACGCTTCGGTGACTTCCAAGGAACGTCCAGTTGAGGAGATCCCCGTTCGAATGACGACCATGGTCGAGAGAATAGCCCCGATCGAGACGAGGTAGAACATGGCCGCACCGGTCAAGTAGAAGCTCCCGTTGTTGGCTACCACGTCCTCAACCTCCGTCGCTGAAACGGCATTGGCGGTGAATTCCCCGATGAGGTAAATCAGCGTTGAAGCGATGCCACCGACCATGACCATCCAGGAGGCGAGGGTTCCCGTTGAAGGCGTAGCGAGTGGTTTGCCAATGGCGTTGGGGTAGTTGGTGAACACACCAGCAAGAACCAACAATCCACCAACGGTGAACATCATGCCCATGTTCACGACATGGCCCATGGTGCCCAGGGCACCGGTACCAACGAAGGTATCCATGGCGGTGAAATAGCCACCAATGGCGAAGAAAGGTAGAGCAAGGAACGCCATGGTGGCAGCCATCGCTCCGGGCTTCTTCACCACATTAGTGAGGCCAGAGCCTGCCGTCATGAGGAGGTTGATGGAGGCAGCAAAGATGGGGAGGACACCAAGCGTGAGGAGGATGGCTCCAAGGTTGGTGACAAAGTTGCTTGCGGAGGCATCGGTCATGAAGAATGGTGGGATGGTGATGAAGAGCAGAAACATGCTGGCCGTGCGCATGGATGCCGACCAGATGGGTTGCTTCGCCGTCATTGGAATCACATGATAGCCAACCGAGAACATGAGGGCAAGTGGGACCCAGCCATGGGCTACCCGCTCAGCCAACCATACCATTTGCGTGGCGTCGGCGAGCTCGCCAAAGAACATGTAAATCATCGAGAGAATGTAAGCTGCTACACCCATAAGGAGGAACCAAACGCTCGTTTGGAGTTCCTTGTCACCTCGGTTGGCTGTGGTAATGAGGAGGTTGATGAAAATCGGGACCAGCAACAATCCAACCGCCAGCGTCTCGAGGCTGTAGAGCATGGTGGCCACCGCGCCGGTTTCCGTGTCGATGTCAAGGAATCCAAAGATGAACGGAAGAATGTAGGTGGCGAGCAAAATGACCGAGAGCAAAAGAGCGACCATGGAGGCGTTGGCCTCGCTGGCAAGGCGCCCATTTCCGTTTCGAGCCGTGGCGACCATGCCGCTACCGATGAGGCCGTACAGCAGAGCGATGGAGAGGAAATTGAGGGTAGCATCGCTCAGCGAAGAGCCGTCATCATAGGACCAACCCACGCTGGCAAGCGAGTCGAGAGCCGTCGGGTCATACGTGTGCCAGCCCATCAAGAAACCAAGCAACGTAGCGAACACCAACCAAAGCATACCAAAATTCATCCAGGTGCGAGAGCCGCTGCCGTCTTTGTCATCGAAGATGTCGACGAGGCCGGGTGGGTTCTTTTGCAGGATGAACAGACCGATCTGTTTCAGCGCAGGGCCTACGGAGCCCAAGCCCTTGCTCAGGGATTGTGAAAGGAAGAAGAGAAGAGCAACCATAAGGCCGCCAGCAATGAAAATCGTTTCCATCCATCACACCTCCATTTACTCGGCGAGTACCTCACCCACAAGCGTCGCAACTATGGCGCCCACTCCAACAAGGAAGCCGATGAGGTAGTACCAGATGCCGCTTCCACCGAGGTTTTGCACCAACGGGACCAATTCACCGAGCAAAGGCAGATTATCCCAGCCGAACACGTTGGAGAAGAGCGAATAGAGGCCAAGCAGGCCAACAAAGAACAGCGTCAAGACAATTCGGCTGGCAGTGGGTTCTCCCGTTCCGACCGTTGTGTCGGGCAGGGCTCGTGAGTTTGTCATGCAGTTCACCTCAAAATGACCCCATAGGGGTCAAGCCAACCGACTTAACGGGCGGTGATAAACATTCACCACTCTCAAGGAGCAAAAAACGCGGTGCGTGGCTTAACTCAGGGAGAGCGGAGCCGTTGGATAACCGAACCGCGCCGAGGCTTTGACAAACCCAACGGGACGGGGAGGCAGCGCTCGAGGTTGACCTCGGCCTTCCAAANCTCTTGGCAGCTGCANTCNAGGCCGTCGAATTCCGCCAAGCTGCCCGACACCGCATAACGCTCGATGGCGGCGACCACTTCAGCGTCGCATGACCCACAGTTGTGAGAGCCTCGGATTTTTCCGCCGGCCGTCGGATGAACGATGAGCCGTGAAACTTGATCGGGGTCGCCGTTGATGCCGTTGTCTGGGTGAATGATGGGNTGGGCNCGTTGAATCATGTCAACCAGNGACCACANCCACGGTGGACGGTANTCGTTGTGTCGGTGAAGGCGATCGATGACCGTGCCTCGTTGAATGTTCATCGGGTTCACTGAAATTTCGTCGGAATGTTCAGCCACCGATTCAATCCATGAAACACAATGGTCCAAGGCGTCAGCCTCACTCATGAATGGCGGTTTGAACATCAGGTAGGTTTTGATNCGGAGGTTGAATTTCTTCAAATTCGCCACTGCCCTATCCCATGATTTCGTGGTGAAACCTTTGTTCACGTGGAACCNGAGAACTTCATCATCGTAGGCTTCCAANCCAATGGCGACCGTGAACTCTGGATTGATGGACGTGGCCCATGCAAGTTTNTCTTCNGTCAGTTGTTCGCATCGGCTCTCGACGATGAGTTCTTTTCCAAGTTCAGCGCAATCCTTCAACACCGTCTCTTGGAAGTCAACCGGGATTTCACGGTCTTCCAGCAAACTGCCCGAAGTGTAGACTTTGACCATCGCTTGNTCGTTGAAATCGTCAAATTTCTCTTTCGCTGCCGCCCATTGAGCGTGAAGGTCCTCGCTGGTCACGTCGTCTCGGGTGTCGTTGAAGTAGCCGCAAAACGTGCATCCNGAAGACCACCACCAGTGGCATCCTTTGGTTCTCAAAATGACCGTGATTGCACTGCANGGCGTTCCGTCGGCGAGAACTTCCGGAGTGGTGTAGACCGTGGCNGGCTCACTGGCGTCCCAGGATTGTTGTTTGGCTTTGGCCCANGGGGTGTTGGCAGGTGCCTTGACGAGGTCGTGAATGCGTAGCCCCTTCTCGCCGCTTCCCAAGAGAGGCAGAGAATTGGCATCCGACATGAGGTCCACCGCAAGCCNNCGTCNGCGTCTTCCGTTTCAAACCACCGCATCAAGCCAAACTCGCTTCAAAGAACGAAGTCAAATGGTCTCGGTAAGCATCCGGCTGAGTGAGCATCAGGGTGGCNTGGGAAAGAATACCGGGCTCACCCTCGTCCGTGTGAGCGACGGAGGAGGGGGCAAACCAGCACTCGACGAGTCCATCCTCAGCAACGTTGGCTTGGGCTGCATCACACAGGGATTGACTGTGGTGGAGTTTGATTCGGTAATCCTCCTCTGATTGCGTGATGAACATCGACCGGTTACCGATGTTTTCGGCGGCGCTCANTGGCTCAAATTTCACGAGGTTGTCGCCNCTGGAGACCTTTCCTGCGAAGANCGCTGCGTCTTTGAGGAACACCGGGAANCCNNCAAATTCCAATTCTTCTTTCAGAATCTTGTCCATGGAAGAGTAGGAGGATTCGAGGAACACGGCTTGGATATCTCGCTCAACATCAAAGGCAATTGCGGCNGTTCCAGCTCCGAGTGATACCCCATACAGGCCAATGGCAGAGGCGTTAGCACCCTTTTCATCCTGCAACCAAGACCAGACCGCAATCACGTCTCGGTACTCCCGTTGNCCGGCTGAGACCAAACCGTCCTCAATGGTGCTGTTGCCATGGTCTCGCATGTCAAAAATGACGACNTTGAAATTGGCCTGATGAAGCCACGCNGCAGGGATCAACACCTCGTGATTGGCTTTGCATGAACGAATGCCATGGACCAAAATNACCCAAGGCCTCGATGGTTCGCTCTCCATCACCCATGCGGCCAAGGTAATGTCCTCATCCGGTACGTCGATGGTCGCGTTGTCCCATGNATCAAACCAAAGATGGGAGAGGTTGCCCGCTAAGGTATCGTTCTTCTCAAACATGGCTTCGTCGATGTCTTCGTTCCACAGATCGACACTGAATTCNTCCGGNGCGTTTCGTTCTGAATGGCCCGAGCACTCCAGGTTGCTCGCTGCGGCTTGGGTGTAGACCANGTTGCCCAATTGAAAATACACCATCGGCAGGCTCGCTACCAAGAACACCAANACNGCGGGAATCGTTCGTCGCCAGCCACTCATTCATCTTCCTCCGATTTCGGTTCGAACACCACACTGGTTCCTGCCATCACATGCATGCCTTTCGGGTGGTGCTCATGGCCGTCCTCCGCGGTAATGATTGAAGAAGTGTATGCCTCAGCGGGTACGCGAAGGTCCACTCTTGAACCCAAACGAATCATGCCGATGCGCTGTCCACGTCGGACTGCATCGCCCTCGTACAGGTAAGGAAGAACGGTTCGCGCAAGGGCTCCTGAAATCTGGGTAACCTCAATTCTCACTCCATTGTCGAGTTGGTGAACCGAACGAACGCGTTCGTTGTGTTCGCTCTCTTTGGTATAGGCCGGTCGAAAAGGACCACGGCGAAGTCCTTTTCCTGTTCGGTGCTCCATACGCTCAATGATGCCTGCACCGGGGGCGCGGTTGACATGGACGTCCAAAGGCGACATGAAAATGGCCAACCTCCAAACGTCCGCTGGATGCTCTTCGCCGGGTGGGACGGGGGCGTAACGTTGTTCGGTCTCAAACGTTAGCGGTTGGTCCAACGGTTCGGGAAACCAGTCACCAGTGACCCCGTCGCGTTCAATTTGTCCGCTGGATGCTTGCTCGTTGGTTGGGCGTCGCCCAACCGCTCGCTCCCTTCGCAAAAACATGGCATGGCCGTCAGCGGGGGACACAAGCACGCCATTGGTTCGTGGAATGGGCCGGTCAGGGTCCCTCCAAAAGTACCCAAGAAACACCGACGTCATGAGGCACAAAATGCCAAACAAGGGAACAAGACCGGCGATGGGGTCAATGAGTGTGCCAATGATCAAAGCGCTGATGCCCATCATGGACATCGTCAACACGGGGCCGAGCCCACCGGGGGCTAACCCGGCCATTCAACCACCTACTCCGAAGCCCAGGGGTCTTGTCCATCGCCCCACTCTTCTTGAGCAGCAGGCTCTTCTGAGGCTTCCTCGGGAGCATCTTCTTCAACCGCAGGGGCCTCTTCGGCAACGGGTTCCTCTTCGGGAGCCTCTTCAACGACCTCGACGGCAGCGGTTGCTTCTTCGGCCTCAACCACCATGGCTTCTTCCTCGGCCATCTCTTCAGAGCGGGCCTGGACCATTTCCTCAACGCGTTCGGTGAAGGCGCGGGACATGTGCTGTGATTTGCGTTCGGATTCCACCGCACGCTCGATCATCTCATAGCGCTCCTTGATGGCCTTGTTGAGGTCTTCGAAGATTTGCATGTGGTCAACGTACCAGTCGTCCCGTGCTTTCATCTCCGTAACGGCGAGGCGAAGGTCGTTGTCAAGTTCCTCTGCAATGCCGAACACCTTGCCCAGTCGGTCCTTTTCCCGAGAGTACTTCTCTTCCATTTTCTCGAGTTCAGGCTCGAGGTGTTCGACGCGCTTGGAATTCTTCGTGGCCTTCATCTCCAATTCGCGGACGCGGACGTCCTTTTCGGCGATGATGGATTCAAGGGATTCCTTCTCGATTTCCCGGTCGATGATTTCCTTCTCCAGAACTTCAATCTCCGCCTTGGAGTCGACGAGTTCTTTTTCTTGTGTTTCGTAGGCAGCAAACAGCTTCTGCAAACGATCGGTTTCGGTGGCGAGGGCTTCCTCAAGTTGCTTGATTTGGACCTCAGGCGTGATGGTTCCTTCCGTCATGTCGTCACCCGGAGGTAAAGCCTCCATCCAACGCCAGTTCACTCCTCCCTATCAAGCCGACGCTTGAAAGCGCACTGTTTTCCCACGCCTTGGAGGCCATGGGCCTCAACGAAGAGCATCGGTGGCGGCGACCAATTCACGGGCGATGCTGACCTCCCCCATTGAATGGCCGGCGTCGGCGACCATCACGAGTTGGCTTTGGGGCAATGCCTGATGCAATTCCCACGCACTTCGCGGCGGGCAAACAACGTCATAGCGCCCCTGAACGATGACGGTTGGAATCGATTGAATGGCATCAACATGGTTGAGAATGTAGGCCTCTTCAACAAAGATGGCGTTGATGAAGTAGTGGCATTCAATCCGGGCAAAGGCGACGGCAAAATCCAAGTCTTCGGCTTTGTCAAGGTATTCAGGATCGGGGAACAGGCGACTGGTCGCCATTTCCCAGCGTGTCCATTCTTTGGCTGCAGCTCGGCGAACTTCAACGTCATCGCTGGTCAGGCGAGCGTAGTAGGCTTGAATGAGGTTTCCTTGTTCTTCCTTGGGAATGTGGTCCCTGTACGGTGCAAAGGCATCCGGGAAGATGTGGCTCGCTCCGTCTTGGTAGAACCAATGGAGTTCGGAAATTCGGCACATGAAGATACCACGAAGCACCAAACTCAGCACGCGCTGTGGATGNTGTTGAGCGTAAATCAGTGAAAGCGTCGATCCCCAAGAACCTCCGAAAACATGCCATTTGTCAACCCCAAAATGCTCCCTTAAGGCTTCCAAATCGGCGACAGAAGCGTGAGTATTGTTGTCCTCAAGCACCGCGTAAGGCGTGGATTTTCCACAGCCGCGCTGGTCAAACTGGATGATGTTGAAGGCAGCAGGGTCGAAATATTGCCGATAGGAAGGTTGGCCACCACCGCCGGGTCCGCCATGAATGACCACGACGGGGATGCCGTTTGGATTGCCGCTCTGTTCCCACGCGATGGTGTGGAGTGATGAGACCTTCAGCATCCCCTCAGTATGGGGTTCAATGGGCGGATAGAGGACGTCGGCCAGCGTGGTGGTGGTGTCAAGCATGCTCCGTCGAAGGAGAGCATGTGCATCTTCCTTTCCCCATGGACACCTTCAAGAGACGCCGTGGGCGGTTGGAAACCATGGGACTTCGAACCGCTACCGACCTCTTCAGCGAGTGGGCCGACAGTGGTCGAGACGAGGGCATGGAACGGGGCCACACACCAAGCGTTGAGTCCATGCTCTCCCGTTTGCTTGAGGGATGGAATCGACCGTTTACCGCCATCGACATCGGTTGCGGAAACGGGTGGGTTGTCCGCCGCCTTGGAGCCCATGCGCTGTGCGAACACGCCAGTGGAGTGGACGGAGCCCCTTCCATGATTGCAAAAGCGAGGGAGGTTGACCCCGAAGGCGACTACATTGAAGCGATGTTGCCTGATTGGAAACCTTCCGAGGCGGTTGATTTGATCCACACCATGGAATGTCTGTATTACCTCAACGACCCGTTGGGATTCCTTCACACGCTCCACAACGATTGGCTTCGGCCTGGAGGGCGCATGGTCATCGGAGTGGACCACTACCAAGAGAACCCTTCAAGCCATGACTGGGGGCCATCACTCAACGTTCACATGGCCCTGCTTTCGATGAACGAATGGACTGAAGGGTTGGAAAAAGCCGGCTTTGTTGATGTTGAAGCCGTTCAGGTTGGGGCCAAGGAAGGATGGAGTGGCACGCTGGTCATCACGGCGAACCGTCGGACGGATTGACAAAACCAACCGGCTCACCAAGGGGTGCGCAGCGTCGTAAATCGCCCATGTAATACGGGCATGATTGGCAGGTTTCCGGCTCTGAAAGGCGCTGTGGTGGCGCTTCCAAGTCGGGGTTCAAGTGCACCGATGCCCTCCATGCCAGATGGTTTTCTAGGTCCTCTTTGGCTTGTTGAAACGCCTCCTCAGAGAGTTGAACCATTCGTCCATTGGCACCCAGCAGGAGCGCTGGCGGAAGGATTTGGCGTTGAAGATGGGTTGGCTTTCTTGATTCAATAGCTTCCAAAGCAAGCGAATACAGGGCGAGTTGAAGGCGATGCTCATGAAGAATATGCGCTTCATCATCGCTTTGTGGGACGACGCTCATCTCGGTGGAAGCAACGGACTGAAGGGGGTGTCCTCCAGAAATATCCGATTCGTTGAACGAACCCAAACACCCCCGCGTTTTGAGGTCAACCACCTGAAGCGCCCCTTGGCCATCCCCGTTGACCAAAGCGAGCACCAAGTCCGCCCGACCGCTGAAATCCATGTTCACCTGTTCGATCACTGCGCCATTGAAACCGGGGACAACAAGGTCACTGGCGGCTCCATCGCCCAACACCAGGCGGTGGCGATGGAAAAACGGCAATTCAGTGCGTACAGCCTCAACTTTCCATCCATCAAGAGCTTCCCCCTGAACCAAACGCCCAAGCCGCCCCTGGTCGATGAGTGAGCCAAGGTGCATCAAACGGTCTCGCCACCTGGCCTCGCGTGAGCCAGTCGGTTGATCGAGACCATGACCGAACTCGTTCATCACCCGACCCACCGTTTTCGGAGAGGAAAGGTCGTCGTCGCCCTCGTGCATCCACGAAACATCCAACGGAGGCGCCCCCTCAAACGGCGAACGAGGGTTGCGCAGCCCGATTTCCAACACACGGTGCATCATCAATCCGAACGTGGTCGGTTCAGGCCAAGCCTTGGGTGGCGACGGTTTGACAGCGGTGTTTGGGAGACGGAACGGTTCAGCTGGCCATCCCTTGACGTGTTCAAACCAATAGCTGCGCATGCAGTTGAATGTAGCGTCCAAATTGTGAGCGGCACCTTTGATGTTCTCTACCAATCGCAGAGGCGTCAGCGTCTGGGATTGGGGGGGTTCCAATTCCTCGAGGTGGGTGGCCAGAGCCCGTGCCCGTTGTTGGGGAGATTGGGTTTGAATCGCNTCAAAGCAATCGGGATGGTGGTACATGCGGAGGCCGTTGAGTCCATCCTCACCAAGAGGAGAATTGGAGAGAAGAGCACTCGGATTGAGGGGCGTCTGGAACGTTTGTGAGACGAAGCGAGGAAGGACGTCCGCTTCCAAATCCGCATCTGAAATCCAAGGGGCTGCACCTCCGGCACACCACGTTGCACGACGCAACCCCTCCACCAGCATGCGGCCCATCGTGCGCGGGTCGGGAGCGAATCGGACGGACAAGGCGCCCGTGGTGTCATCAAAGGTCGACTGATTACCCGGACTTCCTGTCACGATCAAGCGGTCCTTCACGCGGGTCAGAGCAACGTAGAATTTACGACGCAATTCAGCCTTGTCTTGGGCTTTGTTCATCTCAGCTGCAAACGCCCACAATCCATCTTCTGGCCGGTCCTTGGCTCGCCATGGCTGAATGCGTCCAGCAAGAACTTGCGGCGTTACCAAAATGTTGTCCTGCACCGACATGCTGGCATCGGCTTTTCCTGCTGAAAACAAGCCCGAAACCACAACCACAGGTGCCTGAAGTCCTTTTGACCCGTGAATGGTCATGATTTGGATGGCCGATGCATTCGGCTCGGTGATGGCCTGCGGACCTTGGCGGCCGAGTTCTCGAATCTCAACCATGCGCCGATAGATCGCCCCCGCATCGTGCCCCGTGTCGTTTCCAATGGACTGCACAATGGTGAGCCAAGCCTCCGCAAACTGGCGTTGTGCATCGTCTGGATACGCCACCAAAAGGTCNGATTCGTCAAGCACCGCATCGAACACATCGTACACAGCACCCCACTGCATCAAACGTTGAAGGCGAATGAGATGATGCCCAACGGCCTCCGTGGGGGCATGTTGAATGAGATGAGGAAGGACAGGTGTGCCTTCCTCAAGGGAAAGGAGGGCATCGTGGACTTGCCGCTCGGTCATTCCCACCACCGGTGAACGGGCGAGTTCCAGCGCTGCCTTTCTCATCGTGGGCCGAGCCATGAGGGCGAGGAGGGACATCAGGGGTTGAACCACGGGCTGCATGAGAAGCAAACCTTGGCGGTCCGCCATGACGGGGATATGGCGGGCNCGAAGGCGGTCAACGAGGTCGGGTAGGTGTTTTCTTGAGTTGATGAGAATCATGATGTCTTGCGGTCGGACGCNTGGCCCCTCATCCTCCACCGTGACCCAAGATGCATTGGTGCTGTCCCATACTCGCGTGGGGGCTTGATTCAACAGCGCATGAAGCCGGTCGGCCAGAAGTTCATGCTCGAGATGAACGATGGAAGCGTTCGGGTCNTCAAAGGTGTTCACGGCGACGTCCAAATCGTTGGTGGGGTCGGTCAGGANCCCGGGGATGGGGAGAAGCCACTCNAGCACCCCNCCGTGTTCGGTTTGCCTTGCTGGGTGGAGGCGTTGGGCCTCAGCGTGCCAATCGCCTGGCAACTCATGATAGCGGGGGTCGAAGACCTCATCGAACATGTCGTTCATCGTCTGCATCAAATCGTGGCGCGTGCGGTGATTGGAAGTCAAATCCACATGACCTTCTGCGCGGCGAAGAAGGCGGGTTCCAGTGATGGCAGGAAGGNCGTCTTGGTCCTCTTGGTCAAATCGAACAAAGGTGTGAGGCGCCGAAACCTCGCCCGTGTGTTCATTGGAAAATGAACCGGTTTCACCTCCGCCNCCCACNGGTCTTGGGTCCCTNCCACACCCCGCTTCTCGGAGNTGATTGAGCCGCGGNTCACCCTCCTCATCAATGTTGAATTGACGAATGGCTGAGACCGCACGNCGCATGACCGACACTTCTGCCTGCCGAAACCGGTAGATGCTCTGTTTCATGTCGCCGACGATGCACACCGTGGGGTCCCAGGCCCCAAGGGGCGTTTGAGGGTCATCGGGGTGCTGCCGACGTCGGCCCCAAAGACGAGCAAGAAGACGGTAGTGCGATGGGTTCGTGTCTTGGTATTCATCGATGATGAACGCACGGTATTGCCTTCGCAACTCGCCTAAGATGGNAAAGCGGCGGTGAAGGTCTTCCTGAAGTTGGGGGCGCTGGTTGAGCAAGGTCAACGCCCGTGAAACGTGCGCATCGTTCCACGGCTCATCCCCCAGTGAATCCAATGCATCGATCGCCTCGGGCGGGTAAGTNTGCCGACAAATGTCAGGGCATCGCGCCAACAAAAGATCGGCAGCGAACCGTTGCATATCGTCGAAATCATGCATGTTGTCCAGCGACTTTCGACGGGCAAGGATTTGATTGCAAGCGGTGTGAATCACCTGAAGGTCGCTCAACACCTGTGTTTGAAGGGTCGCTGTGACGTAACTGCCTCGTTCACTGGGCTCAGTTGGGAGGGGGTCTTCAAGCGGTTCAAGACGCAACTTACTGTCCAGCGGCATCCCGTCAAACCCGTCCATCGGATTGAGCAAAAAGGCCGAGTGAGCAAGCAACCGAATGAGCTTGCCATTGGAGGATTCAAGGAGGGCCCGTAAACCAGGGAGGTGGCCAACGGCCCGTGCGTAAAGGTCTTCTTTGTCCCCCTTGGACATGCCCCTGACCGCTGATTTAGACAGCAAGCCTGAGGGCCAACCATCCCCTCTTGGAAGGGTTTCACGGGGGAAGAACGTGCACTCTTGTTTGACCAAGCCAGAGGCGGTTGCAATTCCAAGAAGGGCTTTCCAAACCCACGAGAGTTGTTCACCAGGCAGGGTTGGATGGGGGTGTGTGGTGAGGCGAACCAAGTGGTTGAACCGCGTGAGGGTGGTCGCCTCTTCGGCGGGCGCAACGCATCGGGCATGGTAGGGAAGGAATTCCTGAACCCACGCTGACAAGCGCTGATGGAGGTTCGCAATGAAGTCNGGAAGAATGTGTTCTACCGGTTCAGCGATGGTGTTCAACAGGACCCCGGCCGGTGCTGGACCTCGTCCGTTCCAATGCANCCCCATGTCCTCGGATCGTTGAATCATTGAACGATGGGACTGTTCAACAAAGAGCGACCGCCCAAGGAGCCCATTGAGAACAATTTCGGCTTGGTCCTGACCGCCCAACCGTGTCACNAATCGATTTCNAGCGTCGAGGAAATCTTGGTGGTGGTTCAGGACGCCGGCTTCCCGGGCATCGTCGGTGGAGCGAATGCGCCATACGGCGTGAAGNGTNTCCTGCACCATGAGGGGTTTTCGCTCCTCTGAAACCTGTTGATTGGAAGGGTAAAGCGCGACCAAATCCACGTACGGTTGAACCAATTGACTGAGGAAAGCATCAATCGTCGAAATGGGTGCTTCGTCCAACCCGGACAACAGCATTTCCACGTCTCCCTCGTTGCGAAGGCGCGGGTCAAACACGCCATCACGGTCCTCTGGCCCAGGCGGTAGACCCCGAGCAAGGGAGAGTCGATGACGAATACGTGCNTTCAGTTCAGCTGCGGATTTTCGCGTAAAGGTGATGGCCACAACCTCCGAAGGGAGGAGNCCATTCCATTCTTTCAGCCCCGTACGTTCTCGTTTNGGAGCGCGAAGAGCACCGTGGCCCGAAAGGGGTGTGCGTGGACCTCGGGGCGTGACGTGCGTCGCCCGTTGGTCGTGGGAGAAGAGNTGTTGCACATAGCGCTCGGCCATGACGGTGGTTTTGCCCGTCCCGGCTCCGGCATCCAAAGCAATGTGCCGGTCGAGGTCCAACCCAAGCCGCTGACTGTTGTTGAATTCAATCATCAAAAGTCACCTCCCGTNAACTCTGATACGGCGCACGAGTGGGCGATGGTGCAGAAACTGCAGTGTGCCCCGGGCGTTGGATTCACGTACCCCTCTCCAGCCGTGTTGACCACCCGTTGGGCAACGGCCAACCGTTCCGCCATCCATCGACGGAACGGACTTGTNGCCACGCCGGTTTGCGTCTCGGNAGGAAAGTGAAGGCGGAAGACATCGGTGAGTTCTCCTGCCTCAAGGTCCTCCGCGATGGAGANCAAGTCGGAATCAAGTTCAACGTAATGCGTGGTGAATTCTCCAACCTCACTTCCACCCACGCCCACGACGCGGTCGTTNGGATGGAGCCGTTCCCAAGCCCGAGCGTAAAGGGCCAATTGCAGGTCTTCAAACAGGCAGCGCATATGGCGCAGGCCAGCCACCTTTGAGTTTGGACCTTGAACCGTTTTCANATCACGGATGATAACCAGACGTTGCGCTGAGCGACGTTCCCCGTGCANCGGGTAGGGGGTGTCAAAGNTTGCCTCCCCCAATACACCCTGTTCTTCGAGCACCTTGCGTTGATGGTCTGGCAACACCAAGACATCGACCCGGTCAACCAAGCCATAGAGGCGGAAGCCTGCTGAATCATCGTCGGGTACCGTATCCAAGTGCACTGAACGCTCCTTCTCGGTGCGTGGCGACCATTCCACCGCTACGGGCGCTGCATGGCGGAGAGCGAGGTCGGCTTCCAGTAAACGTGCCAGTCGGCCTCGTGGTTCAAGTTCAAGTTCGCCTTCTTGATGGGCNGCCCACATTTCTGGCGTGGCATCGATCAAATCCTTGGTTCGGTGAACGGAAACGGCGTTGTAGCGACCCAACCAATGAACCTCGGTTTGGAGGAAATCAAGGATGGCGTCCCAACCTGCACGCCCCTCGCCCATCGGACCTGCGTGTAACGGGAGGGGGTCGCTGCTCACCTCAAGGCCGAGTGGAACCCCGTGGCCTTGGAGGATGGCCGCTTCAATCTCATGCACCACCTGCCCGCGTGTACGGACATCNATGTCTTCGGTGGTGGTGCCTTCGTCATCGTCAGCGTTGAGCGTTTGCTTGATCCATGCTTGACGAGGGCATTTGAGCCAAGCCTCCAAACGGCTGGGGGACCAAACGGGTCGCTCGATGGCGGCACCAAGCGCCCCAAAGCGATGGCTCAATCCGAAGTCGGTTANACCGTATGGAGGAAGAGGCCGAGGGTCCACGCTCAATGAAATGGACTTGTCTTCACGGTGCCCAAGATGTGGGAAGGTGGCGGCGGCCATTCCATTGACCTTCAGTGCCGCACGGGTTGGACGCAAGGTGACGGCATCGACGCTGGCGAGATGTTCCCGGTTTTCCCAGGCAAAGGACTGGTGTTCTTCCGTCCACTTTGCAAGCGGCTGACGGCGACGACGGTCGGCTTGGATGGTTCCTTCAAAGGCGTCGAGGAGAACGTTCGGGTGGTTCAGAGCATGGCGCCCCGTACGATGAGCGTGCAAATCAAGGCCCAACTGTTGNCGCCGGTCCCGCCCGCTGAAACCATGACGGACCGAACGCAAACCCTCCGAATCTTCGACCGTCGAGTACATGACGGGCGTAAGCCAGCTCCCATGCCCTTCTTCTCGTACNGTCCACGCAAAGGGCCGAGCTTCTGCGTCGCCTTCGTAGAGGCTTGAAGGCAGGAAGGAAGGAGGGGTGCGCATTCCTTCCCATGAACGGTTGCGTCGCACCTCGGTGAGCCATTCAGCCAAGGGGGCGCTCGGGCCGCCGCCTTCTTCNGCCGTGGAATCAAACACCACCACATGACGGCCCGCATTGAGCAGATGNCGGAGGTGATGACGGCCGCGACGGACCAAGCGGTCGGTTTGAAACAGACCGAGGTCCAATTGCGCCTGAGCATCCAACCAAGGAACCGTTGAGGAACGCATCGACCATGAATCCACGTCCAAGCCGACGAGAAGAATGACATCGGCCGTGCACCCAAGCGCATCGTCTGGCGTGACNACGTTCACCCGGTCGGTNCTGGANGTTTGGTGGGCGATTTCGGTGGATGCCCCTACATGCTCCAGCACATCGATGAAACCTGCACCATGGTCGTGGAAGGGCAGCCCCATGGACTGGAGGTGCGATTTGATGGCATTCACCGNCTCAACCANGTGCTGCAAAGCGCCAAAACCAGCATCGAACGGTGCTCGGCGGTCTTCGAGTTGAACCACATCGATGGAACTCAGCAACCATGAGAACCAAGCCATGCCCGATTCAGGAGGTTCAGGTGTGGGCAACGTTGCCCCTGAAGTGCAACCCACCACCGGGCGACNAAGGAGATGGTGGTCCTCGGGCGAAAGCANAGGCGCCCATGCATGAAGCAGGCAGGAAAGCCACCACTGCGTTTCCTCCAGGGCTTGAGCTTTCTCTGTTGGCCGGCGCTCNGCGAACGATGGACGCGCTCCTGCGAGAACACCAAGCCATCGGGCAATGGCCCCGGGTCCGCCAAGCACGTGGAACGTACGGGCGATATCGTCCAACACTTGGGNGTCAGGCCGAGGCCGCCACGTCGCTTCGGAGGGGTGGTTGAGCGATGGGAAAAGGTCCTCTTGGAACGGGACGACGGAGGAAAAAAAGGTGCTTCGAAGGGATTCAAGCGACCATGCTCCCATTCCTTGGGCCAAAGAGGCAGCACGAAGAATGGCGTGGTGGGTCGGTTGTTGATTNATCGCCATGGAACCCGGGTGCCAACGCATTCCGATGGAGGCGAGGCCTTTGGACCAGGCCATTGGCCGTTCCCGCACGCCGGCATCAATCACCAAGAGGCGCCCCTCATTGGACGCCATGTAGGCTTGGATCATGGCCAACGCTGCGGGAAGAGCATCCCTGCGTTCATCCAGCGTGACCCGTGTAATTTCGGTTTGTTGGTGATGTCCCACAACGGTTTGCCAACCCGTTTCTTCGCCTTCCCATGGTTCATGGGCTGGGACCCAATCTGGAAGGCTTTCCTTGTCGCACGGGTGTTCATCGACGAGGTAGGCGCCGTGGTACCCAAGGCGGAACGAACCAGGGTGGAGAAGTTGGTGGATGGGAGCAAACCTTGCCACAGCTGCCAACAGATCCTGTTCGATTTCAGTAAAGTCTGGAGCGACGTTGAGCGCGAGAACACCGGCGACTTCGCTCAAGTGAAACGGAGCTTCTGCACTCGCTTGGAGGGCTTCAAGAACATGGCGGGACACCAACGAAGGAAGCGTCCCCCCGGCGTCGGTTTCCACCTCCAAACAGAGTTTGTGGAAAACACCTGCACCCGGGTCCCCCTCCCAGGCAAAGGGTTGTCGGAGTTGAAGCAATTCCGTGTGAAGGCGTTGGAGTCGACGGGTTTTGGTGAGGGTCCATGTCCCAACGCCGGGTGTGTAAAGAAATGGAAGTTCGGCGTTTTCGGCTGCAGCAACACATCGGGCATGAAGCGCCATGAAACTGCTCGCCTCGTCATCAAGGAGGACGGGCAATCGAAGATCGACATGGAGGAGACGAACCAAACGGTTGAGGGTCAAGTGGTATTGCGGCGCAACGACCACGCCGGCCGCATGAAGGCGTTCAAGGAGATGTTGGCGATGCAATTCAGTGGGGTGAAGGACCAGGAAGGGAGCGTGTTTCTCGGGCTGGCACAGGGCATCGAAAAGCCACCCCGGGCAACCTTCACCCGCCGGGACGTACTCGGATGATACCCTGCTTTGAATGTCCATCTTCATCCGCCCTGTTGCTGGAAGTGCATCCGACACTTCTTGAAGGTGATTGTCAATGAGACTTTAGTTGGAGGATTTCAGTTCTTTCTTGCCGATGAATGTAACCAGTAATTCTGAGTTTGGATGAGTTGAACGGCCATGGTGTGTTTGGTATCAGGAATGTTTTGCCTGCGCCTCAGTGCCAAACATGAATTGTTCATGTTCAGTTATTCTTGCTTATTTATGGGTAATGTTTAAATACTCTGCAAGACATGAAGAGAGGCAGTTGGGGAAAGATGGAGGCAGATGGTTTGTATGGCGAATATGACAGAAACCTGGTGCCTCAAATCTCGGTAAGGGTGAGAGGTCAAAACGTCGGCGAAATGAGGATCCATTCTTTATATACACTGGCAGGAAATGAACCTTGGAGTTGGAAAAGATGAAAACAAAATGCGATGATTGTGGCGGAAATTTGACGATTGACCTTGTTCGAGCAGAGGGCATATGCGATGTCTGTTCGCTTGTGCATGAGCACATCACCACGGATGCCGACACCAACAGTGGAAGTTCGTTGGGCGAGGGTCGCCACAATGAGGCCGTGAACCGTGAAGCTGGCCATGCCGGTGCCCGAATGGGTGGAAGAATGAACCCCTACGGTGACAAGTTCGATGCTGTTGGAAACCGCCTGACCACCAAACAACGACAAAAGTANGCTCGCTGGGGCAAGTTGGACCGCAGTTCCCAACGNGACACCGACCCCATGTTTGTTCAACTGATGAACACCCTACGCAACATGTTTGGGAAGGACCTTGCGGCGGCCGTTGAGCCATTGGCCCGCGCCACAGCCCGGAAATTGACTCCTTCACAGCAAGCCATTCGCACAACCCTCACACCAGGTGAGCGCCGACGCCTCAAGTGTCCCAAAACCTCCATCTGCCGTGCTGGCGGTAAGGAGCACCCTGAACTTCGTGGNGCCACCGACCTCNAAAAATTGNAAATCATGGGGTTGGCCATCGCTTCCCTGGCTTCCAAGTGGTTCCGTACCATCAGCATCAANGAGAAACAACTGATGGAAGCTTATGGAATCACAGAAAAGCAACTCAGCAATGCCACCAAGGTCATCATGCAGCATTACAAGCAACGCGTCAAGCAAGGTTGGGCAATCCCTCCTGCACAAATCAATGCGGCCGTTGCACGTGGGCAAGAGTTTGACAAAGTCATTCAAAACCTGTCCGACGCCTTGTACACTCGTTTGAAGGAAGCACAACTCGATGGAGTGATGGAGGACTTCTTCGGTGTGATGAGTCACATCAACGAGCCAAGCGTGGATGCCTCCACTTCCAACGTCGCCATCTCCATGGTGGCCGGATGCGTGATGTACAACGTCCTTGCCCGCAAAGGCCTCCACCACGGAAACCTCAACGCCATCTCCAAAGCCGTCCGNCGCTCTGGCGCAGGCATCAAAAGCCGGTTGGAGGACTTCCGACTGCGCTACAAAAACGGTGAGTTCCCAGAGGCTGATGTTTTGTTCGCGTTCGATGACGACGGTGACTCGAGCACTGCCGAGGAATCCGCTGAGGAATGAGCAAGGGCGAGAGGGTTTCATATCCCTGCGTCGATTCCCTCGAATCATGCGCTTGCGTCGTTTGTCCGTTCTCGTCGTTGCCACTTTGATGATGTGTTGCGGTTCTGCAAGCGCTTTGCCCTCCGTTGAGGTCGACAACGGAATGATCTTCGGTGGCCAATCAACAAACGCCACCAATGCCAGCACGATGACTCACAACCTCAGCGATTTGAACGCGGTGGTNGAAGTCTATACGGCGACGTGGTGCGACAGTTGTGTGTACGTTGAACACGCCATCGAAGAAGTGTATGAAGAAGGCCTGCTCACGCCCTACCACATCCACTCAACCNTGAGCGACCCCTTTGGAGAGGAAGTTTTGGAACAACGTTTCAGAGACCGCTATGCACATCTNACGGATTACTCTCATTCCCCNCCTGGTTCAGTGTTCAACGGTACGGTCAAGAAGCCTGGAAAAAATTCCGTGTTGGACGTTCACGATAACGANCACGACAATCGCGTTGAGGAATACACTGGACTCGCTCAGCGAGACCTTGGCTTGGGCGTTGGTACAACGCTGTTCTCATGGACNCCGTTAACCAACACATCAGGCACCATTGGTTGGGCGCTTGACATCGAAGACCGCCATCTGNACAACATGACCTTTACCGTCGCTGCGTGGATTGTAGANTCGTCTGCAGAATACGAAGAAGGATCAAACGGACAAGGGACATATCCGCACATCGTTCGAGACATCGTTCNCCTTGGCAACCAAACCGAAGGTACCNCAACGCTCACCCTCCCTACGCCTCACGANGGAGATGATTTGGAAATTCATCTTGTCTACGAAATCATGCCAATCCANCCCGAAGCGGTGGATGANGTCGNCGANGATGGCGCATCGGAGGAAGACACCCCGTTCATTTCGGTGGCGTCCACTTTGATGGCCGTCGGTTTGGCCTTTGCCTTCATCCAAAGAGACCGCCGGGATTGAATTCTTCGTCGCCGGGACGGTCGGCCTGGACCGGACGCCTTGCGTCGCGATGGTCGATTTGAAGCTGCCAACGGAAGTGTGGCACCGTGTGAGGCGGAACGACGACATCAACGTAATTCCACCAGCGTGGAGGGGCCCCTCGCACACGTTGCCGCTGCTGAGCGTCTCGAAGCAAGTCGGTGAGCTGAAGGCGTGCATTCGGGCGAGGGTGATCTCGCCGGATAAACAAAGCATGAGCATCGGTATCGTCGTGCTTGACATACCCCAAGACTCGGCCGATACGCATCAGGAATTGGCGTTCAATGTCCGAACGTACGGTCACTTGCAGGGCTGCGTGCTCAAACGTGATCGGTAAGCCGTCTTCAGCCGGGAGGCTGAACGTTGCGCCCAGCGGTTGATGAATCAAGACTTCCCAGACCCGAGCGAAAACCTCGCACCATCGACGTTCTCCATCTCGGATGTCACCCTCTTCATGGATGTCGTCCATTTGACGATGGGGCATAAGATGATGATAGCGGCGGTTGAAGTAGCCCTCCTCAAAGCGACCAAAGAATTCGCCTTCCATGTGTTTGGGTTCGTGGCCGCGAAGATACGGAGTGACCGTCGTGCGCCACTCGGCCACCAACTCGTCATGGGGGAAGCGCCCCTCTCGGTCAAACACAGTGTGGAAGCGGGCCACCCATCGTTCGGATGTCCGTGAACGATTTCGACCATTGAATCGGTTACGTAGAAGCAGTTCATGGAGCCCTTGTCCCTGCCGCCGGGCAGGTTCTGATTGGATTTCTCGTCGGTACCAGCGGAGTTGGTCGCCCAAGTGAGGGTGGCGCAGCTGCCGGGAAAGACCCTCAACATCCAACGCATTCAACCAAGGCCGGGGAATGCTTTGCCTTGGGAATCCAAAAGGGGCCTGTGAGAACAACAGGCTCTCGAGACTGTCGACCTGTTCGGAGGCAACGACATCGTTGACCATCGACAGGACAACCCCTCCCATGGTGTCTCCCAAGGGCAGCGTGTTGGAAAAACGGCCGCTGTGAATGCAAATGGGACGTTTTAGGCTTGGTTCGATGTCAGTGACGTGTTGAATGATGTATGGCGCCCCGTGCTGGCCGTGACCAACAGCAACCTCGTAGACGTGCCCAAGCCGCCCAATGATCAGGGCCTGCGCATGTTGAAGGAACACTTTTTGATCCAACCCATTCATGATTTCATGGCAGAATTCCATTGAACGGATGAGGGGTTTGGACGGTTGAGGCTCCTCAACATAAGGAACCACCCAGTTGTGTTGCAAACTCATGAGGAGGGACCCAGCTTCGGAATTCAAGGGCGAAAGGGAGAGTGAGGACAAGAGTGCCCAAAGAGCGGGTTGACTTGGGACCTTGATCAAACGCAACAAACCAGATTTGGTCCGAATACGGAAACGAAGTGCCTTCGCATTCAAATCGAGAGCCCACTTTTGAGTCTCGGAGGGATGGACGTTTGATTCAAGGCTTTGCCACGCTCTCATCCACGGCGAATCATAGACATGGAAAAGCCCGGGAGGGTGGTTGGAGAGGGCTTTTCGAAACATGCCTTCCATGTTTCGGGGTTGCCGCTCAAACATACGCGTCTGAATGTCATGAGCCCATGCCATCATGGGCACGCAATCCTCTGGTCGCATGTCGAGCGTGCGGTCAACTTTGAGGCGTGTGGAAAGCCAAGTTAACATCGAGGCAAGAGGACGGTAGGGCGGGCGCAACGCTCGCGGCCCCGGCAACCAGCGCTGAATCATGGGCGATTGCTGCCGGTGCACCGGATTCACCGAAGTGACGCACAACAACAAGGCTGGAATGTCCCATCCCTCTCGCTTTTCGGCGTCTCCAAAAAGGGAAAAGGCGACGAAGAGGCTGAGCCCAGGGAGGGGGGTTCCGTTCAAATTCCATGTTGAATCGAGGTACCGCAGCGTGGATTCATCGTGAAACACGATTCCTTCCCTCAACATGGCTTCTTGATGAAGCGAAAGGCCGTCTCCCCGAAGGACGGCGTCTGCCAAGTCCTGGAAGGCGTCCCATGAATGGGGGGGCTGAAGGATGGGTTCAATGGGTTCGGGTAAGCGAGCCCATTGGACGTGGTCAAGATGCTGCGTGTTGTCAGACAACGTGTTCCATTTTCGAGCGGAGGTTGCGCTTGGATCCCCAATCAGTGTGATCGCCCGTTCATGTTGTTCGGGAGGGAGGTGAACTTGCCAGCCTTTGCGAGGCTGNAAATCAATGATGGATTGGCACCAGTCACAGACGTGATCCGTCTCGGCTGAGGCAGGATTGTGTTTACAGAGCGTGTCGCGNACGCTGGAAGACATACAGGATAAGTTCGNTCAGTCTATTTGAAGAATCAACCAAACAAACGCTGGGAAACTTCGGTAAAACGCTGCACGTCTTCATCGGTGATGTGGAGATGGACCACCACGCGAAGGCGATGTTCACTCAAGTCAAACATGTCTATGCCGTTGGCCGCATACTGTTCAACCACCTTTGCCGCTGGTTCAGCGGTTTGGGCATAAATCATGTTGGTCTGGACCGTCTCCAAATCGACGGTGAACATCGGGAGTTCGTTCAACATCTTCGCGATACGACGAGCTCGCTCGTGGTCTTCGCTCATCCGTTCGACGTGATGGTCAAGAGCGTACAAGCAGGCAGAGGCGAGCATGCCCGCTTGCCGCCAGCCGCCACCAAACATTTTGCGCCACCGGTGAGCCTTGGCGATGAAAGCCGACGACCCAACCAGCACTGAACCGACGGGCGCCCCGAGGCCTTTTGAAAAACAGATGGAAACCGAATCGTAGTGTTCACACATTCGGGCAACATCCACACCGGTGGCGATGGAGGCATTGAAGATTCGAGCGCCGTCAATGTGGGTCGCACAACCGAGGGTTTTCGCCACGCGTGCGATTTCATCAAACACCTCTTGGTCATAACAGGAACCTCCACCAAGGTTCGACGTGTTCTCAACGCAGACCAATGAACCGTTGGGATAGTGGCTTCCCGAGCCTTCGGCTTTGCGAACAGACGAGCGAACTTGGTCCGGCGTCATGAGTCCGCCAGCCCCGTCCACAAGGGCGATGGAGGCTCCGCACAAAGCGGCATAACCGCCTCCCTCATACCGGTAGATGTGAGCGGTTTTGTCGCACACGATCTCATCGCCTGGAACGGTGTGCGTACGCAGAGCAATGGCGTTGGACATCGTTCCCGAGGCGACAAAGAGCCCTGCTTCCTTACCGAACAAGGCCGCCACGCGGTCTTGGAGGGCCAAGACGGTCGGGTCGTCGCCCAATACATCGTCTCCAACCGGGGCTTGATGCATGGCTTCGCGCATGGCGCGAGTGGGTTGCGTTACGGTGTCGGAGCGGAAATCAATTCGCGATGAAGGGTGTTCCCGCATGGAATNGGGTTCACGCTCTCCTTCATCAATGCGATGATTACAACAGTTTCAGGTGCCCGGTCAATCCATCGAGCGTTGATTCATCGTATGGACCCAAGGCGAGCACCGTCAACGAACCCTTCGGAATCTGGGTGTGCCCTGCATCCCGAACCAGATGAAACGGAACATCCTGTTGTTTTGCCTGATGNATGAGGGTTTCAAAGGCGGATTCATCCGGGGTTTTCAAACAGATTTTTTTCTGTCCAGAGGCCAACCAAACNTCCACGTGGGAAGGGTGAGATACACCGGCTTCCAAAAAAGACTGGACGGAGGCATGACCGACCTGTGCAGCGATCTTCCCCTTGCCCATCTTGAGGGATTGATTGACCACGCACACGAGTTTAACGGGCCCATTGCCCACNTGGATGGAGGGTTGTGGAGCAGTTATTCGGTGAAGAAATGAACGAAATCCCACGGTTTCACCTCACAATGTTTCCAAATGGCGCACCAGTGTGTCCATGGCTCGACGGGGCCCCATCAAGCCGAGCACGGTGATGGTCCCCGCTGGGATTTCTGTCCGTCCTGCGTCGGTTACCAGAGAAGCATAGCATCCGTTGGGAACCGATGCATGCAATTCCCTCATGCGTTCAAGGTCCTCGACCGCCAGGACCACCTTTCTCGAGCCACTGGCTCGCCAGCGCTCCAGAAGTCGCGTGCGCCGAGCGGCTCGGACNACATCAACGGCGGCGTGAGCGCATTGGGCAGCGATTTTTCCCGTGGTCAACGCCAAGTCTTGTCGGACGACAAGGGCCATGGTGGGTGCATCATGCATCGAGGCCATGCACGTCACCAACCGCCAAGACTTCTTCTTCGGTGGCGGTTAAGCCGCTGAGGAAGTGGTGGAGCATGGTTCCAGTCCATACAGCAAAGGCAAGGTTTCCAAGGGCATGGATGGCGTCGAACGGCAAACCTTGGCCGAGCAAGACCATGAATTGACCAAGCGCCATTTCTGAGGTGACCAATGAAAGCGTTGAGATGAGGCCNAACAACGGAGCAGAGATGACAGCCAACATGCACAAGCGTTGCATATGAAGGCGGCCATCCTCAATCAGTCGGGCGTTGGCCCCCATCACGGCAACCACTGACCATCCAATGGCTTGGAACAACGTCCACCAACCATGGCTGATGAGGAGGTTGGAAAGGAGGGTGACGAGGATGGCAAAAGCAACACCNCGCTTNGCTCCAAGATGTGCCCCCACCAAAAGCGCCGCCACCGTGACCGGCTGGACGTTGGGCAGAGGTTGCATCACAACGCGGAGAGCGGTAATCGCCAGCACCATCGTCATGAGCATCGCTGCTGTCATCCGATTGGCACGCGGTGCCGAGAGGAGGAACGCAAAGGCGGCACTGACCAAGGCAATGTCCAAGAGCATTGAGCCGAATGGAGTGAGCTCCGGCCCGTGCACCCCAAACGCTTGGAACATACCCCCTCCGACAGGGAGGCCAGCCTTGAGGCTTGCCACCCCTAAGCAAGGCTCCAACGCAAGACGAGGGTTGATTCGATGGCAGCGACATCAATCGCATAGTTGCCACGTTCTCCATTGATGGTGTATTCCCATCCACTCGCGCCGGTGCCGTTGATTGAGGTGAGGTAAAGGCCGATGGTCGTGTCCTCGGTAAGCAAANNGATTTCAGATTGGGAAGCAGCCTCCTGAGTCAAACTCCAAACCGTCGTGTGGCCCTCAAGACCGCCCACGGTCACGGTTCCTTCAGGGAGTTCAAACACCACGACCTGNGTGTCCAACCAATCCTCTGGCCACGAAGGGTCCCATTCTTCATCGGGAGGAGTGGATGGCGTTTCGGTTAGCACGTCATTCCAAGCGTTGGAGGCATCGGGCAGCATCAGCAACGCGACCACCAAGGCTGAGAGGGAAAGCAGACCCCAAGCCTCGTTCATTCGGCTTCGCTTCGCCATCATGGCGGACCCTGTCAAAGCCAACGTGATGCTGGCNACGCCAAGAAGGGCCATGGCCTCAACTCCTCCGTCTTCAATTTCTTGCGCGACCACCACGTCATCGCGTTCAAACGCCATCAAGACGCCTGCGTCGTTTCCAAGGTANAGCATGGTCGAAGATTCCTCNGGTGCCGAGGTGCCGTATCCATCGTATGGCGTTGAGAATTGCCCCGTGTTCACAAAGCCACCTGTNGCATTGAGTCGGGCGGTTTGCCANCCTCCTTCGGGTGTGTTCACGGGAGCAAACACCTGATTTCCCGANACCAGTGCCATCTCACCGTTTACCCTGGTGGGCAACGAGTCGACCACTTGGCACTGTGGTTCACAACGGACAGAGGTGAGGCCTTGGCTATCCCCAAACACGAAGGTTTGGTCAAGTTGCACTGGAACGGCTGGAGCTCCCNCAAGCGTGGCGACAAGGTCAAGGGTGGCAGCCGTNGTGTTGTACACGTAAAGCGAACTGGATGTGGCTTCTTGTACGTGGAGCAACAACCGGTGGTCAACCACCAACGGGGCGTGGCGCAACGACCCAGAGAGGTTCACGGAGGAGGTGACGGTNCCGTTGGAGTGGACGCCCCATAGCGAGCCGGTTTCNCTTCCAACCCAGTACGTNTCGCCCTGTTTCGCCACGCCATTTCGCCAGCCATTGCTCAGTTGAACTTCAAAATTCACGCGTCCGTCGGCCAAACAAATCTGCATCAGACCGTCCCGTGTGGGNACGACCACNTGGTCTGCATCGATCATCGAGGAACCGGTGATCCCCCAAGCTTTCACGGTGCTGTTGACCTGCCAAGCCAAGGTTCCGTTTGAGGGATGAAGCGCTGTAAAATCCCCGTTGGCCCAACCGACCAACAACAATTCTGGCCATTGGCCACATGCTCCGCTGCCCGCCTCAACGAGGAGAAGAGGAGACATGTCATGTTGAACGGTGGTCGGGCTAACATGACTCCATTTCTCTACGCCATCACGGGTGAAGGCTTTCACCTCTGGCCGTTCTTCACCCGTCCAAAATCCTGAGGTGCGAACATAGACGTGTTCACCGTCCGATACAGGTGAAGTGGTGATGTAGCCCGGACCGATGTCCTGTTCCCAAGCCGGCGACCACGTCGACGCCGAAGCGTGAGGCAAACAAAACAGGAGAAAGAGACCGACGGCGAACATCAGTGAACGCCTCATGCGTCGTTCACTCCAAAACGGCTTGAATGGCGGCTCGCAGCAAGGCGCTCACTTCCTTTCCATCAGCACCGCCAGCCGCTTGCATGACGATACCCATCAACGGACCCATGGCCCCCATGCCCCGTTCTTGGACAAAGGCCAACCGTTCGTTGACGATGCCTTGAATCACCTCTTCTAAGCCACCGATGTCCGCTGGAGCGAGGTCGTGTTCAAGGCAATGTTGGCGAAGGGTTTCCAATTCAACCACGCGTCCACGGTAAGCCTCGACGACGCCCTCAACATGGTCTCGAGCAAGGGCCCCTTCCTCACGCAGCGTGAGGATGTTGGCGAGGGTCTGCGGCGATTCGGTGTCGTGGTTCAACAAAAGGGCGGCCCAAGCCTTTGGTGGCAATTCCGCGGCGTGTTCACAGAACAGGTCATCAAGTTCTCGCGCCAGCAATTGTTCAGACTGGTCAACCGACATTCCGTAGGTGGACAAGCGCTCCGAACGTTGGGCGTCTGACATGGGCAAAGCGTTCACCACGTTCTCCCATTGCTCATGCGTCAAGCGTTGAGGAGGGATATCTGTTTCCGGATACATCCGTGAGCGTCCCGGCAAAGGACGCATTGGAGACGTGGTTCCGTCTTCCGGTGCGCCTTTCTTCACCACAACGTTTCGAACCTCTTGGGGAATTCGATGCCAAGCAAGACGGGCGCGATTGAGGGCTGCTTCCAGCGCAAGGTTCGCCTGCCATGCTGGTGCACAACACAAAACATACCCGTCCTGTTCACCGAGGTTGAGGTGTTGGCGAACGCCATCAACTTCCTCTTGTGTTATGCCATAGGCTGGAAGTTCATCAGCGTGGAAAATGCCTTTCACGCCGGCCAGTTTTGCGGCACCGGCGAGTTCACGCCCAAGTCGAGGAAGTTGGGCTCCTTCCTCATCGTGGGCTTTTGTCCCGAGGCGTCCAAGGAGACCTTTGAGCGGCAGGGCCATCATGATCGAACCACTGGAGAGGCCGTCGGACACCATACCGGACTGTGTGGTTCCAAAGACTTCCGAAACGTCATGGAGGTCAAGTGGGAGGGATTGGGCTACAGCCTCAGCAACGGCTTGTTCAACGGCCTCGTCGTCAAGGTCCCGATGGGCAGGCAGAGCCGGGAGTTTGGACGCTTTTCTGAGGTCGTTGGCCAGCCGNTAAAAGTGNAGCTGCCGAGCCATTTCAAGGCGAATGATTTGAGGAATCCAATTCAGGTCCTGACACCCTTTGATTTCAACCCGGTCGCCGGCACCAATGGAGACGTTGAGGTCTTGACGAATGCTACCAAGGCCACGGCGGACACGCCTCGTACGGCGCAAGACACGACCCAAGGCCATGGCCGTGGTTTGAGCATGGTCGGGGGAAACAACATCGGGCGAGGTAGCGATTTCAATCAACGGCAAGCCCAACCGGTCGAGGTTGTAAATCACCTGTTGACCATGAGGGAAGCTCATGGTGTCTAACTTCCGGGCACTGTCCTCTTCAAGGCACACCACATCAATGCCAACTGGGCCTCCCTCAGTTTCAAGAACGCCGTCGGTAGCGATGAGTGAAGTTCGCTGAAACCCACTGGTGTTGGAACCGTCAACGACCGTCTTTCGCATGGTTTGTATGAGCGAAACGGGTTTTGAATTCAGCAAGGCTGCGACGGTCAAGGTGATGTCCACGGCGTCTTCGTCCAACGCCAAGGGGGGTTGTTCGTCAAGTTCGATAAGGCCGGCATTCGGGGATTGTGCGTAGACGAAGGTTCGGTTGCGCTTTGACTCAAACCTTGCCGCCACGTCAACCGCCCCGCCTTCACCCCGGCTTGCTCGCAAGCGGCGTTCAAAACGGGGCCAATCTTCGGGGAGCGTGTCAATGGTGATGTCGTAGAGTTCCCCGCTTTCTCGCGAATGGAGCTTGCCCGTCGCCAATTGCTGATGCACCTCAAGTCCGCACATGAACCCCAATTGCTCAGGGTCCAAGGCCGAAGAACGGTGAACATCACCCTGGGGTTCATCGGCCATGACCTTGCCAAGCGCTCACCCTTCATGAGCACAACCCTTGGTTGAAACTCAAACGACCTGAAGCGTATCGTATCCAGAGGGGCGCATCATGCGTCCATCGCGGCACAACTTGTCGATGATGTCCTCGGCTTTGCTTCGTGGAATGTCCAGGCGTTCGGCTTCGGTGAGAACATCGAGCAAATTCGCAGCCGTGCCTGAGTCGTTTTGCAAGACCGACACGATGTCGATGATCTGCTTCTCTTGGTTTCGAACCTTGCCCTTCTTGCCCGATTCGATGGTGGTCATGTCGAAATTCTCGCCCATGAGTTCGTGGCGCCAAGTCTTCGTCAAGCGAATGGCGCGTTCAGCGTCTTCAGCCGTGGCTTTGTCGGAGAGGCGGATGCGTGCACTGGCCTCCGCCAAGCGTGAAAGGGCTTCAAGGGACCGAGCGGTGATGGCCACACTGTCTTCGGACTCGCCTCCAGTCTTTCGGGTTTCAACGTAGTAGGCCACGATTTTTGCTCTGGCTTCGTCATCCAATTTGGGATGGAAGGTTCGCTTGGAGTAGGCCACGTACTTTCGCAAGAGGTCGCGCGGTAGAATGGCGTACTTGCCGTTCACTTTCTTGGCATCTTTGCGTTGCGCAGCAGAGCGGGTTGGGTCCGGAATCGTTCCTTCCTTTACGAGCAATTCGCTGCTTCCTTTGAGGCGGTTATCGATGATGTGGGAAGCAATCTTTTGATCGTCATTCTCATTTGGTGTGTCGGTCATCAGCCAAATGATGTCAAACCGAGAAATGAGCGGTGGAGCGAGGTTGATTTGGGACGTGAAGGGCGCATCGCTGATCGGTTGAAAACGCCCACTGGTTGGGTTGGCCGCTGCCAGAACGGCACACCGTGTGCGCAGGCTTGCGTTGATCCCCGCTTTTGAAATGGAAATGCTCTGTTGCTCCATGGCTTCGTGCATGCTCGAACGGTCAGCGGTGTTCATCTTGTCGAATTCATCAATGGCGGCAAGGCCAAGGTCAGCGAGCACCAAAGCGCCGGCTTCCAACGTCCAACGGCCATCGGCGGCGGCGTCTTGGACGGCGGCGGCGGTCAAACCGGCCGCTGAAGCTGATTGCCCCGATGCAAACCGGCCACGGGGAGAGATGGTGGACATGTAGTGCAAAAGTTGTGATTTTGCTACACCAGGGTCGCCCATCAAGAGGATGTGAATGTCGCCACGGTTTCGAGTACCGTCTTCGTTCACTTGGGCTTCGCCTCCGAACAATTGGAGCATGAGNGATTCCTTGATGCGCTCCATGCCAAAAATGGATGGAGCAATGCTGCGTGTCAGGAGATCGTAAACACCCTCATCGCGGGCAATGTCTTTGATTTCGTTTTCCTCTTCCTCTGAAATGATGATNTCCTCAAGTGGAATGTTTTGTCGCTCCAAGGAATGAATGCGCAAAAAGATGTCAAACACAGGCGTGTCCTTGCCCCCTTTTCGTTGCGAGCGAATGAAGAGGACGCCGTTGGCTTTCACGCGGTCACCGGGGTTCAAACGGCCAGCCAAGTCTTGTTCACCGATGCAGAGAATGCGTTCCGGTTGAATGCCACCTTTCATCTGCTCAGGAAGTTCNTGGAGTTCAACAAACTGNGAATTGATGAGGTGNGAGGCTTGCTGTTGNAGAANGAACCTNGTCTGGCGTTTNGGACGNCCNCANCCTCCNTCGATTTGGATGCANTCNANCGGNTCGATGAGTTCTTGNTCATTGGGCTGATTGAGCTCCATGGTGTGGCCACACGCAACGCACTCAAACACGGCAGAATACAAGCGAGGGCGGACGCCGGTGATTTTTGTGGTCACTGCATCAATGGCGATCATGCGNCCAATGTCATCNGCACGGAGTTGAGAAACCGTGCGAACTTGGTCGCTTGGNAGGTGAATGATGCGAACGAAGGGCATCAGGTTGCCTTCACCCGCATCGAGGAGAAATTGACGAAGCGCTTGATTGGCAGCCCTGAAATGGTGGTCGGGATTGCTCAAAATGTCCTGCGCAAACTCATGGTCATATCCCTCAACCTCTCGAAAAGAGACCTCGAGCGACCCCTCGTCTGGCCACATTTTGGCCAAATTGTGGATGGCTTCGGAGTACTTGTCTTGAAGCAAAGAAGTCCAGCGAGCGGGGAGGTCAAATTCTTGCATCGTCGACATCAATTTCACCTCCGGGACAATGAGGAACATTGG